>NZ_OY781091.1:3442500-3790000 GCF_963676275.1 uncultured Cohaesibacter sp. | reverse complement strand
TCCGCACGGTCAACCGGTGCCTCATCAACTGGAACACCAACCAGTATTTCCATCAGGCGTTGGAGCAGTATCACGGCGATAAGGTCATTGTTGCCTATGACGTCAAAGATGCCAGCAAGCTCTGGGTGCGCAAAATTGATGAGGTGGATGGGGATCTGCTGCCGGGTCGCCTGATCTGTGTTGCCGAGTTTGCAGGCAATGAAGAGCGCTATGTCTCTGTTTCCTACGAGCAGGCCGCTATCGAAAAACGGGCTCGTGCCCAGAAGCGCCGCCTTACTGACAAGATGGACAAGGTTGATGACCAGTTGCGCTCGGATCTGGTGCTTGAGCATAACCCAGCCGAAAATCTCAATATACTGGAAGGCTTTGCCTCAACATCGAGTGAAGCCGACGCATCCCTTGAATTGATCGAGCTAGCCCCTGTTCTGGAGATCTCCCCCTCGAAGCCACGCAAACGCGTTTTCTCAACCGATGAGGAACTGGCCGCTTGGGTGATCGAACATCCAGAAGAACTAACCCCATCACGAAAAAAGGTGCTGACCGGATGTCTCCAGCGCAGCACCTCTTTGGAACTGTTCCGTCTCAATGGTGTCGACGTGGAAGCCCTTCGAACCGTCCTCCGCGCCGCCGCCTGACAGCAAAACTTGAAAAGGAGAATACCAGATGCGGAATGTTTTTGTCGAGACCAGCAATGTCTCGCGCTTTCTCTCAGCCTTGGATAGGCTTAGCCAGCGTGGCGCTGATGAGGCCTGCCTTGTTGTCGTGGATGGCGCACCGGGGCTGGGCAAGACGACAACCCTCAAACACTGGGTTGCGCAGACCGGAAGTGTTTATCTCCGGGCAAAGAAGGAATGGACACCCAACTGGTTTATGACCGAGCTGTTGGAAAACTTGCGGGTAACGCCGCCTCATGCATTCCAGAAGAAATACAAAACGGCGCTGGAGGAACTGGCGAGCCGTCAGGCCTCAGCCCAGATGGCCAATAGAACCTTTGGTCTTGTCATTGATGAAGCCGACCACGTTTCCAGCAAGTCTCCCATTCTGGAAACTATTCGCGACATTTCGGACATGATTGAATTGCCGACCATTCTGGTTGGTATGGGTAAGGTAAATGACAATCTCAAACGCTTTCCTCAGGTCGCCTCGCGTGTTTCTCAGAAGGTACGGTTCGAGAATTGTTCTGAGGATGATGTCAATGCTCTGATCTCTGGTCGCTGTGAAGTGCCCGTTGCCCCTGACTTAACCAAGTTCATCCTCAAAGCCTCAGGTGGCTACAACCGAGAAATTCTTGAGGCTATCGCCAATATTGAGCGGTTCGGCCTCCGCAATGAGCCAGATGATGGCGGTCTCACCATGGCTGATATGGTGGGCGAGACCTTGCTCATCGACCGCCAGCGCAATCTTCCCATTGCTGTTCCGGAGGTGATGTGATGGCCGTCGGCGACCTATCCAATGCGATGCTGCGACGTCTGTCGGATGGCCAGTGTCATACCATTGATCATCTGGACTATGCCCTGTCTGACTTCAAACGGCACGAGATTGTCAAATGCGCAGGTCGACTGGTCATACGTGGGTTGTTAGAGCGAGTGGAACTTGGCTGCTATCAGCTTACTGATGATGGAAAAGCACTTTTGGCAACTGGTGGCAAGGTGACCTCCGGACCAATCCGAGCAGATCGTGGATTATGCCGGAAGCCACGCGAAACCCTTCGTCAACGAGCATGGAATGCCATGCGCATGTCGGGAGCTTTCACGATTGGCGACATTATCATGGCAGCAGCTTCCGGCTCCGAAAGAGATGCAGACAATAACCTGCAACGCTATTTCTGCGCGCTTGTAAAGGCTCACTATTTGACTGTTCTACCCGTTAGGGCAAGGGGAACAAAGCTTACGTCTAACGGCTTCAAACGGTTTCGTCTGTTGAAGGACACAGGGCCGATTGCTCCAGTCTATCGCGCCAACAAGGGGTGTCTTTTCGACCATAATCTTGGTGAGCGAGGGGAGATCATTCCATGTCAGTAACGGCAAAAGACCTCCTCATAGAGCAACTGGATAGGTTGGGGTCCAAGAAAGCCGTTGCAGATGAGCTGGACGTCAGCCGCACCCAGGTCAGCCTTTATCTGGCTGGGAAGTATGAGCAGGCAGGAGGTCGGGTTGATCGGCTGGAAGCCAAGATCATAGCCGCTTACAGCGACAGGGTGTTCTGCCCGCATTTGGGCTCCGACATCAAGCAAAGCGACTGTGAGGACTGCCGCACGGCCAGCATTCCCACCAGTGATCCGGCTCTTCTTAAGCGCTGGATTGCATGCAAGACCTGTTCTCTCAATCCGGGCCGGGAGGAGAACACTGCATGTTGAGTGAATATCTCCGCGCTCTGCAGGAATGGTTTGTGGCCGCCTACAACAATGATGGCTTTCCGCCAGTCGCCGCACAGCGGTTTGCTGATCTGCTACGTGCGCAATCGGACAAGGCGAAGCGACTGGAAGCGGCTCTGTTGGCCCAAACCATTCCTCTAACCACAGATCATCTTGAAGATCCCAAGATCATCCTTTTCCCGACATGGCCGGAAAAAGCAGGAAATCACATAGAGAACGAAGAGTGAATCTCACCCTAATTTGAGAAGGATTTTTATCATGTCAGCGCAAGAAAAGCAGATCCCGGACGGATATATGGAAAACGCCAAGGGAGCTTTGGTCCCTATCGAGACCGTTAAACCGGAGCATATCGAGGAGGATGCCTTGGTTCGAGACCTCATGGCTGAAGCGGAAACATTGAATGCCCAGTTGGCTGCATTCAAGCAAAAGGCCTTTGGCAATGTGGAAGCCTTCCGCGAATTGATTTCCGAGAAATACGGAGCCAAACGCGGCGGCAAGAAAGGCAACATGACGCTCAACAGCTATGACGGCTCTCTCCAGTTGGTGGTGGCTGTTAATGAGAGCATTTCCTTCGGGCCTGAGCTGGAAGCGGCAAAAGCTCTGATTGACGAGTGCATTCAGGAATGGAGCAAGGACGCCAACGCCAATTTGCGCGCTTTGGTCGATGACGCCTTTCAGGTTGACAAGCAGGGCAAGATCTCAACCGGACGTGTCCTTGGCCTGCGCCGCCTCAATATTGAGGATGAGAAGTGGCTCAAGGCCATGGAAGCCATTTCTGATGCACTCCGCGTAACTGGATCGAAGAGCTACTTCCGGGCCTACAAGCGCCAGCAGGGAAGTGAAGAGCGCAATCCTGTTTCTCTCGATATCGCCAGCGTATGAGGAGGACGGACATGGTGCAGATATCTGATGTTCAGAAGAAGGTGCTGCATAGTTTGCAGCATCTTATTGAACCGGACGAACAGAAGTTTTTGGCCACGACGGCGGATGTGGCTGCAAGAGCTGGTCTGGATGGGGACTTCACTCGCAACACTCTTAATCGTCTCTGCAACAAGGGGCTGGTTTGCCAGCCCTCCAAGGGCGATTGGGGCCTCACCGTAGATGGAGGCCAGTATGGGACATCCTAGTGCGCCAACGCTTGCCAAAATCCATATTGCGAAGAAGGAACTGGGGCTTGATGACGCCACCTACCGGGCCTTGCTTCTGCGTGTTACTGGCAAAGACAGCTCTGGTCGAATGACCGAAACCGAACGGGCAGCCGTGTTGAGCGAGCTGAAGCGGCAGGGCTGGAAGTCCAAAAGCACAGACGGCAAACACCGGCCACCTTCCTCAAAGTCCTATATCCGGCTGATGTACGCTATTGCCAAGAATATCGATGCGAAAGGCTACTGGGAGCTTCCCTTCAAGGAGGCCTTGCGCGCCTTTGTGAAGAAGGAGACCGGCATTGATAACCCCGAATAGCTGACGTTCGAACAAGCCAGCCCGGTGATTGAAGCCCTCAAGAAAATAGTGCGGAGAGTTTCGTGACCAAACCATTATCTGCCGACTTTGTCACGGATCACGCTGTTGTTCGATATATGGAACGGGTGCTCGACATGGACATCGAAGCGATCCGCGAGCTGATCGCTTCTGAAACCTCATATGCGGTGCAAGCAAAAGCCGATGCACTGACAGCAAAAGGCAAGCGCTATGTGTTCAAGAATGGCCGGGTCATTACGGTTCTCTTGACCAAAAACAGAATGGCGCATCTGAAGCGCCTCAGAACGGGAGAGAGATATGGCTGAGCTTTTGACCGAGGATATGGCCATGATTGCCGATATCGTGGGCCGCGATGTCGTCGATGTGCTGATGGCCACACTGCCGGGGATCGAGATCAAGGTTCCCTTGCATTGGACGGAAGATAATCCGCTTGCACGCCTTGATCGGGAAACTGCCGATCTACTGATTGAGCAATTCCCTGGCGATAAATTCTACGTGCCAACCCGACTTCGTCAGGTCGACAACAAGATCGAGGCTCTCCGGTTGCACAAAGAAGGATTGGGCTCCATCGAAATCGCCCTCGAACTGCGCGTATCAGAACGCTATGTCCGCATGTTGCTCGCTGGCAAAGCCCTGCCAAGCCGTGTTGATGAGCGGCAGATGGATATTGAGGATTTTATCGGACGAACAAACCGGGCAGACAGATAGCTGAGAGTGGATCAAACTCTAAAGCGTTCGTTTGAAGTCTTAAGTGCTTCTCAATCTTTGCAATATTTGCATTGCAAATGCGACGATGAGCCGAGATTTAGATGGCGCTAAACTTATCTCAAGAGCAAAACGAAAGAGTGTTGTCTGGTCTAACGTTCCTCTAAACGCTCAATTATCCTCGCACAATGCGTGTTTCCTGCGTCTCTTTTAAGGCCTTCAAGTGCGTAGTGCTTGGCACTTTCCTTATCCCCGCAATTCAAGAATAGCCAACCTAGCCGCGAGAAATCAGTCGCGGATGCATGAACTAGCCTTTTCTTCATAAGTTCAGCCAAAGGGAGAAATACCGCAGAACGTTGATCTATCGTGAGATTGTGATTTGTTTTAAAAGTACTATTTAGCCAATTTGCCATTGAACTAATGCTCTCAAGAGGAGGTTCAGAGAATTCAGCCATTCGTAGGAATGCACCGCAGCCCGCAACTACATCTCCTTGGCGCATGTATAGTCCTTGAAGCTCTTGCCATGCTTCGTATGCGTTTGATCCATTCGGTTCATTTTGAAGATAGCGTCTTAGGTACTCTGCTGCATTCTCTTGCCACCCATCCTCTCCACAGTCTATTTCCAATCGGCTAAGCAGAAGCCAAGCATCTGCATAGCCGCGAGCAATAAACTCTAATACCGAACGGCTTTCCGCAAGAGAAGTCTCATTGTGCTCAATTCGTTTAGCGAAGCTCGAGAACAGGTTTTTAAGCCTCGGAAATATACCTTTCTCATCTTTTCTCTGATCGCTTGCTCCAAGTGACTGAAGAAATTTAACATCATCCAAAATTAACATACGGCTTGCTGACACTTGTAGTTTCGACTGACCAAAAATGGACGCGGACAGCGGCACTAGTAGGTGGTCGCTACCTTCCGGATCTTGACTCCGCTCAATTAGTGAAGTTCTAACCAGTTGATTGATGGCAGTTTCAGGATCAATAGCTTCTTCGGCAGCATGCCTCAGAAGAACGGCTTCAACCAATAACTGAGGTACCGTTGATCTCCACTGCGATAGCATCATGAATGTTCGAGCTGCAAGCGGTGATAATGCACCAAAAGTTCGTTCAAATAGAGCGACAAGTATATCATCGCGCCTTGCCATTATCCGCGAAGGACGAGTATAGGCTCCTGTATCGGCTATTTCTCCAATAAGTATTTTAATTATATATGGATGTCCCTCAGATTCTTCTATGATTGCGTTTCTATCTCTAGATTGTAATAGACCCTCAACAGACAAATTACGTGATGTGACAGTTATGAGTTCGTCCGCTTCAGAGCGCCCCATCCCAGAAATCTCGATAGGGTAATCGCCCTTAAAATCACGAAAGCGAGATGTAATTAGAGCTTTATTTGGGAGGCGGATGCTAGCGTCTATCCAAGCAAAAATGTCTTGTGGGTTACGTAACGTTTCAAAGTTGTCAAAAACAAAAAGAATTGGGCCAGTTTCTCCACATCCCATTTGGCTTGTCATATAATCTATTTCAGATACAAATTTTCCAGAACTGCCATTCTGTTTTTTCCCCATAAGTTCAAAAAATTGCTTTGATATTTCCTTTTCTGTTAAAATGGATGGTCTTACAGTTTTTGCTCCGCTTGTAGTTAAGTCTATATCTCTTGCGCTGAACCAGACTATGATGTCAAATCTATTATTCAAAGTTAATTCGTGTAATACTTTTAATGTTAAAGAGGTTTTTCCAATTCCACCTCGTCCAACAAGTGTAATTATCGGGTGTCTGTCGTTTTCTAAAAGTTTATATACTTCAACCTCTAATTTTTTTCTTGCAATGTAAAGTCTTGGCCGTTCCGGTATGTTCGTCAGAACATTTCCAATCGCTTCGAGGCTTGAAAGCCCTTCAGTTTCGCTGCGGGGCAAAGAAGCAATAGGGTTCATAAAGTCAGTATTGCTTTGCCTTCTCCTGTTGTCTGAAATAAGAGAGTGAAGTTCGAAGTCATTTAATTTAAAATCCCCATTTGGAAAGAAAAAATCAAGACAATCTTGATCTGTATATATTAAATTAACGCGTCTCGGCTCTGATAGCCAAATATAACACCCGCTTTGAAAATTTTTACTATCTTGAGCTTTTGAGGTTTTTAAAAAATCGAAACTTCCGCAATTATCTGAAATTCCTATAACTCTATATTTTCCTGATAAGTTTCTATGCAAATATGCCCACTCAAAATCATCAAGTCTTATAGAATTAATATATATATCTATAGATTTTTCTAGTGACTCGACGCAACTACTCAGTTTCGCTGGAGTTTGAGCCCCATGCCCTCTAGATTTATTTCTTATTGTTACAAATAATTTCAACCACAATCGAAATGAGGGGGTCTCTCTTATCTCAAACTCCGGGTTGTACACATTCTTGAGAACGTCCACCAAAAGGTTAATGGCTTCAGATCTCTCGCTATCAACTTTATCTCTTTTTGTAAGACTGTTTCTGAGTTCATAAGCAAAAGGGTTTAAGTGAGATGCTGGAGGGCCTGTTAAAACCTGTTCGATTGCTTGTACCCAGTCGCCTATACCATCTGCTCGAACTAGCTTGTATTCTAATCCATATCGATCTCTATCTGGAGACCTATCAACACACGCGACAAGCGTTGCTGCAGTTAGGCGTATCAAAAACTCTCCAGCATAAGTGAGCTCCCAGAACCTAGTTGTGTCAGACTCCGTTGCATTATGAGATACTCGTTCGAGCATTTTTTTTATAGGCAGAAAACTCATTCGGTCATTCATCCTAAAGAATACTAAATTCAACTCAAGGTGGAGATTATCGCAGAACGGGATAATAAGCCAGAGCATCAATCATTTAGTGTAAAATCAGATAGCAGCGGTGTTACGAGGAACTTGCCTTTCCTTTATTCGCAGTATTTGCTCTTTCAAATTAAACATGCTGGCAATAGCTGAGTGATGTTTTTGCCGCGCCAATACATGTTATCCTTGGAGAGCGCGTATTTCACCTGCTCTTCATTCTTTTGTTCAAGGAACAGTTCCGGCGCTTCCCCAGACATAAAAGAGGACATTGGTCTCAAAATTCGTCCCGAATTCCACGAGGCCAGTTATGTCTGTTGTTGCCCAGTTGCGCCAAGGCGGTGGCGAAGTCACCGATATCACAGCCACCATTGAAGCCTTTGCCAGTCGTATCGGCTGTGAGGTCAATGTTCTTCGAGCCATCCTTGAAGTTGAGAGTGACGGTGATGATTATGATGATCAAGGTCGCCTGATCATCCTTCCCGAAAAGCATATCTTTAATCGCCAATTGCCAAAGAGCCTGCGCAAGAAGGCCTTAAGTTTGCGGTTGTCGGCAAGCCAATGGTCTCGTGCCAACTATAAAGGCCTTGGTGGTAAAGGCTCCGATCAGCGCTGGACGCTCATGGAAAAATGGGCGCGCCTCGATGAGGAGGCCGCGTTGAAGTCAGCTTCCTATGCTTCCTTTCAGGGAATGGGGTTCAATCATCGCCTTTGCGGCTATGGCACTGTTTCCGAATTCGTCTTGGCATTGGCTCAATCCAGCACCCATTGTGTCGAAGCCTTTCTGTCCTTCCTTGAAAATTCCGGCCTTGCTGACGAGTTGCGCGAAAAAGACTGGGAGGGGATTGCCCGCCGTTACAATGGCTCCGGTCAGGTGACCCATTATGCAAACCTGATGCGCAAGGCCGATGAACGCCTTAGCGGATCGGAAGGGGCAAGGAAGAGCAAAGCATCCGCTCGGTTCACCATGCTCCGGCTTGGCTCGGAAGGCTATATGGTCAAGGCCTTGCAGGAGCGGCTCTGCGAGTTAGGTTATCATGTCAAGGTTGATAGCGATTTTGGCCCAGCTACCCGCCGTGCAGTGGTGGCTTTTCAAGTCGATCATGGCCTTAAGACAGACGGCATGGTTGGCCCCAAAACCCAGTCGGCTCTCGAAGTCGCTGTACCGATCAACCTGCAGCTCGGCAATAGCCGGGATAGCCTGACGGTCGCAGACTTGCGCAAATCCGGTTCCGACACCGTTAGGAAAGCCGATTGGCTAACGCGGCTTGGCGGTGCAGTTTTGGGAACTGGCACCCTTGCCGGTGGACTGGATGGGGCTGATCCCGGAGGCCTGCTTGATGGTCTGGGCCAAATGACCGCAACTCTGCAGTCTCTTCGGATGCAGCTATCACCACTCTTCACTTTGATTGCTGACAACAAGTGGCTGGCTTTTGGTCTGGTCGGCCTTGCCATCATCTTTGTAGCCCATCAGATCAAACAGCGCCGCTTGATGGATGCGCAGAACTGGAGGCATGTGGGATGATTGGCTGGATCGTCAAGCTTGGCACCAAGCTCCTTTCCTTTTTCGGGCTCGATATTGTTGACCGGGTGCTGTCCTATTTCGAGCATAAGGCTGATGGTCTGACAGAACGTACCAAGATCGGTGCGCAGGTCACCATTGAAGAGATCAAGGCGGATGTCGCAGCTCGAAATGCCGCGCGTGACATTGTGATTGCCGAACAGGGCTGGTGGCTCACGGCCATGATCCGTCCGCTCTTTGCCTATCCCACCATTGCCTATTACGGCGCAGTCATCGCTGACAGCCTGTTCCACTTCCAGTGGAGTGTTGCCAAGCTGCCCGATCCAATCGGCGACTGGGCTGGCTGGATCCTTTCTGCCTATTTCGTCACACGTCCAATTGAGAAGGTTGTTCGCGGCCTCAATTATCGGAAAAGAAAGTCCTGATGTCCGAGGAAATCCATGCGCAGCTTGGAGAAATCAAAGGCCTTCTGAAAGGGATCGATGGAAAGGTCAATGGCCTTGATCACCGCCTGGAAAAGCAGGATGAACGCCTGCGCATGGTCGAGAGACGCTCTATCACCAATTCGGTGATCACCTCTGGCGTGATCTCGATTGGCTTTGCCTTCATCAAAGACAAGATCGGGATCTGATATCCGGCCATGGCGCATAAAGACGAAAAAAGGATCGATGCCCGCAGGGCCTACATTTGGGATCAGCAGTCTGTTCCGGTCATTGCCTTGTCAATTGGTGTATCCGAGGCCACCGTACGCCGCTGGAAGCGAGACGCCAAGCAGAGTGGTGACAACTGGGATGTGGCGCGAGCCGCGCACATGATGGCGGGTGAAGGGCTGGAGACGGTTGTCTCCGGTGTGGTTGAGCAGTTCGTCACGCTGTTCAAAGCCACCATTGAACAATTGCAGGATGATGGCAATCTGTCGCCGGAAGAACGCGTCAAGGCGATGGCCAGCCTTTCGGATGCCTTCAACAAGATGGTTGCCAGTGCCGGTCGTGTCGCGCCAAAGATTTCCGAGCTTGGTGTCGCCAACGATGTCCTGCAGCGGCAGGCCGAGTTCATTCGCGAATTCTACCCCCAGCATGCCGCAGCCTTTCTGGAAATCCTTGAGCCCTTTGGCGAGCGCCTTGTCGAGGTTTACGGATGAGCAAACCAGCCCTTAAAAAGCAGCTCAAATCAAAGGAGTTCCTGAACGGCTTGACCGATATGGCGGAAGCCTTCCGCCTGAAGATCGAGCTGGAGGTGGAAGCCTTTCCGATTGATCCCCGTTTGCGCGCCGAAAGACAAAGGAAGGTGACGGATGCCGAGACGGGCTATCGCTTTTTTGCCGAGACCTATTTCCCGCACTATCTGACCTCAGCGCCATCCATGTTGCATGAGCATCTTTATGAAGGCCTTCCGATGATGGTGACCACGAAAGACGGCCAAAAACGGCTTGTCATCGCGCCGCGTGGGTCTGCGAAATCCACCCATATCAGTCTCATTTTCCCGCTCTGGTGCATCGTCCGAGGGCTCAAGCATTATATTGTCCTGATCATGGATGCCTTCGAACAGGCAGCCGTGATGCTGGAAGCCCTCAAGGCCGAGCTGGAAGTCAATCCGCGCCTCAAATATGACTTCCCTGAGATCTTTGGGCAGGGCCGTGTCTGGCGTGAGGGCGATATCGTCACCCGTAACAACGTCAAGGTGGAGGGTTTCGGTACCGGCAAGAAAATCCGAGGCCGTCGCCATGGTCCTTATCGTCCGGACCTGGCCATCCTTGACGATATCGAAAACGACGAGAATGTTGCCAGCCCCAAACAGCGCGACAAGTTGGAAAGCTGGATCGCCAAGGCCGTTCTCAAGCTCGGCCCGACCGACGGCTCCATGGATGTGCTTTATGCCGGGACTGTCTTGCACTTTGATGCGGTTATCGTCCGCTATTCCAAAAAGCCCGGATGGCATGTCACTGAGTTCCGCGCCATCCTCCAGTGGCCGGATGATATGGCGCTCTGGGATGCATGGGAAGAAACCTATCTCAATGAGGGCGAGCCGGAGGCTGATGCCTTCTATGCAGCCAACAAGGAAGCGATGGACAAGGGCGCGGTTCTTAATTGGCCGGCCAATCACTCTTTGCTTTTCCTGATGAAGGAGCGGGCGGGCGATCATGCCGCCTTTGAAAGCGAGTATCAGAACAAGCCCCTCGCGCTCGATAATCCCTTTCAGAGCATCGCATGGTGGGTACGGATCAATCGGGACTGGTTGTTCTTTGGCGCTGTCGACCCATCCCTTGGTAAGAATAATCACAATCGCGACCCATCGGCCATATTGGTTGGGGCCTATGACAAGGAAAGCGCCATTCTCGATGTCGTGGAAGCTTCAATCCGCCGTCGCGTTCCGGATCTCATCATCGCTGATATCATTTCCATGCAGCGGGAATATCAATGCCAGATGTGGTTTGCCGAGGTCGTGCAGTTTCAGGAATTCCTGCGCACCGAATTGATCAAGCGGGCGGCAAATGCTGGCCTTGCCCTGCCTGCCTATCCGGTCTCTCCGATCATTGACAAGAACCTGCGCATCGAGCGGCTTCAGATCCCGATCTCCGATGGGACGATCCGCCTGCATAAGAGCCAGCAGACCTTGATCGATCAGCTTCAGCAATGGCCGATGGCGGATCATGATGACGGGCCGGACTGTCTGGAAATGCTCTGGAAACACACTATTGAAATGGCTGCCACCACTCTGACCGCCACCAGTATCACCACTGCCGCCCCGACCAGTCAGGGCACGTTAGGAGGCTATCGACTATGAGCCGCAAATCCCGCAGAAATCGTGGTCGCAACCGGACGGCTCAACAAGCAAGCGCTTTGCCCAAGCCGGAGACGAATGCTTCACTGCCCAGAAACGGCGGGCAGCTCATTGCGACGGCACAGAATGATATCACCATTCCCTTTTATTCGGACATTCTGGTTCCGCAGGATCCGACCATCAAGGAGAAAGGCCCACACAAGGGCCTCAAACTCTATGATGAGGTGATGCAGGATGGCCGAGCGAAGGCAACGCTCAGCAAGCGCTATTCCAAGATTACGCGCCGTGAATGGATCGTGAAGGCGGCTAGCGAAGAAGACCGGGACGTCAAGGCCAAGGAAGGCATTGAGGCAATACTCGATGCGCTGCCCTTTGATGCCATTTGCAAGGATCTGGCGAAAGCGATCCTCAAGGGCTTTGCTATCTCGGAGATCGTCTGGGGGCGCAATGCAGATGGGCTTGTCGTGCCAGTCAGGATCAAGTCCCATGATCCGATGCGCTTTGCCTTTGACAAAGACTGGAATCCGCGTCTGCTGACACCGGGCAATAGCATTGAAGGGGAAGCCGTTCCCAAACGGAAGTTCATCACGCACCGGTTTGGGGCGGAAGGCAACAATCCCTACGGTCTGGGCCTTGGTTCCGTCTTGTTCTGGCATGTGCTGTTCAAGCGCGAGGGCGTTGGCTTCTGGATGAAATTCCTGGACAAATTTGCCGCCCCCATTCCTTTTGGCAAGTTTGCGGTTGGCACTCCAGACAATGAACAGAAGAAACTGCTAAACTCCCTGATTGCCATGGTGCAACAGGGCGCTTTGGTTGCGCCAATCGGAACCGAGGTCAGCTTTCTGGAGGCTGCCCGTTCTGGCAATGCTTCATATGAGGAATGGTGCCGGTTCTGGGATGAGCAGACCTCCGAGGTGGTTCTCGGCAGCACGCTATCGACCAGCGTCAAAGGACAAGGCTCTCGCGCCGCCGCCCAAACCCATGCCGATGAGACCGACAGTATCGTTGACGATGACTGCGACCAGCTTTCCGATACGCTGAATGAAACCCTGCTGCGTTGGATTACCGAGCTGAACTGGCCGGGTGCCAGATCGCCAACTGTCTGGCGTCCACGTCCTCGCAATGAGAGCGAGGAAGAAGATCAGAAGAAGAAGACAGCGGAGCGTCGCCAGTCTGATATTCGTTCCCTTGATGCTGCGCGCAGACAGGGCTTCGAGCCAAAGAACCTGCAGGAATGGCTCTCGAGCGTATTTGATGCGGAAATGATTCCGGTTGAGGTGACGGTTCCTTCTGACGATCAGCAAAGCTCCTTTGCTGATGATGAAGGTCCGGTTGCTCACCTGATTGACCAGTTGGAAGATCTGGCCGGTCCTCAACAGCAGATCTGGCTTGAGCGGATCCGCGAGAGACTGGCCGAAGTCACCAGCTTTGGTGAAGCCTCCAAGGCTTTGCTGGATCTGTCTGGTGAACTAGAAATTGATCCGATGGGCCGTATTCTGGGCGACGCCATCGCTCTTTCCGAGATCACGGGCCGATCTGACATCATAGACGAGACGGGGATCTATCCTTCCAAGTCTGTCGGCTCAAAAAAAAAGACCAAATTCCAGTAAGCTTTGCTGAGGTTGGGTCATTTGATGAGGCGTTGGACTTCCATCGCCAGAAAGTGCGCCTGCCAACCCGCACCTGGTCCGATCTGCTCCATCATGGCCATGATCGCTCTTTTGTTGTGGCCGGTGCGCAAAAGGATGCGCTGTTGGAAGACTTCCAGCAGGCTATTGATGATGCAATTGCCAAGGGAATGCCGCTCAAGGGCTGGCTCGATAAAGACGATAGCTACCATCCCGGTTTCATTGATCGCTTTGACGAGATCGTTAAAAAGCATGGTTGGGATTATAAAGGGGGGCGTAACTGGCGTGCCCGTGTCATCTACGAGACCAACCTGAAAACCGCCTACGCCGCCGGTCGCTACAAGCAGATGACCGATCCGGCCACGCTTAAGGCCTTTCCCTATTGGCAGTATAAGCATGCATGGGAACGCATCCCGCTTCATCCACGCGAGGAGCATGAAGCATGGGATGGCCTGATCCTTCGGGCTGATGATCCATGGTGGCAGACCTATTTCCCGCCCAATGGTTGGAAATGCGGGTGCGGCGTGCGCCCTGTCAGTCGCGCCAAGCTCAAACGGATGGGCAAGGAGGCTCCGGATACCGCACCGTCCATCCAGCATGTACGCCGAAGCGATCCAGGCACAGGAGAAGAGATTGATTATCCTGCCGGTGTAGACATGGGCTGGGCCTATGCGCCAGGACGAACATGGGCGGACGGAACCATTCCGCGTGAGTTGCAGCTCAGTAACCCAAAACAACTCACCTTGCCCCACATCGATCCTCTTCCTGATATGAAAGCAATTGCGCGTCCCGTGCAAGCTGAAGTGCTTCCCAAAGGACTGGAGGATGCGGACTATGTTTCGGCGTTCCTGTCCACGTTCGGTGCGGATGAAAGTGAGCCCGTCCTGTTTAGGGATAAAGCTGGCCAAGTGCTTGTTGTCGGCGAGGAACTGTTTAAACGCCATGATGGCTTCATCAAACTCAATTCCTCCCGCTCTGTTCAACTCTTGCGCCTCGCTGAAGCTCTCAAGGATCCAGACGAGATCTGGGTGGATTGGGAATGGCATAGCCATCTCAAGAAATGGGTATTGAAACGCCGTTATCTTCGGGCTTCGCCCAATCTGGCCGGTCTCAGTGTCTTTGAATGGGGGCAGGATGGTTGGAATGGCACCACCATCTACAATGCAGAAACAGGCCGCAAGCGAAAACCAAACCTCAACCAGATCAATACATGGCGTCGTGGGGCACTGTTGTTCCGTCGCGCTACGTCTGCTGACGAAAACTAAAAAAGGCAGCCGATGCGAGCTGCCTTTCGAGTGAAATCGGTATGGAGGCCCGCACCGGCCCCCGACTTCATCTAGTTATAATATAGCAATTCCGGAGGGATGTTTCAAATGCCGTTCCTGAGCTTCACATATGACTATGCTTCCGCCGATCAGGAAATCCGGCGCCTCATCGACAGGATCGAAGACAAGGCCGCTGTTCATCGTGTTATTGGCATGGCGCTCTATGATCAGACCATGGACCGCTTTGAGAAGGAGGAAGATCCGGACGGCAACAAATGGGCACCCCTGACGCCACTCACTCTTTCCAACCGCCGACAGCCCAATGGGATCCTTCGGGATAGCGGTGAACTGATCCGCTCAGTCCACTTCAAAGCCAGTGCGGCGAATGCTGAGGTCGGCACCAACCTCAACCATCCCAAGGTTTGGGTCATGCAGCATGGGGCGACCATAAAACCACGCCGGTTCCAATCCCTACGTATCCCTGTTGCCGGTGGAGCTGAAGGCTATGTGTTCAACAAGGGTGTTAAGATCCCGGCCCGACCCTATATCGGCATCGGGCGAGAGGATGAAGAGGTGATCCGGGAAGAGTTGAAAGAGTATTTGAAGAGATGATCAAAATGCCAAATCCTGTCGAAGAATACTATATCAATACGTAGCGAAAGGTTTGAATTTTTGTCAGTTCTGGGAAATTTTAGGGAAGAGTTTCTTTTGCTGTTCTGAACCGACAGCATGGTATTTGGCTTTTCCTGACTTTTGATCGAAATCGACAACCATTTTAACATGCAAAGCTTCTCGGGAAGTGGTTCCTATATCGCAAAGCATGACTCCGATCAGTTCTAGACATTCTTTCTGTTTTCCTTGCAAAAACGCGACATTCCACATAGATCGTGATTTTACCGACCGATAGGACCACGCATCTTGATTTGGATAACTGAAAAAAGTTTCCGCTATAACTCGGGTGATTGCATAACGACTCTCTTCACCTTCTTTGACGACTTGACTAAATTCTTCTTCAAGAAAGGAATAAAATAAGCGGGTCATTTTGTCTTTTGGTAGTTGAGATTCTTCATAACAGCCAAGAACCGCACATTTAATTGGCTTTTTTGCGCGATAAACAATCACGGAAACGTGTTTGTTCGCACTTGCTCCTGATTCTTCAATTGCAAGAAATGGGTTATTAGGGCAGCAGTATAATACGCTTTTCCTAATGCCATTGAGACGTCCTTGAGTTTCTACCATATCGGCTGGTTTTTCCCATGCATCCCCGACGTGCTGCATGCTCTTCAAAGGAAATTTGTGATCATCATCACCGATCGGTCTGGCTCGAAAAAACTCTGTTCCAACGTCATAAAAACCGGATACGGTTGGAAAGCTATATGCGTCTCCGAAAATGGAACAAATTTTATTGACTATATCGTTATCAGATAGACTCTTTTGGGCCTCATCGCGAAAAATATCAATTCTTCTTTCAATCTCATCTTCATGAATATTAGAAGCAAACATTTTGCACCTTTGGATAGACATGCACCATATATGCAATTTATTTCCCTTAACCCCATTATTCAATGCCTTGCGATTGTTCACATAAGGTGGAAACACGAGAATAATTACCTTTGATAAATGCTGGTACCAAAACCACGCATCACCCCGCGTTAAAGGCGCGTTAGAGAGCCACATCGAGGCTATCTACGCTTATGGGTTGCCCCCTCGTTGCGGTTGGTGATAGAAGGGCGTCAAATTCTCGATAAAAACCAGCGATGACAGCACCCGGAACAGTTCCGGCGAGCGCTGTCATTTTATCTGCCATGTTGCCATCACCCTGTTTCAAGGAGATGCGGTGTGGCCAAGGTAGATGACAAAGACAAAACGAAGCGCATTGAGGTGTTCCGTCCGGGCACGTTTACGGCGATGGGCGGTACGGCGTTCAGCGCGACGGCTGAAGATCTGGCTGATCTGGCTGAGCGTTATGATCCTCAGCTCTGTCCTGTGCCTGTCGTGGTTGGTCATCCCAAAACTGACGATCCTGCCTATGGTTGGGTGAAAGCCTTTTCCTATGATGACGAGGCTGACCGGCTCTATGCCGACATCGGCGAGCTGGAGCCGCAGTTCTCTGACGCGGTCGAGGGTGGCCGCTACAAGCGCATTTCCATGTCCTTTTACAAGCCGGGGGCTACGTCCAACCCTGCCGGTGATGCGCTCTATCCCAAACATGTCGGGTTCCTTGGCGCTGTTGCCCCCGCTGTTCCTGGTCTAAAGCCGGTTGAGTTCGCCGGGGATGATGAAGACGCCATCGCCATCGAATTCTCCGATGTCGCCTTCAAGGATGTGGCCAGCCTGTTTCGCCGCTTCCGCGAATGGCTGATCGAGAAGGACGGGATCGAGACTGCGGACAATATCCTGCCCGACTATTCCATTCGCTGGATTGATGAGGCTGGCGATGTGCCGCCCACGACCAGTTCCCCCGAATTTTCCGAAAACGAACATAGTGAGGATGATGACATGGCCCTCAAGCCTGCAAAATCTCGTACTGCCCCCGAGCTTGGTCAGGATGATGCTGATCAGATTGCTGCCTTTGCTGAACGTGAAGCCGAGCTGGATGCCCGTCAGGCGGCGCTTGATGAACGCGAAGCGGAGCAGCGTCATGCTGATCATATCGCCTTTGCTGAAAGCCTTGTCGATGGTGGAAGGCTTCCATCGGGCAACCGTGCCAAGGTTGTCGCTCTGCTGGATGGGGCGTCAGATCTAGATGCCGACGAAATCGAGTTTGCCGATGGCGCTGAGACCAAGAAGGCCGATCTGGTCGATCTCCTCAAGGATGTGCTCAAGACCCAGCCGCAAATCGTCCAGTTTGGCGAGATGGATCTTGGCGATGACCTGAACCCGGATGGCGTCAGCGATGATCAGATCGCGCAGGAGGCCATTGCGTTTCAGGAAAGTCAGCGTTCGGCAGGGATTGAAGTGTCCACCTCGGATGCAGTGGTGACTGTGCGCAAGAAGCACAGGTTGCCCATCGACTAACCCTTTTCCCGTTTCCGTTCAGGAGAGACCTCATGCAAGCGCATATGGGCTTTATCAAGAATTATGTGGCCGATGGCCTCATCAAGAAGAACCGTCTCGTCACCTTTGGCGCAGAAGAAGGCCACATGGCTATTGCCGGTGTTGGTGATGTGCTGATTGGCACATCGGGCATTCGCGGTGCGGCTGCAACGGGTGATCGGATCGATGTCTATCACGACCAGATCCGTCCGGTGGAATATGGCGCTGCCGTTGCCTATGGCGACCCATTGACTGCAGATGCGGAGGCGCGGGCCATCAAGGCTGAACCCGCCGCTGATGCCTCTCTTCCGATCATCGGTCGGGCGATGGAAGCCGGTGGTGTGGGTGTCATCGGGTCTGTCTTCATTCAGCCATCCATTCTCTACGGCTAAGCCGTCTCCCTCTAACCCCTTTTAGAAAGGTTTCGTCATGGCCACAGCTACGGACCAATTTGCCCCGAGCCCGACGCTGACCAATATCGCGGTCTCATACCGAAACCCCGATTACAGTCTCATTGCTGACGATGTGTTGCCTCGCGTGCCGTCTGCCCGCAACTTCAAATATCAGTCCTACAACGAAGCGGAAGCCTTCACCTTGCCGGACACGAAGGTCGGGCGTCGTTCAACGCCGAACCAGGTCGAGATCGAAGGGACCGAGAAGGATTCATCGGTTGAGGATTTCGGCATCGACGTACCTCTGGACCAGGTCACGATTGATGAAGCCAAGAAGAATGGCTTCAATCCCGAGCATCGGGCAACGGAACGGGCAACCGACATTGTTATTCTAGGCCGGGAAGTGCGGGTTGCCAGTCTGGTGACCGATGCATCCCAATATGATGACAGTCTGGTTGAAACGCTGGCCGGAACCGATCTCTTTGACGATCCCGCGTCTGATCCACTCACCATCATTGAAGACCTGATGGCCTCCTGCTGGATCAAGCCCAACCAGATCACCTTCGGGCACAAGCCGTGGTTTGCGGTGCGCAAAAACCCGATTGTGGTAAAAGCCGTGCATGGCAATAGCGGAGATAGCGGTCGCGTCACGCAGGCCCAGTTTGCCGAACTGATCGGCGTCAAGCGGGTGCTGGTCGGTGAAGGTCGCGTCAATATCAACAAGCCCGGTGAAGATCCCGAGCTGGTGCGGGTCTGGGGCAACTCGGTTTCTGGCCAGTTCATCAACCGCACCGCCGACACCACCGGAGGTTTGACCTTTGGCTACACGGCGCAGGTCGGCAAGAAAGTTGCCGGAACGCTTCCTGCCAATATGGGGCTTTATGGCGGCAAGCTGGTCCGGTCTGGCGAGAGCGTCAAGGAACTGATCATTGCCAACAAGGCAGGCTTTCTGATCCGGAACGCCACCTCAGCCTGAGCTTAATCTTTAGGGTGGCCATGAGGCCACCTTCCTCCTCCAAAATCTGAAAGTCTGAAGCCATGTCTGAAGAGAAGATTTATCCGGTGCTTTCGGCTGTTCGTCGCAATGGCATTCTCTACAAGCCGAGCGATCCGGAAGCCAACCGAATTTCCATGACACCGAAAGAAGCAGCTCAGCTTCTCAAACTCAAGGTGGTCGGTGAGCCCGAAGAGGATGCGCCGGAAGAAGCCAAGACCGAAGATGGTGCGCCTGATGATGCTGGCAACTCCCCTGACGTGAAGTCTGAGAGCATCCTCACTGATGAAGAGCGCAAGCAGGCAATCCTTAACGCCTTCCCAAGTCTGAATGCGGAAACCGACCTGACCAAGGCCGGAGAACCGAAAGTCTCCGTCATCGAAAAACTGGTCGGTTTTGATGTGTCTGCTGATGAGGTGAAAGCCATCTGGGCCGAAATTCAGGCGCAGAATGTTGCCGTCAAATCCGATGCAGACGGCAAAGCTGAGAGCGAATAGGACGCGTTAGATCATGGCTGAGACGGGGACATATTTAACGGTCGAAGAGCTGATTGCTCGCCAGGACGAAAGCGATCTGCTCGCGCTTTGCGGGACGGGTGGCTGGAATGGTGCCGCAGGTCGGCAAATAGATACCGCCCGTCTCACCTATCAAATCAAGCGTGCCCAGAGCCTGATTTCCGGTTACGTCAAATCCCGCTATCCCGCCTTGGAAAGCATGGTTCCGGAAGAAATGCCCGAAGCTCTGAAAGGGGCATTGGAGACGCTCGTCATCTATTGGCTTCGGGATCGGGTGCATGACACCTCTGGTGTGTCCGATGAGTGGCGGGATCGTTATCGCGATGTCATGGCATGGCTAAAGGACATTTATGCGGGCAGATCTGATCTGGATTTACCGGGACTTGATGTTGCCCAGAGCCAGGACGGCACTGCGGTTCAATATTCTTTTCCAGCCAGCCGTTCCGATCATATCTTGAAGGGATACGGCTTTGACTGATCTCATTATCAAAACCGATTTGCTGACCAATCTGGAAAGCGGGCTGGTTGAACGGCTCAAGGCATTCCTGCCATCACCCTATTATATCGCTCCGTTCCCGAATGAACCGGAACAGTTCGATATGGCGAGGATGAAAGCGGTGTGTCTGGTTCACTATTCCGGTTCCCGCTACAGCAAGCCAACAGACCAGATCCGGCAGGTGCGTGAGCTTCAGTTCACGCTGGCTCTCTATGTTTATGCCCTGCGCGGTGGTGCCGAAGATGAGCGCCTCGCGGCATACGGCACCATCGAGCTGATCCGCAAGGCAGCCCAGAATGTGCGTCTTGATGGCTGCAAGCCCTTCTATCTGGTCTCAGACCAGATGGTTGGTCAGCAGGCCGGACGCTGGGACTGGCAGATCGATATTGCCTGCGAGACCGTGGCGGTCGCCGCCGAGCACAATATTCCACGCCCCCGTTACCCCCTCAACAGCGCAAGACAGGAGGACTGACCATGTCTGACGCAAGCAAACCCGAGATGGCCTTTAAGGACTATCTTTATTCCGGACCAGTCCAGTCTGTGTGCCTCAAGGCCAAAGGCACCGATGACATGATGGTCATCTTTCTGGATGAGACCCTTCATCCTGGCAAAACCTACAGCCTTCTGGATGGCCACCCGGTTGTTGAAGGCTGGAAAGCCATGAAGCTGATCGAAGCGAAGGGAGTTACCAATGGCTGAACGTAAATATGGCGCAGAGATTGTCACGGTTGATGATGGTGGCACGACTGTTACTGAGTTGAAAGCGGCAACGGCTCTGCTGGTCGGCACGGCTCCCATTCAGGAGGTTCATGCAACGGCTGAAGAGCGTGCCGCCTACATCAACAAGAAGATCCTGATCAAGCGTCGTGATCAGATTGCAGAGCATTTCGGGCCGGTGCGCGATGGCTACACCATCCCGGCAGCGCTGCATCAGATGTTCGATCAGGAAGGCACGCAAGGGATCGGCACCATTTGTGTGGTCAACGTGTTTGATCCGGATACCCATGCCACTGAAGGAAGTCCGGATCCGAGTGTGGTCACCAATCTGGACATTATCGGTGCCTTTGATGCAGCGGGACAACCATCAGGTCTTCAGCATGCCTATGCCTGCTATCAATCCTTTGGCTGGTTCCCCAAGTTCCTTCTCGTTCCGGGTTTTTCGACGCTGACGGGCGTTCGGACTGCCATGCAAACCATCGCAAACAAGGTCCGTGCCCGCTTTTTTCTGGATGCTCCCTTGGGTGTCACTGCCCAGCAGGTCATAGAAGCGCGTGGAGAGAGTGGTGACTTTGACTGGCAGGTCAGCTCCCGTCGGGCCGTTGGCTGCTGGCCTTATCTGAAATTTGTCGATCTCGACACCACATCAGAGACTGCAGGTGAAGAAGTCCCGCTCTGGTATAGCCCTGTTCTGGCAGCGATCTGGATGCGCTATATCGTTGAGGTTGGCTATCATCACAGCCCGTCCAACCGTGAAATCATCTGCGAAGAACCTGCCCAGGAATGCCTTTATATTCCCGGTGACTTTACGTCCGATGTGCAGGAAATGCGCGCCAACGGCATTGTCACCTGCGAAGAGCGCCATGGCAAAGGGCCACACACCTCGGGCAATCGCTCAATGGCGTGGCCAACCGATACCAATATGCGCAACTTCCTGCATGTGCAGCTCATCGAAGATGTGCTTCATGAGGCGGTGCTTCACTATCTCGACCAGTGGAAGGACCGCAACGGCAATCCGGCCAATATCGAGTTGGTCGAGGATCGCATCAATGCCTATGGGCTGGGCAAAACCACCGGCAAGGATCCGGCTCTTTCGGGTTTCCGGTTCGCCTTTGACCGCCAGCAGACCACCACAGCGACTGTTGCCGAAGGGCATTATTACTGGACTATGAAATGGGCTCCGGTTGGTGTCATGGAATGGCTGACCGTGAATGACTGGATCGATACTGACCTGCTGGGCGATCCTCTAGGCCTATCCACCACAGACACATCAGCCGATGTGGCATAACCGATAAAGGAGCAAGGCAATGACAGATTATCGTCGGTACGGCCAATCGGTTCAGTCTGATGTTTATCTTGAAGACAACAGCCTGATTGGCATCGCCAAGAGCTTTCAGCTACCGGCCATCAAATGGAAAACCGTTTCTATCGAGACGCTTGGTCAGGTCGCGGTCTATGAGCCGCCAACCCGTGTTCTGGAAGCTTTGAGCGGCTCTTTCACAATGAGCTTCTTTGAGCCGGATCTGATGGCTGCATTCTTCAATCCGACAAAATCGCAAAAGCTTCAGTTTCATCAATATGTCGATGTAAATAATGAAGACGGATATGATGCGGACCGGTCTTTCACACGCATCTCGATCCTTACCATGCGTGTTACCGGCTATGAGCATCAGGAAGTCTCTCTTGGGGAAAATGAAGATATCCCTCTGGAGTTTTCCTGCTCCCGCCTTGTCCAGCGCATTCACGATAGCGACCAGACGCTGCTGGAAGTTGATGTCTTTAACAATCGTGCAGGGAACAGTTCCGGCGATTTCTGGGCCTGATTTCATCATTATCATGGTGAGCGACAAGCCTCGTACGGCAACGTGCGAGGCTTTTTATATCAGCTATTTTCTCTGAGGAGCTTGCCATGTCTGCCACGGAAACCTCTGCGATCAGCACGAAGCGTTCGTCTGTCATCGACAAACTGAAAAATTACCGATCCGCCAATGAGGGGGATGCCCGCTTTACTCTTCCCGAAACCGGTGTTGTCGTCTCTTTCCCTAAATTCCGAAAGCATGGGGTCTGGGCCAGTGCGCTGCGGCTTGCCAAAAACAAGCTCGGCAAAGCCCAGATCCTCTATATTTGCCGGATTTGCCTGTTTGATGGTGAAAAGCTGACCGAAGCGGATTTCCGCGAATATATCCCGATGTCCGATGCCAACGAGCTGCTGGCGGAAATCTTCGGCTCCGATGACGAGGATGAGGATGATGAGGGAAACGGGCCAACGAACATGGGGGAGAGCTAAGGCTCTCTTCCCTTGACTGCCACATCTATCTCGTCAATCGCGGTTGGGCCTCATCTGATCTGGATGCCATGCTGGAGGAGGAATTCCTCTGTGTCTTCGAGGAGCAGATGGCAATGGATGAGGCAAAGGCCGAAGCTGAACGCAAAGCGGTAGAAAAAGCCTCTAAAGGGTAGAGATTCCTGATGTCCATGCGCCTTGGCATTGTTGCAGACTTTACGGATCGTGCGTCAAAGCGCATGGCCAAGTTGCTGCGTGCCAATCAGAAGTTGGAAAAGGCCAACAAGGCTCAAGGGAGGCTTGCGCGATCCCAAGCCGGACAGACCACGGCGCAGGCCGCAGCGCAAGGCAAGTTTGCTTCTCAGGTTGAGCGCTCCAATCGCTTGATGGCCTCTCTTAAGGCAACATCTGCTGCACTAGGCGGGACCATCAGCAATGCAATCGCTGCGATGGGGCGCTTTACCGGTTCCATCTCCACAGCCATTAGCAAAGTCTTCAGTCTCAAGCAAGCGCTTGCCCGCATCCGAAACGGCGCAGGCCTGATGAAATCCGGCCTTGGCAAGGTGGCCCGTGGTGCTCTGGTTGCGGGTGGGCTTGGCCTTGGTGCAGCCGGGGCTGCTGCAGGTGCCGCCAACATGGTCATTGGCCCAGCGGCCCAGGTTGAAACCTATATGGTTCAGCTTGAAGCGCTTGAGAAATCCAGTGCAAAAGCAAAGCGGGCTATGGGCTGGATCACTGACTTCGCAGCCAAAACACCTCTGGAATTGCCAGAGGTGATCGAAGCCTATCGCCAGCTCAAGGTTTACGGCATCGATCCGACAAACGGCTCCATGCGCGCCTTGGTCGATACTCTGGCCATGTCAGGTGGTGGCGCAGAGACACTCCAAGGCATCATTATGGCGGTTGGCCAAGCCTGGACAAAGGGCAAGCTGCAAACCGAAGAAATCAACCAGATGGTTGAGCGCGGCATTCCTGTCTGGGATATGTTGTCAAAGGCAACAGGCAAAAGCGCAGCCCAGCTTCAGAAACTGGCGTCAGCCGGAGAATTGGGCAAGGACGTCATCTCCAAGCTCGTTGATCTGATGGCTGACCGTGCCTCCGGAGCATCCGAGAAAATGTCTCGGACATGGAACGGCATGCTTTCGAACATGTCAGACCATTGGTTCCAATTCCGCCTTCTGATTGCTCAGAGTGGCGTGTTTGATTGGGCCAAGGAAAAGCTGCAGGGCTTTCTCGACACGCTCAATCGCATGAAGGCAGACGGTTCCCTGAAAGCCTTTGCAGAGCAAATTAGCAGCAATATCATTTCTAGCCTTCAGGCCATCTGGTCATTCGGACAAGAACTCTGGTCAGTGCTCCAGCAGGTTGGTAGTTGGCTGAAAACAGCCGCTGACGCTCTTGGCGGCTGGAACCGCTTGGTTGGCGTGTTCATCGCGCTGCCTTTGTTGGGTGCCATTGCCAGCATCATCACCGGCTTTGCGCAATTGGCCGGTGGGCTAGTACTGGTTGGCTCCGGCATTGCTGCACTGTCCTTGCCCGTGGTGGCGGTTGTAGCGGGCGTTGCAGCCGTCGCGGCCGCTGCTTATCTCATTTATCAGAATTGGAATGGTATCGTTGATTGGTTCGGCAACCTTTGGGATCAAATCGTCAATCTCGCCAGTGGCGCATGGGATTGGTTCAAGTCCAATTTGTCCTGGCATCCACTTGCCCTGATCGCCAACAATTGGGGTGCAATCTCGGAGTGGTTTGCATCATTCTGGCCCGGTATCAAGACACTAGCGAAGTCAGGCTGGGATGGTCTCAAGACCCTATTTGACTGGACACCGCTTGGCCTCATCGTCAACAATTGGTCTGCTCTGACCGAGTGGTTCGGATCCTTCTGGGCTGGCATCAAGGGCTTGGCTCAAGTTGAGTGGGAGGGTCTCAAGGCACTGTTCAGTTGGAGCCCTTTGGGACTCGTAATCAATAACTGGGGCTCCATTTCGGAGTGGTTTGCTGGCTTCTGGGAAAAGCTCAAAACCCTGTTTGATTGGCCCGCTTTGCTTTCCGATGGGCTGCCTGCCGCCATTCAGAAGATTGTCGACACATTTTCAAACATCAACCTGTTTGATGCCGGGGTCAAAATCCTCAAATCTCTGTGGGATGGCATGCTGTCTCTTGTCGACCAGATGGTTTCCAGCATCAGCAGCAAGCTGTCCTCCATGATGCCAAAACTTCCGTCCTGGCTTGGTGGTGGCAAAACCGAAGAGGTTCAGGCACGCGCCTCTGGCGGCACTTATGGACGCGGCCCGCTGTTGGTCGGGGAAAGAGGACCGGAACTTAGCTATGCCACACAGGGGGGCTTCATCGCCCATCATGGTCAGCTCGCTGAAATGGCCCGTCTGTCAGACCGTATCCGTCAGGGAGCGACCTCCGCTGCCCTTGCAGCATCTGTTGCCACTGCGTCTCCTGCACTTGCCGCATCCGCTCCCGTCGCCGTCTCGCCAAGCCCACTGGCCATGGCGGCGAGTGGGAACAGTTCCAGCGCGCCAACTGCCACAGGTGGTGTACATATCGAGCTCAATTATGCGCCAGCCATCACGGTTGGATCTGGCTCCTCGCTCTCCGAAGCTGATTTTGAAGCCATGCTTGAAGAGCATGCCGACGTGTTGGTGGATCTGATCAAGCGGAAGCTGGATGAAGACGGGAGACTTGAGTTCTGATGACGGTCTATGCCTATCTTGGTGACTTCGTTCTGGGGCAGGACAATGCCATGTCCGGCCCGAAGTCTGACAGCCAGAAATGGGGCAACAGCATCCATCAGCATAAGGTGGTGCGGGGCAAGCCCGTTCCGCAATATGCGGGTGAAGAACTGGACAAACGGACCCTTACCTTCTTTTTCGATGAGAGCTTCTGCGATCCCCAATCGGAATATGTGCGCCTGAAAGCTGCCCGGTCATCAGGCTCCGTCATGGCCTTCACGTCTGGCTATGGTGACTATGACGGCACCCATTATCAGATCACGTCTGTGTCTCCCACAATTGAGAAGACCACCAAGGGTGGCCGTATCGTTCGCCTATCGGCCAGCATTGAGCTGCTGGAAGTTCCTGGTGCGGCCATCTCCTTCAGCTCTGCGGTCTCGGCACTTGCAACAGCCGCGTCAGCCCTCATCAATCCCCTGACCAAGAAAGGATAGGCGATGGCTGAGGTCGTTAAAACGGGCGAATATCTTGAGCATTTAACGGTTGCCGGGGATCGTTGGGATCTCTTGGCATGGGACTATTATGGTGACGCCAGCAAGGATACGCTGATCATTGACGAAAACCGGGATCTCTATGTGGCTTCCCTGCTTTCGATTCCTGCTCTGCTGCCAACTGGACTGACTTTACGTATTCCGGTCATCGAGCAATCAATACTCGATGACAGCCAGTTGCCTCCATGGAAGCGGGCGAGTAGCTCATGAGCCAGCTTGCTGAACCCGCCGTCTCCTTGATCATCAACGGCATCGATGTCGGATCAGACTTCGCACCCTTCCTTCTGGACTTCACCTGGACTGATAATCTGCACGGCAAGGCGGATGAGGTTGCCGTGCGGTTGCGTGATGATACCGGCCTCTGGCGCGGAGCATGGCGTCCAGACGAAGGCGATATCGTTGAGGCGAGCATTGGCTACAAAGGCGGTTTAATGATGCCCTGCGGCTCCTATCAGGTCGACATCCCGGATGCCAGCGGCTCACGCGGCAACGATAGTGTGTGTTTCAGGGCCACGTCAGCCTTCCCAGAAAAGGATCAGCGCACCCAGAAGAGCAAGGGCTCTGAGAAGACAAACCTCAAGAAGATCATTACCGAAACGGCTGAAACCCTTGGCTATACGGTTTCGGGCGATATCGAAGACATCAAGTTCGACTACAAGCGCCAGCGCCGAGAGCGGGATCTTGCCTATATCAGGCGGCTGGCTGAGGATTTCGGATATTTCGTCTCCATCAAGCATAAGCAGCTCGTTTTTTACAAACGGGAAGATCTGGAACAACAAGGGCCGGTCAAGACATTCGAGTTGACCGCTCCCACCAAAATCACCCGTTGGCAGGCAAAAGATCAGTCCTCCAAGACCTACAAGAAGGCCAAGGTTTGCTATCTCGATCCAACCTCCAAGAAGCTTATCAAGGGTGAAGTGCAGGATCTTGCTTCCAAATCTGGCGACGTGCTGAAGATCGATGAGCGGGTGGAAAATGAGGAGCAGGCCAAGAAACTGGCAAAGGGCCGGTTGGCCAAGGCCAATGAGAACAAACGCACGGCCGGCCTGTCGTTGGTAGGAGATCCCACCTTGGTGGCTGGCCTCGTTGTTGCTCTTGGCTCCACCTTTGGCCGCTATGCGGGTTCCTACCTCATTCACAAAGCCACCCATTCCGTCAAACGCGGCAACTACACCACCAGACTTGATCTCAAGGGGATTTGAGATGACTGAGCGCTTTCGCAACAATGAGAAGAATTCGCCCTATCGGCGAGGGACCGTCAAGGAAATCAAGAAGGGGCGAATCCGCGTCACCTTTGGCGATGAAGACGAAACCGACAGTTTCTGGCTAAATGCCAACCAGAGCGGAACCGGCGCCAACAAGAGCTGGTCCATGCCCAATGTCGGCGAGCAAGTCAATTGCCTCATTGACTGGGATGGCGAGGACGGCTGCGTTCTCGGCTCCTGCTGGAACAGTGAAGACAGCGCGCCATCGGATGATCCGGGTGTCGAGCATAAGGTCTTTGCCAGCGGCATGGAGATGATCATAGACCGGGCGAGTGGCAACGTCACGATCAAAGGGTTCAACTCGGCTGTGATGGAAGGCTCAGACCTGCATATTACTGCCAATGTCAAGGTAACTGGTGATTTCCAAGCAGAAGGCGGGGTCTTCACCCATAACGGCCAGACGGTCGGGGATGATCACAAGCATCTGGATGTGCTGCCGGGACCGAGCAAGACTGGGGTGCCGGGGTGATATTTAATTGAACAACATATCGAGAAGTAGTCGATTTCTCATTCTCTTCTCTCTCTTTTTTAGTAACGAATTTCCCGCAATTATACGGCAGTATTCTCGATTATTCGTTTCTGGATTTTCATAATAATTGCGAAATTCTTTCACTGCACATCTGTATTTTTCCAAAATCCATGTAGTTTTTTCAAATACAGATACGCTTCTAATTTCAAGATTATCCTTACATAATTTTCCTATTCTATGAATATAACCAGAAAAAGCCTCCTCCTCCATCCCTGCAGAAACAACCACTCCTTCGAAAGAAAAATAATCTATATACAACCATCCATCTTTATCTTTTTTGAGGAATTTTTTTATGCTTTTCTCTTCATACTCTGGGGTGTGTTGTTGGCCATGAGCATCTCGCGCCACTTCTAGCAAGCTTGGATCGATGATAATTCGGGGAAATTTTGCCACTTGGCTTTCTAGTTGGTAGGCTTCGATCATTCCGGGTCCTACTAGATAGTCATCATCGTGATACAAATCCCCTACGGTTACTGCTCCGCGTAATAAAAAACCTTTATCTATCAATTCAATGCAAATGATGGCCAACTGGTTTATGAGGTAGAATACGGCACTTTCTTCATGAATTTTAAATGTCAGCACAACACAGTCCGAAAATTGCGAGAAACTGCAACTGTCGACAAATTCCTGCTCGGCTGACATTCCGTCCTTCAGCGATTTCATAGCTTCCAGCAATTCTTGCAATTTTTGTTGATTTGTTTTGGTTTTATCGACCAAAGCCTTGAAGCCTAGAAAATCAATAAAAACAATAACTCTCTCCTCGTAGGCCTTTTCGGTCATTGCTATCCTCGCCTTCTCAGTGAAAATGCATCTCTATCTTGAATTGAACTGGAACACTTCCGTAACCTCAAAAAGCGCACGTGTCTATACTGCTGACAGGTTCATTTCCAACGCGGATCTGTCAGCATGGTGCATATCGATTATCTTCATTGGCAACATAAGGTCTCTCTGGGCGCTGAAGGCTCTTGGGGTGAGATTGTTGTTGGCCTTGATGATCTGCATCAGGCAGTACGGACCATTGTCCTGATGCCAAAACGTTCGGTGCCAACAGAGCCCGAGAAATTCTGCGACGCGGTGAATTATCTCGACCGACCGCCTGCTGTTGCCATTCCCGCCATCAAACGAGAAATCTGGGACGCCATCACCAAATGGGAACCCCGCATCGTGCTTTCCGGCATTGAGGCGGAAGTCATCGACTTTGCCCATTATGCGGTGACCATCAGCTGGTATCCGGTTGAAGCCGTCGTCAGGGAGATCCAGCGGACATCGGTCCAGTTGCAGGAGGCTGCGTAATGGCCTCCGACCTGGTCAAAGCCTATACAGCTGAAGAGCTGATCGCCCGTGGCGCACCGCAATGTTTCACCACCAGTTCGGCTGATTGGAAAGAACTGCTGGTTGACTGGTTTGAAAATGCTGAAGACGGTCCGCAACGCACACTCTATCCGGCACAATATGAGCAGATCCTGATCGATCTTCTCTCTTATGGATTCTCGCTGCTTGGTCAGGAAGGGCAGATTGCTTCCAAGCAACGTTGGCTGCTCTTCGCCGAGGGGGAGCATCTGGATGTCGTTGCCGCCAACAATTCGACCTACCGGCTGAAGGCTGCTGCTGCCACTTGCGACTTGCAGGTTACCCTTAATAGCGCACAGGCTGAGGACTTCTACCTGCCCGAAGGCACAATTGCGGTGGGGGGCGACTATCGCTTCTCGACCGATGAGCAGTTACTGATCGAAGCCGGGCAATTGTCTGGTACCGTGGGAGCGACTGCTGAAGATGAAGGTGAAGACGCCAATGGCTTGATTGCTGGCCAGATCAACGCCTTTCAGGCGTCCCAAGATGGTGTCTCTGTTGCCAATATCACAGAGACAGAAGGTGGGGCTGATGAGGAGGACGATGATAGCCTTCGGATGCGTGCCGCCTATGCTCATGACCGGATTTCCAAAGCAGGGCCGAAAGAAAGCTATCGCCAGCAGGTTCTGGCATTCAGTTCCGCAATTGTTGCTGTCGCCGTCATTCGCCCCGAGCCGGGTCATATCTGGATTTATCTTTTGCTGGATAGCGGCGTTCCATCCGAAGACTACTGCGCTCGCGTGAAATGCTGGCTCGATCCTGAAGACAAGCGGCCTCAGGGTGATGATGTATCCGTTTTTCCTGCGGAAGCCGTCAGCTTCAAAGTTAGCGGATCGGCTTTGATTGAAGGAGATGCAACCAGCACCCAGCTAGATATGGAAGCGGACTTATCGGATGCGGCAGCCATCTGGCAACGGTCCCTCGGATCTTATCTTGCTCTATCGGCGCTCACCGTCGTTGCCCGGAACAATTTCACAAATCTGGTAGATATCGAGCTGGATTTGGCAGGTCTTGTAGATCGTCAGTTGGCCCCTCATCAGTTTGGTGTCGTGACGGACGTGGATTTGACCATGGTGGTGTCTGATGACTGATCAAAACACCAAGCGTGGTATTCCGCTCAAAGCCATTCCTCCAGGCATAAATGATGATCGAACCCGCACTTTCGTTCGCGCCTTTAATGCGATGGCAGACCGTCTCGATTTTACTTCTCTCCTGATGCGCACTGGTGACGAGACATCCGATGAAGCTCTGCCGCTTGCCGCTCATGATCGGTCACTGGAAGAGTTCCTGCCCCCTGATGGATTACCACCAGAAGCGACCCGCCGATTGATCGACAGTGCTTGGGAACTCCATGAACGCAAGGGTACTGACGGCGGCGTTATTCTTGGGCAAAGCCTGCTTGGTATCCAGCCCCACATTACCCAGTGGTACGAGCAGGAACCCGTCGGGCACCATGATACGCATCAAGTCACCGTATATGTGAATGAGCATCTTTATGCTGACGAAGCCATGCTGCTGAATGAGAAGATTCAGCGGGCAAGCCTCAAAATGATCGATGCAACGAAGCGATGGAGCCAAGAGAGCAGCTTTGCGCTCGGTGTTGGCCTTGAGACCGAGCTTGGTCTCGGGCTTTCCGGGCAGGCGGTTGGCCTGGCTCGCGCCGAAGGTGAGACAAAGTTACCCGTGATGGGCAGCTCGGTGGGGCTTGGCGCTGCGACGAGGGCGTTTGGTTTCGTCTCTCGCGCTGGCGAGACAAATTTGCCTGTCATGGGCTCTGATATCGGACTGGCCGTCAAAGGCCAGGCAATCATGTTTTTGAAAATGGAAGGGGAGCTGCAATGACAACCATGAGTGCCATCAGCCCGACTTTGACGATGGCCGGGCTCAGAGCGGTGTTCAATGCGTCCAACGATGGGCTGACCGCGCAAATCACCCATATCGCGCTTGGCTCAAGCCAATATACGCCCAGCGGTTCCGAGACCGCGCTGAAAAGTGAACAGGCTCGCATCCCGGTTGCAGCAGGTCGCTATGTTGATGATTACAACATTGAGGTTTCGGCATTGCTGGATACGGACACCGGCTTTACTGTGGCCGAGGTCGGGCTGATCCTCGAGGATGGCACCTTGCTGGCGGTTTGGTCTAATCCGGACACGCCACTGGCCGCCTATATGGTCGGGGTGCCGATCGTGCTGGCCTGTTATCTGGCGATCAGTCAATTGCCCACGGATGTGCTCAGCTTTTCCGGCGATGTGGATCTCAATCTCTTTTTCGGCACCGAGTTTGCCAATATCGGCATCTCAATCATGACGCTGACGACAATGCAGCGGGTGCTTAGTTCTGATCTGGCCGAGATCCAGACGCAGGTCGCGTCTCTGCGCGAGATGCAAAAGCGCTTTGATGCCCTCGAAATTTTGGCTGTTAACAATCGATCCCGCATCGATGCACTGGAGGCATAAATGTCTTTTACCGAACAACAGACTACCCTCATCGAGCGAGTGACGACTGTCGCTGAAGCGCTCGAAACGGCGGAAGCCGAAATTGAGACCAAAGTCTCTGAAGCGCTCGAAAAGCTGACCGGCACAGCAACAGCCTTTTACGTCGATCCGACAGACGGGGATGACGATAATGATGGCTCCAGCTGGTCCAACGCGTTTCTGACGCTGGACGCGGCTCTAGCGCAAGCGGTCGATGTCTATTCTGCCGCCATCTTTATTGGTGGCAATGTGGCTCTTGAGCGCCGCCACTATGGGGCAATTACCAACCTGAGACTCTATGGCCGCGTGCCGGATTCGATAACGGGAAAAGACATCCTGATCACTGTCAGCGGCGAAGCGATCAACTCACCCGATACCTCCGGTGGTCAGGTTGTTCCTGGGGTGCAGGCTTCCGGCCTTTTCTCGGTGCAATCGACTCGTGCGAGTTTCGCCCTTTCTGGCGACGATTTGACGGGCTTTACGGTTAAAACGATATTCCATGGTTTGGGTGGGATTGAATATATTTTTCGCACTGGCGAAATCTCGATTGCCGAATCTGGCTCCGGGGTCGATTTTCTCGGCTGTTACCGCCCGGCTCCGATCTCTTTCTTTGTGAGCGACTTCACGCTCGGATCCAATGCTGCCGGGTGTATCATGCAGGACGTAACTGCCGGATCTGATCCAAATGATGATGCCCGTTTCCGCTCCAACCTGATCTCACTTTAGGAGCCTAAAGCTATGGATAATATTACACTCTCTTATGGCAATAAACGTTATTGCGGCGATGCTGCCTATTTGCTTGCATGTGGCGTCCCTCAGTCCGCGATTGATGCGGCCAATGAGTCCGACCGTGTGAAAGCGATCAAGGCAGGATGCCAGTGCCGCATCTATGCCGAGGTCTCTGCTGAAGCTCAGGCCAACATTTCAATGGCGGCGGCGCTGGCAAGCGCCAAGACCTCCTCTTCGCGCTCTGACGAAGAAGCCAATTTGTTGGTTGTTGCTGCTGAGTTGCTGACCTGGATCGCCGATATGCGCGCTGCGGTGCAGACGCTGGCGGCAGATGCCGGGGCCGACTATTCGCTTGATGCCGCCTGGCCTGAGTGCCCGGCTACGGTGATCGTGCTGGCCGCTGATTACTGAGTCATAGAGTTCGACTATCCTCCTTTTTCGATAGTCGGACTATCTCCTTCCCTTAAGAGGCGGGAGATTGCGAGCATCTTACCGCTCACAATACCGGGCCAAAGATTGGCGTCCTAACCCGGTCGATGACAGCAAACACAATCATCACTCCCGCCGCTTCTATCGATAGAAAGCCAGTATGGGTGATTCCTTGCAAAAAGAACATAGTGAGAACAAAAATGTTTGAAGCTGTCGCTCCTGTTAAACCTGTTGCCCCCTATATCGGTGGTAAAATCAAACTCGCCAAACATATCGCCAGCCGTATCAACTCCATCGCTCATTCCAACTATGTGGAGCCCTTTGTTGGTATGGGCGGTATCTTCTTCCGGCGTGCATCGCGCCCGAAATGCGAAGTAATCAATGACATCTCGAGGGATGTCATCACCTTGTTTCGCATTCTTCAGCGCCACTATCCGCAGTTTCTGGAAGTTCTGAAGTTCCAGCTCACCAGCCGGTCTGAGTTTGAACGACTCAAAGCCACTGATCCGAACACCCTGACGGATCTGGAACGTGCTGCCCGGTTTCTCTATCTCCAGCGCACGTCCTTTGCGGGCAAGGTTCACGGCAGCACCTATGGCGTTTCCCTTCGGCCTGCACGCTTTGACCTCACAAAACTGGTGCCTATGCTGGAAGATGTCCATGAGCGCCTCTCTGGCGTCACCATTGAGTGTTTACCCTATGCCGACTGCATCAAGCGCTATGATCGGCCCGACACGCTGTTCTATCTCGATCCGCCATATTGGCAATGCGAGGACTATTACGGCAAAGGCATCTTCGGCCCGGAAGACTTCCTGCAGTTGGCCGATCAGCTCCGCAGCCTCAAAGGCCGCTTCCTATTCTCAATCAATGATGTTCCCGAGATAAGAGAAATCTTCTCGGGCTTCGATATCGAAGAGGTGAGCCTTAGCTACTCGGCCAACAGCAAAGGCTCCACGCAGGCATGTGAGCTTGTGATCGGGAACTAGGCTCTTCGCAATGCCATTGCTTAGAATGGACTCACAAAGCAATGGCATTAGCTGGCAAACAGGTTGGTTTGCTCCACATGTGTAGCACCCAAACAAAGGAGCAGAATGATGGAAAAGCAAACCGCACAAGCCGCCATGAAGGCCCTGCTGGAGACCATGAAAAAAGAAATCGAGAAGGCTTACGAAGAGGTCGATCTGGCGATAGACTATGTGACCGACGGAGAGCTGAATACCGCTGCCGGTGGCATGTATATCACCGAGCAATCACTCGGAAAAGCGCAAGACCTGTTCAACGCCTTCAGGACCATTCATCTGGTAGCATCCGACGGGGCGTAAATCGGGTAATGCCCGCTTGGAGCCCAAAATTGACCTTACTATTGTTTAACGATACATACTTCCGATCTAATTGTATTGGGCCTGAGAATGAATGGTTGATTGTTGTGGGAGGCTAATTTTGGAACAACACACGAGGGGTGGGTGCCTATGTGGCGCTGTGAAGTTTCATATCTCGGGCGACTTCGAGAGCTTTTTTCTTTGTCACTGCTCACGATGCCGAAAGGATAGCGGCTCTGCACATTCGGCAAACTTGTTTTCTTCCTCTTCATCGATCACTTGGCTGTTCGGTGAGGAAAATGTCAAAGTATTTAAGCTTCCAGGAACACGGCACACGAAGTGTTTCTGCACTATATGCGGCTCTGCATTGCCGTTCTATCAAAGCAACGGTGATATACTCGTAGTACCCGCAGGATCACTTGACTCCCCAGTCAGCTTGCGACCAAACGCGCATATTTGCTTTTCGATGCGCGCAAATTGGGACAACGAACTTGCTTCGCTGGAGAAGATCGACGAACTTCCCAGTTAATACTCACATCTTATGTCGCAATGGAAATCGAAGGAAGATGCAGAGGAAGCAAATGTCCGCAGAGCGTGAATTCGAGGATAGTGCAGCCCATTCTTGCCTGCAGACACAGTCGCTTTTTGGGATAGAAAAACAGGGTCAAATCAAGCCATCAAACTGACCATGAAAAACAGTGGCTAAAGCGCGAGATGAGTGGGACGATTGAATAGGCGACCTGTGCAAAGAAAAGTGTCGACTTGTGCAGAGTGAAAAGGCGCGCCACACATGCACAAACGTGTAGAGTGCCTCGCATCGAACTTTCTGAAATATTAGGGAAATTTTGGTAGCGGAGGAGGGACTTGAACCCCCGACACGCGGATTATGATTCCGCTGCTCTAACCAACTGAGCTACTCCGCCATACCATTCGCAAACCCTTTTGGGTGCGGTGTGTGAGGCTTATAGGCACCGTGTGTTTTTCTGTCAAGTTGGGTTTGAGGCAAGTGGACAGAAAAATTGCTGTTGTGAATAAAGACCGGGTCTGAGAGAGCGAGAAATCCTTTGGTTCCAAACTCAAGGACGCTCTTGCTTGGAGGTGATGCAGTGCGTCGCAAGCGCGCCGGTGTATTTTCTTAAGGGATATAGGGGAGCCTGTTACAGGTCGGTATGCCCGAAAGATGACTTTTCAGAGCCGTTAAACCTGTATAGGGGATGGGTGATGTTGGCCTTTGGCTTTTATTTGCGCCTTCTTGCGCCTTCTTGTGTTCTCGTGCGCATGGCGGCCGTTGTGGTCATGCCAATATGTTGTCAACGCTCAAGCAGATGCCGCATCATTCGGGTGTGGCTGCTGTTTGTGGGCCGTCGTTTTCTGTTTTTCAGCTCTCAATTGTCGGAGTAATCACAATGCATACCAAACTGAATTATGTAACCATGGGGGGAGGAGAGGGGGCTCCTGTTGTGTTTCTGCACGGGTTTGGTGGTGATGTTACGGGGTGGCTGAATTTTCAAGTCGGATTGTCTGCGTCCTGGCGGTCCATTGCCTTTGATCTGCCCGGACATGGTGGATCGCTTGACTATCCGAAAACCTGCAATGCTGTGGTGGCTGCAAAAGCGGTGATTGATGATCTTGAGCGGCTGGGCGAAAGCAAATGTCATCTGGTGGGGCATTCCATGGGGGGCGCGACGGCGACCATCATTGCCTTGCGGCGGCCCGATCTGGTGGCTTCATTGACGCTGGTGGCGCCGGGTGGGTTCGGCCTTGAGGTCAATGCCGATCTGCTCCGGCAATATGCTGAGCTGCAGGATGAGGCCGGGTTGCAGCTGGTGTTGTCACAGTTTTTCGGGGCGGATTTCCGAATGCCTCGGGCAATGGTTCAGCATGCGGCCCGGCAACGCTCTGATCCGAGGGTGCATGAAAGCCTGATGCAGACGGTTGAGGCTATTGTTGACGGCAAGCAGCAGAAAAAGCTGCCGGTTGAAGAGCTCGCCTCCCTGTCCGTGCCGATCAAGGTGATATGGGGGCGGCAGGATCATGTGGTTCCGGTGCGGCAATGCGAAGGTTTGCCCGCGATGGTGGCTGTCCATGTTTTCGAGAAGGCTGGCCATATGGTGCATCTGGAAGCCAGCCGCGATGTGCTGGCTCTGATCCGTCAGTGCATTCGTTCGGCGCGATAGATCGCATTTTTGCAATGGTTAAAAAATGGTTGCCTTAACCATGAATTGCTTAAGTTATCTCTTAATAATTGCTTAACGATACGCGAGGGCATATATTGATAGCGCAATTTCGAAGGATGACAGCTGCCTTCGATTAGGGTCTGCTTGTGCGGCGTGCAGGAAGTTTATGCTTTTGATTCGCCTCATGAGTTTCAATAGATTTTGTTGTGGGACATGCGCCGGTTCAGGCGGTTTTGATTTCAGGAAGACGGACGGATTCGGACATGGAAGAGCAAGAACATAAAGAAAAGAAGCGCAGCCTCGACCGTGCCATTCGTGAAGTCCGGATTGCGGATGTGGAGCAGAGCAGCGTTGTCGTCGAGCTTGGTGATACCGAGCGGGCGCGGCTGGAAATCCTCCATGAGGCTCTGGAAGATGTCGCCAAGGAGCTGCCTGAAGATATGGAAATGCTGACTTTCCAGATCGTAGCCGGTCGCAAGCCGCGTTTCTGGATCGACATTACCAGCTTTGTGGAAATGGCCCGTGACAAGCGTACCTATCGCTTCCTGAAGGATACCCGCCTTGGTCGGGTCGTGCTGGCAGAAAGTCAGGATGTTGATGACGTTGCCGATGCCGTCACGCATTATCTGGCCGAGCGGATCATTGAGCGCGAAAAGGCCATCGAGTCCGACTATCTGCTCAGCAAGATGGCGGACAGGGCAATCAATCCGGAACGCGCCGCTTCTGGCAAGCGCACCAAAGGTGGCTCCAACGCGATCTGGTGGTTCCTTTGCGGTATTCTGGCCGGAGCGATCGGGCTGGTACTCTATGCCTGGTTCCTGCCGACCCACTTTTGAGGGGCGGGCAGAGCCCGTCTATTTGCCGGAAAAATCCGCGATACTACAAAGGCTTGAGGTTTCTCGAGGCTCGCTGGTCTAGGCGTTCGGGATCGTCAGCATCTGGTTGCCCAGTTCGCTGATGACCTTGTCCTCAGAAGAATAGCCCCGTTCGATCAGCCGGCACGTCCAGTTGCCGGCCTCACCGTCAATTTCAAACAGATTGAAGCGGGCGGGGGGCTTGTGGCTGTTGCCCAGCCCTTGCGAGGCGCTGGGAACGCAGATAACCGGGATCGGTCCATCAGGGCCTGCGGCGGTTTTCTTGGTCAAGAGATGGGTGTGACCGTGCAGAACCAGTTCAGCGCCATGGCGTGAGAGGGTTTTGCGAAAGCGTGCTCCGCCAATCAGCCTCTTGTGCCAATGGGTGGATCTGCGCAGCGGCGGATGGTGAATCATGACGACGCGAAACAGCCCCTTTTCCCTGCATTCATCCAGCAGTTTTGCAAGGGCTCTGGCCTGTGTGCGGCGGAAAAAGCCTGTGGCCATCAGGGGCAGGGTGGCGCGCGCGGAATTGACGCCAATGATGGCCACATTGCCCCGGACCCGAAGATAGGGAAATGTGAGCGGGCCGGAATGGGCGACGTCGCCACTCATGAAGGGGCGCCATGCTTCTTCGGCTTTCATGCGGGCATTGGGGACATAGGCATCATGGTTGCCCGGGATCACGGAAACATCTTCCGGGGCTCCGAGTGTCGTCAGCCAGCGACGGGCGTTGGCAATTTCGGCGGGCAATGCCAGATTGACCAGATCGCCGGTTACTGCCAGATGATCTGGCTTTTGCTGTTGCAGATCCTTGATCAGATTGTCGAGGGTATCGGTCGTCAGAACGCCCTTGCGATTTCGACGCCAGTTGACGTAGCCGAAAATCCGCTTGTTTGCCAATTGCCAGGCTGTTGCTTCCGGCAGAGGGCCAAGATGGGGGTCTGATATATGCGCCAGTCTAAACATAGATTAGCGCATAGTTCTTTTTGTGCGGCCAGTCCAGTTGCTTTTTTGCTTCACCCCAATTACCCGCCATTGGCGTCGTGGGTTTGATGCTGGCTGCCGCTGGGATGCTGGTCTTTATGGGCACAAAAAAACGGCAAGAGCCCTTGTTGGGCGTTTGCCGTTTTTGGATAATCTCTATGCTTGCGCTGCGGCGGCTTTCAGGGCTGCCGATCTGGCGTCTTAGCCCATCGGGTTGATGAGCGTGTTGACGACCTTGCGGTCTGCCATATCGACTGCTGGACGCCAGTGATAACGGGCAGCTTTTTTGCTTCTTTTCAGGAACTTCATCATGGCCTTGCTCCGGTTTGATGAATTTTTGGTCAACCACTGCTGAAAAAAGCAGCATCTTTTTCAAATTTGCGCCCATATTCCAGATAAACCAATAGGAATATAGTTGAAATGTTGCATATCTGGCATGTGCTTTTTTCAGTCCTTGAAAAGGATAATAAAATCAATTCATTAATAAATAAATAAATCGAATTTCATCGGGTTTCGCGGTTGATAAGTTTGCCTGTTCCGGCAGGCTTATGTGCGGCGAAAGTCTGACGTAAATTTCGGCATGGTTAAATAATGTGCAAATTTTGGTGGTTTTGTGACTTAATTGTGCAAGGTGAAATTCTGCTCGCTTTTCAGGCCTGTTGCGGCTGTTGAAAGTTTGTTGCAGAAGCTTGCCTGTGGGGAGAAACAAGATTGCGTCGGATGTGGCATCTGTTTGCAAATCTGACCTTCCTGTCAGAAATGCAGCGGGCCTGATGTTTGCTTATTCGACCTTACGGGGATGGGAGCCAAAGCCCTCATGGTCTGGCGTTATCTGCTGGTTGATTCTTTCACCCTGCTTGATGGTGAAAAGGACGCGAGGGGATTTGCTTTGTCTGTGGTCTGTCTATGTCTGTAGTCTTATGTTTGTCGTCTGGCGATTGATCCCGGTTTGCCGGGGTGATGCATGGCATGCGGTGATGGGCTTAGTTGATTTTCAGATTTTGGCAGCAAATTCTGAATTTAGTTGTTAAAAAGAATATAATACTGTTATTTTAATGTTTAAAATAGAATCTCGCTTATAGACAGGGTTTTAGGACTGTGATAGCTGAGGGCAAACAAAAGGACAGGCCTTTGACGATGCTTCGACGACGGATCTATTGATACGCTTTTTGCGCAGGGTACAGGAAACCGGTTGGCTGGTTGCGGTCACCGGGATGTTCAATTGCCTATGCGCCGTCGAATTGTTGTAATGGAGGCATACCCGCGCGCGGGTCAGAAAACGGAAATTCCCCAATGTGTCGGTTAGATTTTACTCTGGAGCGTGAGCTTCCGCTTCATGTGAGCGCCATTGAACAGCTGCATCGTGATGCTTTCGGTCCCGGTCGCTTTGCCAGAACCGCATTTCGGGTGCGCGAAGCTGTTGACCCGGATCCGTCGCTGAGTTTTGTTGCGACCTCTCACGGCCATCTCGCCGGTTCGGTGCGCTTGTCGCCAATCCGCATCGGGGCCTGTCGGGCGCTGTTGCTCGGGCCTCTGGCCGTGCATCCCGATTTCAAGAATAAGGGGGCGGGCAAGCTGCTGATGGAGCGGGCGATTGAAGACGCCAAGGGGCTTGATTATTGCGCCATCCTGCTGGTGGGGGATTATGATTATTATGCCCGGTTCGGCTTCGAGCGCGTTCCGATGGGCCTGATCACCATGCCCGGACCGGTTGACCCGCTTCGGCTGTTGCTCTTGCCTTTTGACGAGGAAGCGGCAGGTCAATGCAAGGGGGCTGTCAAGCCCGGCCTCTGATGGCGAGGGTGAGTTTTTCATTGCGCTTGCCGTCTAGAGACCTATATTCATTGCGGTTTCCTTCTGCGCCTTGTGCTGTGGTCAAAGGCGTGGAGGGCCACTGGAGGCCGAGGCGCAATGAATAGCAAGCAGCATCAATCCGATGACAAAGAGGCGATCCGGCGGGATGATCCGCTGGGCGATGCTGATGGCGCGCCAGATAGGGCTGGTCTGCCGGGCATGCCTGCCGGTCTTGCCGCCCTGATGCAGCGGGCAGGTTCCGGGCGCGCCTTGCCGCCAGTCGATCTTTGGGAGCCGGACTTTTGCGGCGATCTGGACATGCGGATCGCCAGCGACGGAACATGGTTCTATATGGGCACGCCGATCGGGCGGGACGCCCTTGTGAAGCTGTTTGCCTCGGTTTTGCGCAAGGATGCGGATGGGCGCACCTATCTGGTTACGCCGGTCGAGAAGGTCGGGATCAGGGTGGATGATGCGCCTTTTCTGGCGGTGGAAATGGCCCGCGAGCGCGAAGAGGCAGACGCGACGCAAGGCGAGGGCGGACGCTTGATATTCCGCACCAATGTCGGTGATCTGGCTCCGCTTGACGGGGATCATCCTCTTCGCTTCGAGCTTGAGGCAAAGACCCATGGTCTCAAGGCCTATATTACTGTGCGTGGACGGCTTGAAGCGCTGGTGACCCGGGCCTTGATGTATGATCTTGTCGCACTGGCTGAAGAAGGCTGTGGCGAATTTGCGGGCCTTTATGGCATTCGTAGCGGAGCGCATTTCTTTCCCGTTTGTTCGATGGACGAAATCGCCATGCTTGAGGGAATGGAATGACGGACTTTTCTGCAATCGAGTTTCGGCAAAGGGTTCTGGATGCGCTGGCACGAGATGACGAGAGCCATCGATTGCCGATGGAGAAGACGCCGATCAAGGATCTGGCCTGGCACGAGGGGGAGGTGACCGCGCTCAAGGACGCTGCGGTGCTCATTCCCATTGTCGATCGGGGAGACGAGGCGACGGTAATCCTGACCCAGCGCACCGGACATCTGCCTTCCCATGCCGGTCAGATTGCCTTTCCCGGCGGCAAGGTGGATGAAGGTGATGCATCGCCGCAAGGGGCGGCCTTGCGGGAAGCGGATGAAGAGATCGGGCTCGCTTCACAATATGTTGAGACTTTCGGGTTGCTCAGACCCTATATTTCTTCCACTGGTTATCGGATTTTTCCGGTTCTCTCCACTGTCCGGACAGGATTTGAATTGGTGCCAAACCCTTGTGAAGTCGATGAGATTTTCGAAGTACCGCTGCGTTTCCTGATGGATCCGACCAATCATCAGAGAAAGAGCGGGCAATGGCGAGGAAAAACCCGACATTATTTTGCAATGCCCTACAAGGAGCATTATATCTGGGGTGTTACCGCTGGCATTCTTCGCAACCTCTACGAAACGGTCTATCAATCATGATCCGGGTCCTGATAACGCAAGTCATCCTGTTTCTGCTGCCCTTTGTTCTCTATGCGGCTTATCTCTTCCTGACCAGAAAAATCAATAAACGAGCCTGGATTGACGCACCGCGCTACTGGCTGGTTCTGGCCGGTCTGCTTTTCTGTCTGGCGGGCTTCATCATCATGTCGGTGATCAACAACAATCCCCTGAGCGGGACCTATGTGCCAGCGCATTTCGATGGCGACAGGGTGGTTCCCGGGCAGATCATGAGTGAATAGCAACAAATGAGCCTGCAAGAGCAAAGCTGTCTGGTCGATGATGATCCGGCATTCCGCTGGCGTCATGACCCTGCCCTCAAAAAACTGTTTTCGCTGATGAACCGGGAGGGGGAAGAGGTGCGTGTGGTGGGGGGCGCGGTGCGCAATTCCCTCATCGGGGCCAAGGTTTCCGACATCGATTGTGCCACCACGGCTTTGCCGCAAACGGTTATGGAATGGGCCGCCGAGGCCGGTATCAAGGCGGTGCCGACCGGGCTTGATCATGGAACCGTGACGCTGGTCATTGACGGGCGCAGCTTTGAGCTGACCACTCTGCGCCGGGATGTGGAGACCGACGGGCGGCATGCGGAAGTGGCCTTTGGGCGCGACTGGGACATGGATGCCCATCGGCGCGATTTCACGATGAATGCCATCTATATGGATGCGGACGGGCGCCTTTATGATCCGGTCGGGCAGGGCATCGAGGATGCCAAAGCCCGCCATGTGCGCTTCATTGGCGATGCCAGCGGGCGCATTGGCGAGGATTATTTACGCGTGTTGCGCTTCTTTCGTTTCTTTGCCCAATATGGGCGGGAGATGGAGCCGGACGGTTACCGGGCCTGCATCGCCGCGCAAGGGCAGCTTTGCAGCCTTTCGGCAGAGCGGGTCGGCGCGGAAATGTCCAAGCTGGTGCAGGGGCCATTTGCCGTGGCGGCGCTCGATGCCATGCATAGGGGCGGCATGCTGAGTGCCATTCTCGCCTCGGTGCCCCATCTGTCGCGCTTTGCCCGATTGCAAAGGCTGGCCGCGCAGCTTTACCAGCAGGCCGATCTCAATCTTCTGCTGACAGCCCTTTGTGTTGATGTGCGAGAAGATGCCATTCGCCTTGCGAGCGTCCTGCGTCTGCCGAACCGCAATCGCGATGCGATGATGCGCATGGCGCGGACAGTGCGCACCATCGGATCCATTGACAGCAAGCTGCTGGAGCAACTGGCCTATGAACATGGCAACGAGACCGCATGTGATCTGGTGTTGCTGGCTCTGGTCCGGCGGCAGATCAATCCGGACCTGACAGAGCTTTCCATGCAGCTGCGGGACATCTCGCTATGGACGGTGCCGGTCTTCCCGCTTAACGGGCGGCATTTGATCGATAGGGGCATGAAGCCGGGGCCGCAGATTGGCGAGCAGTTGAACAAGCTCGAAAAGGCTTGGGTTGCCAGTGGTTTTGCGCTAAGCAGGCAGCAGCTTCTTTCCATGGCGAAGACCTTGCGTTGATCCTTCTGGCGCGTGCATTCGGCTCGCTCCCAGAGGATGGTCGGGCAAGGCCTTGCAATCGAAACCCGGAGAATTTTCTTGTCCCCTGCGCTTGTCATTTTTGATTGCGATGGTGTGCTGGTTGACAGCGAGACACCCGCCAATGAGCTGCTCGTGGCCAATCTGGCCCGACACGGAATGAATATATCCATCGCATTTGCCGAGCAGAATTTTGTCGGTGGTACCCTTCAGAAGGATTTCGAGACGCTGAAGGCAATGGGGGCCGATCTGCCCGATGACTGGTGTAAGACCTTTCGCAAGGAGTTGCATCATCGATTGCAGCAGGGTGTCGAGCCGATCAGGGGGATTGTTGCCGTCCTTGATCTGCTGGATGAAAGAGGTGTGCCCTATTGCGTGGCATCCAACGGGTCGGACGAGAAGATGGCGATCACGCTGGGCCATACTGGTCTGTGGGATCGTTTTGTCGGGCGTCGCTTTTCTGCAAAAACCATCGGTATCTTCAAGCCGGAGCCGGGGCTCTATCTGGCAGCGGCAAGAGAAATGGGCGTTTCTGCCGATCAATGCGTGGTGGTGGAAGACAGTGCCAGCGGGGCGTTGGCGGCCAAGAGGGCGGGAATGCCCTGCCTGGGTTACGCGCCCAAGGGCGGCGGCGAGGCGCTCGCCCGGCATGGTGCCCGGATCTTTGGCACCATGGATGATTTGCCCGGTCTGCTAGGGCTTGTCTGAAAGACCAAAGAGCCTTAGGGCCATTTGACCTCCGGAGGCATGGAGGAGAGGATCGAATCCACGTTGCCGCCGGTCTTGAGGCCAAAAATCGTGCCTCGGTCATAGAGCAGATTGAATTCCACATAGCGTCCGCGCTGGATGAGCTGTTCCTCGCGCTCGGCCTCGGTCCATGGTTGTTCCATTTGTCTGCGGACAAGCTTGGGATAGATGGCGAGGAAGGCGCGGCCGACATCCTGCGTGAAGGCGAAATCGGCTTCCCAGTCGCCGCTATTGTGGCGATCATAGAAAATGCCGCCGATGCCGCGAGGCTCATCCCTGTGTGGCAGATAGAAATAGCGGTCACACCATTCCTTATAGGCCTGATAGTCGGCGACCGGGTGCTTGTCGCAGGCCTCCTGCATGGCCTTGTGAAAGGCGATGCTGTCGGGATCATCCTGCGTGCGTCGGCTGGCAAGCACCGGGGTGAGGTCTGCACCGCCGCCAAACCACTGGCAGGTGGTGACAATCATGCGGGTATTCATGTGAACCGCAGGCACATGGGGATTGTGCATATGGGCGATGAGCGAAATGCCCGATGCCCAGAATCGGGGATCCTCGGAGGCTCCGGGAATCTGGTCGCGAAATTGCGGGGCGAATTCTCCATGCACCGTGGAGACATGCACGCCGACCTTCTCGAATACGCGCCCCTTCATGATCGACATCTGGCCGCCACCGCCCTTGGCGCCGCTATGGTCGGTCCGTTGCCATGGTGTGCGAATGAAGCGACCCGGAGCCATCTGGCTGTTGGGGCCGCAGAGTGCATCCTCGATTGCCTCGAATTCGGTGCAGATATTGTCGCGAAGCCTGTGGAACCAATCGGTCGCGCGGTCCTTTTTGCTCTCCAGATCAGCTGGCAGGCCTTCGGGGATGGTGCTTTCTGGTCTTTCACTCATCGTCAATAAGATCTCACTTGCCGCAGGGCTTCTGTGGTTATCATGGCTGTCGAAATGGCCAGATTGAGCGATCGCTCACCCTCTTGCATGGGGATGGTGATCCGCTCGGTGACATAATCATGGACCTCTTGCGGGACACCGGCAGATTCCCTGCCAAATAGAATGATGTCGCCATCGTGATAGGTCATGTCATAGAAGGAGGCGTCCGACTTGGTCGTTGCTAGAAGCAGTCGTTTGCCGCTTTCCCCTTGCCAGTCCTTGAAATGGCCCCACGAAATATGTCTGGTGAAGCTGGACCGTTCCAGATAGTCCATCCCGGCACGCCGCAGGGTGCGGTCATTCAGGGTGAAGCCACAAGGCTCGATGATATGGACATGCAGGCCCAGACAGGTCGCCATTCTGAGAATGGTACCGGTATTTTGCGGGATGTCCGGCTGGAAAAGGGCAATGTCTATTCTGGTCATGATGGCGTTTTTACAGGCTCCTGCGTGAATAACAATGGAAATATTTGCGCTTTTGGGCCTATTCTTGCTGCATTCAACCAAGGTCGGAGGCTGCAAGCTGTCATTGATCCGGTGTTGAAGAAGGGCTCACCCTGAGGAGAAACAGGGGGGAGTGTGATTAATATCACAGTGCAACTCATAACTGACCTGAGGCTTTTTCATGCTTATCTTGTCATCAAAACTGCTATATGCTGCGCCGAAAATGCATCAAACCCTACATGTGGCATTCTGACCCGCTGAGCTGGCGTCACTTTCAATGCGCATGTTTTCTCACTCATTTCTCGTCTTGGCAGGGCCCGTTTAATCGGGGACTTTGTGATGTTTACTTTTTTCGAAAAGCTGGTTGATCCGTTCGCCGACTATAGTCTTGAGCAACCACCACGCAGCTTCTGGGCATTCATGTGGTTCTATACCCGGCCGGTGGCTCCCTATATGGTGATCGTGTCGCTGGTTAGTGCGCTGATCTCGATTATCGAAGTGGCGATGTTCGGTTTTGTCGGCGATCTGGTGAACTGGTTTGCGGCCAGCGATCGTTCCAGCTTTCTGTCCGACCATGGCAACCAGTTGCTCTGGATGGGCATTGTGCTGCTTGTCATTCTGCCGCTGCTGGAATTTGTCTGGCAGATCGTTTTCCATCAGACGGTGATGGGCAATTACCCCACTTCGATACGCTGGCGGCTGCATCGCTATCTGCTGCGTCAGTCGATGGAATTCTATCAGGATGAATTTGCCGGGCGCGTGGCGCAGAAGGTGATGCAGACGGCGCTTGCGGTGCGTGAGGTGGTGACGCGGCTTGCCGATGTCTTTGTCTATGTCTGCGTCTATTTCGTTTCGGCGCTCTATCTCATCGGTTCGGCCAAATGGCAGCTGGCGCTTCCGCTGCTGATCTGGATTGTAGGCTATATCGTCGCGCTGGTGGTCTTCGTTCCCAGAATGCGCGACATCTCCAAGGCGCAAGCCGATGCCCGCTCGGAGATGGTGGGCAAGGTGGTGGATGCCTATTCCAACATCTCGGTGGTCAAGCTTTTCTCTCACGCTGCGCGTGAAGATGCCTATGCCAAGCAGTCGATGGTCGGCTTCATGGACAATGTCTATGTCATGATGCGGCTTGTCACGATCATGGAAGTGGTGCTGAAAACGCTCAATAACCTGCTGCTGTTCAGCTCGGTTGTGGTTGGCATCTATTATTGGATGGCAGGCGTCGTGCTGCCCGGAGACATTGCTCTGGTGGCGGGGCTGGTGATGCGCTTGAGGGGGATGTCCGAGTGGATCCTCTGGGAAGTGAGCAGCATTTTCGAGAATATTGGCACGGTGCAGGACGGGATCAGCACGATTTCCCAGCCGCAGATGGTGCAGGATGTCGACGATGCCAAGCAACTGGTGGTCCAGCGCGGTGAAATTGCCTTTGACAAGGTCTGTTTCGATTATGGCAAGGATGAACCTGTCATCGACCGGCTTGAGCTGACCATTCGGCCCGGCGAGAAGATCGGGCTGGTGGGACGGTCCGGTGCGGGCAAATCGACCATGATCAATCTGCTTTTGCGCTTTTATGATCTTAATTCCGGTGCGATCCGGATTGACGGACAGGATATTGCCCATGTGCGTCAGGACAGTCTGAGGGCACAGATCGGGGTGGTCACGCAGGATACGTCCCTGCTGCATCGTTCAGTGATGGAGAATATCGTCTATGGGCTCGAGGGGGCCAGCGAAGAGGCTGCCTACAAAGCCGCCGAGCAGGCGCAGGCTCTCGATTTCATCAAGGATCTGGAAGATCGCCATGGCAACAAGGGCATGCATGCCGAGGTTGGCGAGAGGGGCGTCAAGCTTTCCGGTGGTCAGCGCCAGCGCATCGCCATCGCTCGGGTGTTGCTCAAGAATGCGCCCATTCTGGTGCTGGACGAGGCGACCTCTGCGCTCGATTCAGAGGTGGAGGCAGCCATTCAGGATAGTCTCAATCTGCTGATGAAGGACAAGACCGTTCTGGCCATCGCGCACCGGCTGTCAACCATCGCCTCGATGGATCGGCTGATCGTCATGGATAATGGTCAGATCGTGGAGATGGGGACGCATGATGAATTGCTTGCTTCTGGCGGGCTCTATGCTTCCCTGTGGGATCGGCAATCAGGCGGTTTTATCGCCTGATTGTCAAAAATGTCAGGATTTTTCAGGCGCGTGGTGGTGCCGTCCTCTTTTTCCACTAGAATCGTTCCAAACAAAAGGTCGCAGCCTTATCATTTAGTGAGGTGTGGCAATTGCTTGGATAAGTAGAAGTCCTTTGGCAATTCCTGCGGTTTTTCCCAATATAAGACGAATTTGTCAGTCCAAACCGCCGAGAATCGGCTGTTTCGGCGATTTGCCGCTCTAGACAACATCTGCGATCAATGTAAAAAGTGTTGAACTGGTCTCGGTATAAAAACTGAGTATCAGCGAAATTGGCTCGCCGCGATTTTGGGACTTTGTCGTTTCTTTTCGAAACGCTGATATAAGGAGGCGCGGGCGAGCTGGAGTTGGACACTGGCTAGAAGAGGACCTCGTCTTGGCTACCAGCGAAAGGGAAGAACCAACCCGCCGCGACTTTCTTTATATCGCGACCGGAGCGTTCGGGGCCGTCGGCGCAGCTGCGCTCGCTTGGCCATTTATTGACCAGATGAACCCCGATGCCAGCGCTGTGGCGCTATCATCCATCGAAGTGGATATTTCCTCCATCGAAGAGGGGCAAAGCCTAACCGTCAAATGGCGTGGCAAGCCGGTATTCATCCGGAACAGAACCCAAAGTGAGATTGATGAGGCCCGCGCTGTCGATGTGGCAGAACTCCGGGATCCTCAGACCGACGAAGAACGTGTGAAACCGGGCAAGGAAAATTGGCTTGTCCAGATCGGCATCTGCACACATCTGGGGTGTGTGCCTGAAGGACAGAAGGGCGATTATGATGGCTGGTTCTGCCCGTGCCATGGGTCGCATTATGATTCTGCCGGTCGTATTCGCAAGGGGCCGGCTCCTTTGAATCTGGAGTTGCCACCCTATGAGTTCGTTAGCGATACACTGATCAAAATCGGCTGACGCCCGCAAATGTCTTAAGGAGACCAGTCATGAGCGGACATTCGACCTTCGAGCCGCAGAACGGGTTCTTGAAATGGATGGAAAGTCGCCTGCCGATTGCCGGTCTGGTGCATTCTTCCTTCATCGCCTATCCTGTTCCCAAGAATCTCAACTATTACTATACATTCGGCGCCATTCTCGCCGTCTGTCTTGTGGCGCAGATCGTGACCGGCATCGTGCTTGTCATGCATTATGCGCCCAATACGGCGATTGCCTTTGCTTCGGTTGAACATATCATGCGTGATGTGAACTGGGGCTGGCTGCTGCGTTACATGCATGCCAATGGCGCGTCCATGTTCTTCATTGCCGTTTATATCCATATCTTCCGTGGCCTCTATTACGGGTCCTACAAGGCGCCGCGTGAAGTGGTCTGGATTCTCGGCGTCGTGATCTTCCTCTTGATGATGGCGACCGGCTTCATGGGCTATGTGCTGCCCTGGGGGCAGATGTCCTTCTGGGGTGCTACGGTTATTACCAACCTGTTCTCGGCCTTCCCGGCAGTAGGCGATCCGATCGTGACTTTGCTGTGGGGTGGTTTCTCGGTTGATAATCCGACGCTCAACCGCTTCTTCTCGCTGCATTATCTGCTGCCATTCATGCTGGTTGGCGTGGTTGCCCTGCATATCTGGGCCTTCCACGTGGTTGGCAACAACAACCCGACTGGCGTTGAAGTCAAGAGCAGCAAGGATACGGTTCCATTCACGCCCTATTATACGGTCAAGGATCTGTTCGCCATTGTGGTGTTCCTGGTATTCTTTGCCTGGATGATGTTCATGGTGCCAAACTTCATGGGGCATCCGGACAACTATATTCCGGCCGACCCGCTGGTCACGCCTCCGCATATCGTACCGGAATGGTACTTCCTGCCATTCTATGCCATCCTGCGCGCCATTCCCGACAAGCTGGGCGGTGTGCTGGCGATGTTCGGTGCGATTGCCGTTTTGTTCGTGCTGCCATGGCTTGATACCTCCAAGGTTCGTTCCATGAATTATCGCCCGCTGGGGCGCCAGTTCTTCTGGATCTTTGTGGTTGTCTGCATCGGTCTTGGCTATCTGGGCGGTAAACCGGCTGAAGGTGGCTACATCCTCTGGGCGCGTATCTTTACGGTCTACTATTTCGCCTACTTCCTGGTCATCCTGCCAGTGCTTGGTTTCATCGAGAAGCCCAAGCCGTTGCCGGCATCGATCAATGAAGCAGTCTTGGCTAAACATGGCGACTCTGCTGCGGCAGAGGCGAAAGCCTGAACGAGCGAGGAAAGGGACGACCCATGATTACGCTTACCAAAACTGCGGTTCGCGCGCTCGTTATTGCCGGTGCTCTGACGGTTTCCTCCGTCAGCGCGATGGCTTCGGGCGAGAGCAGTTTTCATTACAAGAAGCAGGACTGGTCCTTTGCGGGGCCGTTCGGCAAGTTCGACAAGGCGCAGTTGCAGCGCGGCCTGCAGGTTTATCGCGAGGTTTGCTCCAGCTGTCATTCGCTTGACTATATTGCCTTCCGCAATCTGGGGCAGGAGGGTGCTCTTGGCTATTCCGAGGATCAGATCAAGACCCTTGCGGCAGAATATGAAGTGGAAGACGGCCCCAACGCCGATGGTGACATGTTCACCCGGGCGGGCAAGCCGTTCGATCATTTCCCGTCGCCATTCCCCAATGTGGAAGCGGCAGCGGCTGCCAATGGCGGCAAGGCTCCGCCTGATCTTTCCCTGATTGCCAAGGCGCGTGCGGCCTCGGTTGGTCCGGATGTGGGCATTGAAGTCTTCAATGACATTCTGCGCCTCATCTGGCATCCGATAACGGCCTATCAGGAATATGGTCCGGACTATATCTATGCGCTGCTGACGGCCTATGAAGAAACGCCTGAAGAGCTGGCTGAGACGGTCGGGGACAAATATTACAACCCGGCCTTCAATTCCGGCGTGGCGATCGGCATGGCTCCGCCGCTCTCAGACGAGTTGGTGGACTATACCGATGGTTCACCGATGACCAAAGAGCAATATGCAAAGGATGTCACGGCCTTCCTGATGTGGGCTGCGGAACCGAAGCTTGAAGAACGCAAGAAGGTTGGTGTCAACTCCCTGATCTTCCTGGTGGTCTTCTCCTTCCTGTTGTTCTTTACCAAGCGCAAGCTTTGGTCAAAGGTCAAACACTGAGATTGCATCCATCTTTGTTGGATCAAGTGAAAAGGGCTCCTCATGGAGCCCTTTTTCGTGGCCAAGATTTCTTTTTGCAGATGCTTTTGGACGTGCTGAAGCGCAGGGATGCACTCTCTTGAAATGGCTTTCAACAGGCCCTGTCTGCGACGATTGTGTTAAGGAAAGCTTCCCGGAAGACTTGTAGTTAATTTTAATTATATATATGAATTCATAGATTATAACTATAGAGAAACAGAATGCCAGCCAAGAAAGAAAAAAAGCGTAAAAGCAACAAAAGCGGGAGAGTTTCGTTGGCCATGGTCGCCGCGCATGCGGGTGTTTCCATCGCTACGGCTTCAAGAATTATCAATGGTATAACCAACAAGGCTTCCAAGCAGACGATAGAGCGTGTTCAGGCCTCGGTTGACGCACTGCATTATCGGCCTGCCAGCATCGGGCGGGCGCTGCGTTGTCAGGAGAGCCGCATTGTTGGTCTGCTTGCGGCCGCTCTGGAAAATCCGACGATGGCCTCCATTGCGGCATCCATAGAACGTTCCTTGCGCAATGAGGGCTATGTGCTGTCGCTGTGCGACACCTATGAGCGGGCCGAAATTCAGGATGAATATCTGCTGGAGATGCAGTCCCAACTGGCACGGGCGGTCATTATCGTTGGCGCCATCAACTCACCGGTGCTGGATCGCATGCGGGAGGATGGTCCGCCCATGCTGTTTGTCAATCGCCCCGATCCGGGCCATAGCAAGAGCCCCTATATGGGCATCGACAATTACCAGATCGGGCTGGATGTGGCCGAGCTTCTGATTTCACGGGGCATCCGCAAGGTTGGTTTGATACATGCTTCTCTGGATAAAACCGCAGCCACCTTTCGGCGTCAGGGGGTGCTGGATGGTCTGGCAAAGGCGGGGATTGCAGAGCAGGATATTCTTCATGCCCATATCAAGGGCCTCAATCATCTTGAGGTGGGCTATGGTGCCATGCAGCAGATTCTGGACCGCAAGGAGCCGCCAAGGGTCATTCTTTGCATGAGCGATCTGCTTGCCTATGGTGCCTATCGTCGCGTGGTGGAGGCTGGGTTTGATCCTGTCAAGGATTTCGGCTTTTTCGGATTTGACGATAATCCTCTCAATCCATGGATTGCGGGTTGGCTGAATTCCATCGGCGTGCCCGGTGAACAATATGGCCGGGCCAGCGTTGCATCACTCAATGCAATATGGGGCGGGCAGGAAAATCTCGATCCTGTTTATTTGCAGCATCATTTGCGCCTCAATGGCAGACCATTGCCCGGCGAGTTTTCGTGATTGGCCCGAAGCCTCTTGCGCGAAGGCGTAAATTCTGTTCCGAGCAGCTTGCCGCTCTTCTGTGAACAGGCAGGCCTTATTTCCGCAAGAATGGATATTTTGCGCTGATCGTGCAATTGCTAAGCCTGTTGTCTTGTGCAAGATAGTTTGCATGGAAACAGGTGCCGGGCGCGGGTCGTTGGATTGTGCCAAGGGCTGGATAGGCCCGGCTCATCAGCCCTTGGAAATGGGGTTGCCTACACCATAATGCAGCCGTTGCCGGTGCCATGAATTGCAAGAAGCGGAGCCTACCGAATGCAAAGCAGTGAGAATATCGATCTTAAAAGTCTGGTCCGGTCCATTCCCGACTATCCCAAGCGGGGGATCATTTTTCGTGACATAACGAGCCTCATTGCCCATGCGGAAGGCTTTCGCCAGTCCATTCGGGATCTGGCTGCTCCGTTTGAGGGCAAGGATATCAGGAAGATTGTCGGCATCGAGGCGCGTGGCTTCATTTTTGGCGGTGCGATGGCGGATTTCCTCGGTGTTGGCTTCGTGCCCATTCGCAAGCAGGGCAAGCTGCCCGGTGACGTCGTCTCGCAGGATTATTCGCTGGAATATGGCACCGACCGGATCGAGATGCATGCCGATGCGATTGAGGCGGGTGAAAAAGTCGTGCTGGTTGACGATCTGATCGCTACCGGTGGCACGGCGGCCGCTGCCATCGAGCTTTTGCAGGATGTCGGCGGGATTGTCGAGGCGGCCGCCTTTGTCATCGATCTGCCAGATCTGGGCGGAGCCCAACTGCTCAGGGATCGCGGCGTGAATGTCCATACATTGATAGATTTCGAGGGCCATTGAGCCCTTCGGGCCGAGGCAGGCGCATATGTCAATGTCAGTGCCAATGCCCACGCTGTGACCTAATGGCACAGATAGGTGTTTCGCCTGATGTCTGTGTCTGTTTTGGGGTAAGATAAAGCTGTTGCTGCTGCTATTAGGAGTTTGATCATGACGGTAAATGTCGGAAAGCTTGATCGGATCATTCGGGTTATTGTCGGGATCGTTTTGCTGGCGATTGTCTTCATCGGACCGCAAACGCTCTGGGGCCTGATCGGCATTGTGCCGCTGGCAACGGGGCTTTTCCGCTTCTGCCCGCTTTATACGCTGATCGGTTACAATTCATGCGAGACCAGCGCTTCTTCCGAGGAGTAGGGCGCTCTTGTTGATACCAGTGTCCATCGTCGAATGCTTTGGGACTGATGTGTGTGGTTATGACTGGAGGGTTCAGCTCATTAGTGTCTGCGATTTAAGCGGCTTGTGATTGATGTTGCAAGCGGCGCAGTTGAATTGTCTTCTGTTTGATCCTTTCCCTTTGTTCCAGAATTGCCTGTCCTCTTCCGAAGTAGACATCGGCTGGTGTGAGATTTCCAAGGCTCTCATGGTACCGGTGATGATTATAGTGGTTGATGAATGCAGCAATCTCATTTTCCAGATCCGCCGGGAAGAAGTAGTTCTCCAGCAGGATCCGGTTCTTGAGTGTCTGATGCCAACGCTCGATTTTACCCTGTGTCTGCGGATGACCTGGCGCACCATGTATCTGTTTCATTGACCGGTCTTCCAGCCAATTTCCCAGATCCTCAGCGATGTAACATGGGCCATTGTCCGACAACAGGCGCGGTTTATGTTCAACCTTCACGCTATCGCAGCCAGAAGCCTCAAGGGCCAAATTGAGGGTGTCGGTAACATCATGGACCTTCATGGTAGTGCACAATTTCCAAGCCACGACATAGCGCGAAAAGTCATCAAGAATGGTGGACAGGTAAAGCCAACCCCAGCCAATGACCTTCAAGTAGGTGAAGTCGGTTTGCCACATCTCGTTGGGACGGGTTGTCTTGTCCCGGAATTCATTATCAGCTTTCATGACGATGAAGGCCGGAGACGTGATCAAGTCATGAGCTTTCAGAAGACGATAGACCGAAGCCTCTGAGACAAAATAGCTTTCCGTGTCTGTGAAGGTCACTGCCAGCTCCCGGGGAGACAATTCGGTTTGCTCCAGAGCCAGTTCGACGATCTTGTCACGGACATCATCCTCAATCCGGTTCCAGACTCGTGACGGGGCAGAGCTGTGATCTTCCAGCCCTTCAACACCATCGATCAGGAAACGGTCGTACCAACGATAAAATGTTGATTTAGGAATGCCCAACATCTTCAATGTTCGAGTTACCGGCAGATGGGATTCCTCGACAAGGCGGATGATCTCATGCTTCTCGGATGCGGGATATCTCACTCTTCTTCGCCCCCATCTTCGATCATGCTTTTTTTAAGCAGACGGAGCTCAAGTGTTTGCTCTGCGACAACTTCCTTAAGATCCCTAGCCTCCTTGCGCAGCAACTTCACTTCATCGCTGGTGGCTGCACGAGCCGTATCTCCGGCCAGACGCTTCTTGCCAGCCTCAAGGAATTCCTTCGACCAGGTGTAATAAAGGCTCTCGGAGATACCTTCGCGGCGGCACAGGGCGGCGATGCTGTCTTCGCCACGCAAACCGTCCAACACAATGCGGATCTTCTCTTCTGCCGAATATTTCTTTCGGGTCTTTCGGCGGATGTCTTTGATGGTCATCTCTGCAGATGGCTTCTGCAGACCGGATTTCTGTCTCATCTTCGCTTCCTTTGATAGAGCTACGATGAGCCAAAATCCTCCTTTGTCAAATCAATCCAATCTGTCCCATAGGTGCTGAGACGGAACACCAGATGCCTGTTAAAACGCCCGCTTCAGGAGGGGTCCTGAAGCGGGCGTTTCTCTTGTCTGGACTGGTATGAGGCGGACTGATCGGGATCCGTCTTCATTTGAGAACCTTCTTTTCGTGCTCTTCTTTTGCTGGTTTAGTGCTCTACGATATTTGCGCGTGGTGCGAGCCACGGCAAAAGAGCTGCCAGTCCAAACACAATCGTGATGATGCCGAACATCTCCAGTGTGGAGAGCAGGACGCTCTGGTGATAGATCGTGTAGCTCAGGCTACCGACCGCGGCGTCGTGCGACATGCCAGATTGCATCATGTCGTTGATGACCCTGTCTGTATTGGGCATCATGTTGACCAGTTCATTCTGTTTGACCCTCGCGGTATTCTGCCATTGGGTCTGAACCAGAGAGGTGGCAAAGGCACCGGCGAGCGTGCGCATGAAGTTGGACAGACCTGCCGCATTTGCCTGCTCGTGCGGTTCCACGGTGGCCAGCGCCAGCCCTGTTACCGGCACGAAGAACATCACCATGAAGGGGCCGGTGAACAGGGTGGGCCATGCCATCTGCAGGAAGGTCACGTCACCGTTGAAGGTCATGCGCCAGGCCGTCATTGCCCCCAGTCCCAACAGGCCGGTGGACAGGATGATGCGGGCGTCGACCACTTCAACCACCTTGCCGACAATCGGCGCCGAGATCATCGCCAGCACACCCATGATGCCTGTTGCATATCCGGCCCAGGTGGCGGTGTAGCCCATATTCTGCTGCAGCCACAGGGGGAGAATGACAACCGAGGCGAAGAAGGCGGCAAAGCCTCCGGCAAAGGTCACGGATGCGGCGGTAAAGCCTCGATGCCGGAAGATGCGCAGATCGACAATCGGATTGTCGTCCGTCAGCTCCCAGATCAGGAAGGCAAGGAAGCCGACCACGGCCACAGCAGCCAGAATGCAGATTTCCGGCGAGGAAAACCAGTCCTTGTCGCGCCCTTCTTCCAGCATGACTTCAAGCGAACCGACCCAGACAATCAGCAGGGCAAGCCCGATGGCGTCGATGCGTGCCTTCTGCTTGGGATCCGGTTGGGTGCGCAGGAAGAACCAGACGACCAGACCGCCGATGATGGCGAGTGGCACCTTGATATGGAAGATCCATTGCCAGCCATAGCTGTCGCAGATAATGCCGCCCAGAATGGGGCCTGCGATGGGACCGATAAGGGTCGTCATTGCCCAGAGAACCGAAGCTGCGGTGGCTTTTTCCTTGGGAAAGATCCGCATCAGCAGCATCTGGGAAAGCGGCATGATGGGGCCGCCCACCAGCCCGAGCAGAACTCGACCGAGAATGAGCGAATTGAGCGAACCGGCCATGCCGCAATAAAGGGACACCAGCGCGAAGGCGAAGAAACAGAATATGAAGGTGCGCGCGGCACCGAATTTCATCGCCAGCCAGCCAGTCAGAGGAACCGTAATGGCCTCGGCCACGGCATAGGAGGTGATGACCCATGTCCCTTGCGACATGGAAACACCCAGCGATCCGGCAATGGTGGGCACAGATACGTTGGCAATGGTGCTGTCCAGCACGACCAGAAAGTTGCCGGTGCCGATGGCCAGCGCAGCAATGAGCAGGCTAGCCCCTGTAAGGGGCTGGCTTTTGCTGTCATCGTTGATCATTTTTGCTGTCCTTTATGTCCGTCTATTCGGCGACATGAATGTCGGCTTCCATGGACAGGCCCACTTCCAGCGGATGGTCTTTCAGCTGTTCAGGATCGAGTGCAACGCGGACCGGCAGGCGCTGGACCACCTTGATCCAGTTGCCGGTGGCGTTTTGGGCCGGGACTGCCGAGAAGGCTGCGCCCGTACCGCCGGAGAAGCCAACGACCGTGCCGTTGAATTCGACATCGCTGCCATAGAGGTCGGAATGCAGGGTCACAGGCTGTCCGGGTTTGACTTTCTCAAGCTGGACTTCCTTGAAGTTGGCATCGACATAGACCTCGTTGAGGGGAACGACGACCATCAGGCGCATGCCGGGCTGGACCCGTTCGCCAACCTGAACGCGGCGCATGGAGACCACCCCGTCAACGGGCGCGCGGATGATGGTACGGTCAAGATTGACCTGTGCCTGATCACGCTGGGCCTTGGCGACCAACACTTGAGGGTTGTTCTCGACAGAGACTCCCTCGATCATGGCTGCGTTTGCCTGCTGTTGACCTTGGGCCGCTTCCAGACCTGCCTTGGCGGCGGTGAGGGCTGCTTCTGCCGCACCCAGATTGGCCTCGGCATTCTTGAAGGCGGTTTCGGCCATGGTCAGCTCATCGCCGGAGACCGAACCATTTTCAACCAGCGTCTGGCGACGTTCGAGGTCGATCTTGGCCTTGGCGAAATTGGCCTGAGCCATCGTATATTGGGCCTCGACGCGCTGCTGATCGGCTTTGCGGCCTGCGATTTGCGCCAGCAGGGTCTTGTCGGTCGCATTGAGTGCCTGCACAGAGCGTATAGCCTGCTGATAGCCGGCTTCGGCCTGCTTGAGTTGCAGGCTTGCATCGGTGTCATCCAGAATCACCAGAATGTCACCCTTTGCAACATGTTCGGTGTCGCTGACGCGTACTTCCTTGACCGGGGCGGCAATCAGCGGGGTGATGCCAGCAATGTCGGCGCCGACATAGGCATTGTCCGTGACCACATGCTTGGAGGCATAGAGTGTGTCATAGGCATAATAGGCGCCGGAGACGGCGGCGACTGCCACGAGCAGGCCAAGGAACAACGGTCCGCGCTTGCTCTTCTTCTTGGGCAGACCCGTCTGTTCATCGAAAATCTTCTCGACGTTGCTCGCAGACTTGCTGTCGGCTGAAACTTTACTCATATCGTTCACTTGGTTTTCTCCATTTCGCGAAAGCCTCCACCAAGAGCACGGACCAACTGTACATCGAGCGCGAAGCTTCGCGCTCTCAGAGCAGCCGCCTCACCTCGGGCGCCAATCATGGCATCCTCGGCGGCTAGGACTTCAAGATAGGTTGCAAGGCCGCCTTCATAGCGGTTCTTGACAATGTCATAGGCATTCTGTGCCGCTTTCACGGCGTTGCTGGTTGCGTTCAAACGAACCGAGAGCTGGCGTTTGCTGACCATCGCGTCGGCCACATCCTTGAGTGCCCTGACGAGGGTCTGGTCATAGCTTGCGACAGCCATTTCCTGACTGGCTCTGGAGCTGCGGTATCCAGCCCGCAGGCGGCCGCCATCAAGAATGGGCAGGGTCACTGCCGGGCCGATGGAACCAAGCGTGGAATCCGTGTCATGGAACATATCCAGCCCAAGCGCCTGTCGTCCGATCATCGCCGTCAGATTGACATTAGGATAGAAGGAGGCCTTCGCTTCATCCACGCGCTCGACCGCGGCTTCAGCCCGCAAGCGGGCGGCAACGATATCGGGGCGACGTCCCAGCAGGTCGAGCGGCAATTGCTTGGGCAGGCCATAATAGTGGCCACCACTGACGCGCGGGCGATTGATCGACAAGCCGCGATCAGGGCCTTTGCCCAAAAGGGCTGCCATCTGGTTTTTGGCCAGTGCGATGTCTTCATCAATGGCAGCAAGGCGGGCAATCGTGCTCTGCTGGTTGGATTTGGCCCGTTCCAGCGCGCTTTCATTTTCCAGCTGCTGGTTGAAGCGCGACTGCATCAGCTTGAGGCTGTCATTGCGCACGCGCAGGGCCGAGGAGGCTGCGTCGCGGCTGGCATAAAGTGCAGCCAGCTGGGCGTAGGCCTGGGCAATGCCGGAGGAAACCGCCAGACGCGCTGCCGCGGCTTCTGCCTCAGCTGCTTTCTGTTCGCCTTGCGCGGCTGCCAGAGCGGCGCGATTCTTGCCCCAGAAATCTATTTCCCAGTTGAAATTAAGGGCTGCGAGGCCACCGTCATTCCAGCCTTGCGCACGAAGGATTCATTGATCAGATAATGATAACTCTGCCGTTCCTGATCCACCGAAGCTCTGGCTCCGAGCGTGGGCAGCAGGCTGGCCTTGGACATGGAGGTGGCTGACTGCGCCAGCTTCAGGCGTGCCTCAGCCAGACGGATGTCATTGGCTTCGGCAAGGCCCTCATTCATGAGCTGATTGAGCTGCTTGTCCTTGTAGGTCTCCCACCAGTGATCAGAGGGCCATTGGGCGGCTTTGGCGAGCAATGACTTACCGGTCTGATAGCTGTTTACCGACTTCATCTCGGCAAGCGGAGTGTCTTTGGGAGGGATGGCGCAGCCGGCCAGAAGGCATAGGATGCCAAGGGCCACAGGCGCGGTGCGATGTTGTTTCAGATTGATGAGCGGCATGGTTGGGAGATCCATAAATCGGGTGTGTCGGTAAACCGTACAGTTCGTTTTTGTTATATTCTTCTCTTGCGCTCGTCAAGTCAAAACTGTACTCTGGTGTTCACTTATAGGAGGTGTCGCATGCGCGTGAAGACAGACGAGAAGAGGCTCGAAATTCTGCAGGTTGCCGCCAAAGTCTTTGGACAAAGCGGCTATCACGGTGCCAGTATGTCGGCTATTTCGGCCGAATTGGGAGGCTCAAAAGCCACACTTTATGGTTACTTTAGTTCGAAGGAGGAGCTGTTTGCCGCTGTTCTGATGCAGTCTCTTGATGATCGCGGCAACGAATTGTTCCAGATTATGGAAGAGGGGGAAGACGAAGATCTGGACATATTGTTACGGCGATTCGGACGCGCCTATCTCGATTTTATAACCGATCAGGACGCTCTGGCGCTCTTTCGCAGCGCAGTGTCTGAGGAGTTCGAAGGCAAGCTGTCGCAGGAGCTGTACCGCAATGGTCAGGTCAGGGGCTGGGGGGAAGTGGAGGCCTTTTTTGCTGCCAAAATGGCCCAGGGGCTGCTTTGCGGGCCTTCGGCGAAAATCATCAGCCTGCATCTGAAGGGCCTGCTGGAATGCGGCATCGCCGAGCCGATTATGTATCGCTGTCCGCCGCATCTCGATTTTGATGTGGCCGTCGACAGTGCCGTGGATGCCTTCATGAAGGCCTATGGTGGGGCTTGCTGATGGCTGTGCAGGTTTTTCTGCATTTTCTGCGCGCCTTGTTGCGCTATCTTATCGCCGGCAAGCGCTCCGAGCATTAGCGACAGTCCGGCCTCATGGCCCGATTTGCGCTTCTATCTCGTCGCCTTGCTGGCTGTCCTGAATGGATGAAAAATTTTCATTCGCGTGATGCTGCTTTTGAAGCCTGTGTTTCTTTGAAACTTGGGGCGGGCAACACCAAATCAAGAATAGAGAGAATAACAACAGCAGCGCGCTCCCTCACTTGTCTGATGATCTGTGTGGCATGAGGATTGATCTGGGGCGCTTGCTTCTTGATTGCATCATTTCAGGAGATAAAAGTGAAAGACAAATTTGATATCGCCGTCATTGTCGGCAGTCTGCGAAAAGACTCCATCAGTCGCAAGCTGGCCAATGCGATTGTGTCACTGGCACCGGCAAATCTCAGCCTGCGCTTTGTGGATGTGGGTGAGTTGCCCTTTTATAATCCGGATCTGGATGGCGATGATGCGCCGCAAAGCTGGAAGGCCTTCCGGGCATCGATGGCACCTGCCGATGGTGTGCTGTTTGTGACGCCGGAATATAACCGCTCCGTGCCTGCTTCCCTGAAAAATGCGCTCGATGTGGGCTCCCGTCCGGCAGGACAGAGCATCTGGTCTGGCAAGGCTGCCGGAATCGTGTCCGGTTCACTTGGTGGTATTGGCGGATTTGGTGCCAACCATCATTTGCGTCAGTCTCTGACCTTCCTTGATATGCCTGCCATGCAGCAGCCTGAGGCTTATATCGGATCCTTTGGCGATCTGTTTGATGAGAATGGTCAGATTACCAAGGATGGCACCCGGGAATTCCTCTCCAAATTCGCCTCGGCCTTTGCCGATTGGGTGAAGCTGCAAGCCAAAGACCAGCATTGAGCGCATGTTTGAGTGCACGCAAGGGGCGGGAGGATTTTTTCTCCAGTCTTGGCCCTATTCTGGCTGGTCTTATTCTGACTGGCCTTCTGCAGCTTCCTCTCCTCTGAGAGGATGAGGCTGACCCTGACCCTGACCCTTTCTGTGCGCCCCAGCCTGTCCTATTTGGCCAGATCCGTCTTCTTGATGCTCTTGAAGGGGCTGTTGGGCATGCTCTCGACGGCGGCATGCAGGGCCCGGATAAAATGTTCGGCGACAGGAGAGTCGCTGCGGCTGGCCTTGCGGATGATGCCGATCCGGCGATGCAGCCATGGAGCGTCGATCTGCTTGTAGGCCAGCCCCAGAACACTGCCTGCATCAATTGCCGACATTGGCAGAATGGCAACCCCGAGGCCTGCGCGCACCATGCCGAGCGCTGTCGACATATAGTTGGCTTCGGCAGCGATCTCCACCTCCGTGCCTTCTCTGGCCATGGCGCGTTCAAACAGGACGCGAATGGAGCTGTTTTTGCCTGTGAGCACCAGCGGAAAGGCGGTGCAATCATTCAGCTTCAGAATCGGTTTGGCGTCTTCGAGCGGGTGGCCGCTCTGATAGAAGGCGCAAACATGGTCGGTTATGAAATTCTCCACCTTGATTTCCCGATCTGGCGTCAGGCGTGCGCCAATGCCGAAATCGACATCCTCATTCTTGACCATTTCCACGACCGTCTCGGCAACCACATCGCGGATGCGAACCTGAATGTTGGGGTGGGTCTGGCGAAAACTGGCCATGGCTCTGGGGACGATGCGCGAGGTGACAGAGGGCAGCGCCGATATGCGAACAACGCCGCGCCGGGCCTGATAGATGTCACTGCTGGCAGTCATAACCTCGTCCATGTCGGCGGCAATCCGCTCGAACAGGGGGAGCAGATCGTGACCGGCTGCGGTGAGAGATACCTGCCGCCGGTTCCTGTTGAACAGCTTGATGGAGAGGGCTTCCTCCAGCTGGTTGATCTGGACGGTAAGGGCAGGCTGGGAGATGTTCAGTTCCTCCGCCGCACGGGTGAATTTCAAATGGGATGCGACAGAAAGAAAGGCGCGTATCTGGCGGAAACTGGGTTGCATCTCGTCTCCTCTGCTGGTTGCGACTCAGCTTGTGAATTGCCACTTCGGCCTGTCTTGCGATTTCAGGGTAAAGACTCACCCAAAAGACTAGGTCGAAATAAAAAGCAGCAGAATCAAGCTTTCTCGCCATTATGTTATAATCATTCATTATCAGTGCTATCACATAATTTCAATTTTTTTATTTAAAGAAATCTCTTAGAATTATTGTTGCGCGCAAAAATAAAAGGCGCGCCTGCAGATTGGGAGGTCAGTATAAAGCTTTATAGTATAAAGTTTTATTGTACGTGAAACTCCTTATACTGTGGTAGCTGTTTCAGAATTACTAAGTCATACCAGAGAATGCGCAAAGCATATCGGATGACGAGAAAAGCTGAGGGATGAAATGCTAGCACTATTGGGACTGGTTACGATACTTGTACTGCTCGTAACCATCATGACAAACAAATTATCGCCATTGGTTGCCCTTATTCTGGTTCCGCTTGCCGCCGCATTGATCGGTGGTTTCGGGCTTGAGAGCGCCGGTTTCATGGTCGCGGGTATCAAGAAAATTGCCCCCGTTGCATCCATGTTCGTATTCGCCATTGTCTTCTTCGGAATCCTTTCCGATGCCGGGATGATGGACCCCATCATTGATCGCGTTCTGAAAACGGTCGGCATGAAGCCATCCCGCATCACGCTGGGTACGGCCATTCTGGCGCTGATCGTTCATCTGGATGGCTCTGGCGCCGTGACCTTCCTTGTCACGATACCGGCAATGTTACCGCTTTATGATCGCCTCAAGATGCGCCGTGTCGTGCTGGCCGCAATTGCTGCGATGGCTGCCGGTACGGCCAATATGCTGCCCTGGGGTGGTCCGACCTTGCGCGCTGCGGCAAGCCTCAACGTTCCTGTGACCGATGTTTTCAATCCGATGATCGGTGTCTGGATTGTTGGTCTGGTTTCCGTTCTGGCGCTGGCCTATTTCCTCGGACTGCGCGAAGAAAAGCGTCTTGGTGTGTCTGGCGAACTGTCTGACGTAGATCATACCGAAGTGCATGTTCGCGAACTGAGCGATGAAGAAAAGGAACTGCGCCGTCCGAAGCTGTTCTGGCTGAACATCCTGCTGACCATTGCCGTTCTGGGCGCAATGATCTCCGGTCTCATTCCGGCTGCGGTTTCCTTCATGCTGGGTACCGTTTTTGCCCTTCTGCTGAACTATCCAAACCCGGATTCGCAGAAAAAGCGCATTGATGCCCATGCAAAGGCAGCATTGATGATGGCTTCCATCCTGTTTGCCGCAGGTGCATTTACCGGCATCATGCGTGAATCGGGCATGCTCAAGGCGATGGCTGAGACGGCCGCGAACTTTGTCCCTGCCGATTTTGCCACCCATATGCCTGCCATGGTCGGCATTCTGTCCATGCCGTTCAGTCTGCTGTTTGACCCGGATTCCTACTATTTCGGTGTGATGCCGGTTATTGCCCATGTCTATGAGACATTTGGCGGCAACCCGATCGCAATTGGCCAGGCTTCCATTCTTGGCCAGATGACCACCGGTTTCCCTGTCAGCCCGCTGACTGCATCAACATTCCTGCTGATCGGTCTGACCGGTGTGCCGCTTGGTGAGCATCAGAGATTTACAATTCCACTGGTTTTCGCAATCTCCGTCATCATGACGATTGCCGCCGTGGTCTTCGGAATCTTCCCGATCTGATCAAAACCAGTCGTAGCTAGAATAATAACAAGAAGGAGCATTCGATATGAAGACCATTCGTATTGGATCCGGTGCCGGTTACTCCGGAGACCGCATTGAACCTGCCGTGGAACTGGCTGAAAAGGGAGACATCGATTATCTCGTGTTCGAATGTCTTGCCGAACGGACCATCGCGATTGCGCAAAGAGCAAAATTGAATGATCCGGAAAAAGGCTATGATCCACTTCTGAGCGAAAGAATGCAGGCGGTTCTCCCCGCCTGCAGGAAGAATGGCGTCAAGATCGTCACCAATATGGGCGCAGCAAACCCGCTGTCGGCAGCAAAGAAAACCAGCGAAATTGCCGCACAGCTGGGCCTTGGTGATCTGAAGATCGCCGCTGTGTCCGGTGACGATGTGTTCGAAATCCTCAAGAGCAGTAACGTCAAGATCACGGAAACCGGCGAACCGGCTTCTTCCATGTCCAACACCATCGTCTCCGCCAATGCCTATGTCGGGGCAGAGCCAATCGTCAAGGCTCTGGCAGGCGGTGCCGATGTGGTCATCACGGGGCGCGTTGCCGATCCGTCGATGTTCCTTGCGCCGCAGATCGTGGAATTCGGCTGGGCGCTGGATGACTGGGACAAGCTGGGCAAGGGCACGGCCGTCGGTCACTTGCTGGAATGCGCAGGCCAGATCACCGGTGGCTATTATGCCGAGCCGGGCAAGAAGGATGTCGAGGGGCTTGGCCGTCTCGGTTTCCCGATTGCCGAGGTTAGCGAGAATGGCGAGGCGGTCATTACCAAGATCGCCGAAGCCGGTGGCTCGGTCACCGTGGATACATGCAAGGAGCAGATCCTCTATGAGGTCCACGATCCGGCCCATTATCTGACACCGGATGTCACGGCTGATTTCTCCAACATCACCTTCGAGCAGATCGGCAAGGATCGGGTCAAGGTCGGTAATGTCACGGGGCGTGAGCGCCCGGCAACTCTGAAGGCCTCGGTTGGCTATGTCGATGGCTATATCGGCGAAGGGGAAATGTCCTATGCCGGTCCGGGCTGTGTCGCTCGCGGCAAGCTGGCGCTTGAAATTGTCAAGGAACGGCTGCAGATCGCCAAGGTCGAGACCAGCGAATTGCGCTTTGACCTGATTGGCATCAATGCCATTCATGGCGACGTTCTGGCTCCTCAGCCAGACCCGACCGAAGTGCGCATTCGTGTTGCTGGCCGCTGCGAGACGATGAAGGAAGCGGTGAAAATCGGCAACGAAGTCGAAACCCTCTATACCAACGGCCCGGCCAGCGGTGGGGGAGCAAGCAAATCGGCCAAACAGGTCGTTGCCATGCTGTCGGCTCTGCTGCCGCGCGACTTTGTCGCTCCTGCCATCCAGTTTATCGAGGATTGAACCAATGAAACTCTATGAAATTGCTCATTCCCGCACCGGCGACAAGGGAGACATCTCCAACATCTCGGTCATTGCCTATGACGCCAAACATTATGACCATCTTGCCAAAGAGGTGACGGCGGAAAAGGTCAAGGCTCATTTTGAAGGCATCGTGCATGGTGAAGTCGTGCGCTACGATATCCCCTCTATCGGCGCTCTGAACTTTGTCATGCAAAAGGCACTTGGTGGTGGCGTGACGCGATCCCTTGCTTTGGATCCGCACGGCAAGTGCCTGGCATCAGCTCTTCTGGCGATGGAAATCGCAGAGCCCAACGACTGATGCCCCCTATGGCTCCGGAACCGGACGTCCTCCCAAGGTTCCGGAGCCAGATCTCTTTCTATCAGGTGAAAACATGTCTGACATAACTTACCTTGAGGAAGCCGTTGCGAAAATTCCCGACGGTGCTGTCCTCATGATCGGCGGATTCATGGGAATCGGTACGCCACCCCGTCTGATCGATGAATTGGTCAAGCAGCAGAAGACCGATCTGACCGTCATTGCCAATGACACCGCCAGACCCGGTTTCGCCATCGGCAAGCTGATTGAGGCAGGGCTCGTTTCCAAGGTGATTACAAGCCATATCGGCACAAACCCGATGACCCAGCAAAAGATGATTGCCGGTGAAATCGAGGTTGAGCTGGTGCCGCAGGGCACATTGGCAGAGCGCATCCGCGCAGGCGGTTTCGGTCTTGGTGCGGTGGTGACGCCAACCGGTGTTGGCACTCCGGCTCAGGACGGGCAGGAAACCATCGAGATTGACGGTGAAACCTTCATTCTGGCCAAACCGCTTAAGGCCGACTTTGCCCTGATCAATGCCAAGCAGGCCGATTATCTGGGCAATCTGGTCTATAATCTGACGGCGCGCAATTTCAATCCGATCATGGCGATGGCCGCCGAAACCGTGATCGCGGAAGCGCAAACGATCGTGCCAACCGGTGCGCTGGCGCCGGACCTGATCGCGACGCCGCATGTGTTGGTCGACTATCTCATTTCCAAGGAGAGCAGCAATGGATAGCAAGAGCCTTATTGCAAGCCGTGTTGCGCAGGAGTTGAAAAGCGGCGATCTGGTCAATCTGGGTATCGGCCTGCCGACCATGGTGGCCAATTATCTGCCTGCCGGGGTCGAAGTCTTCTTCCAGTCCGAGAATGGCATTCTGGGCATGAGCAGCCTGCTGGACAAAAAGCTTCAGGACGAGGATCTGACCGACGCTGGCGGAAGCCCGATTGGCGCAATCCCTGGTGCGGTTGGTTTTGATTCCTGCTTCAGTTTCGGCCTCATCCGTGGTGGTCATCTGGATGTGACCGTGCTTGGTGGCCTTCAGGTTGACGAGAAAGGTCAACTGGCCAACTGGATGGTGCCCGGCAAGATGGTGCCCGGCATGGGCGGTGCCATGGACCTCGTCGCTGGTGCAAAATGCGTGATCGTGGCCATGACCCATACGGCCAAGGGTAGTCCCAAGATTGTCAAGCAATGCAATCTACCGCTGACGGCGACACGACGGGTGGATCTGATCGTGACCGATCTGGCGGTGATCGAGCCGACAGATGACGGGCTGCTTCTGCGCGAGCTGGCCCCCGGCGTGACGGTCGAACAGGTCATGGAAGCAACCGAGGCAAGCCTGATTGTCGCAGACGACATCTCCGAAATGGCCATTTCGGCCTGATTGTCCTTTTCGGGACTGGTCAGCGGGCAGCGTGTCCGGTGACAAACCTCATCTCTCAAGCGACTTCTCCTGACTTGGGGGTGGGGCGACAGAGGCAGGCAGGGCAAGCATTCCAAGTTGCCTTTTCCTGCCTGCCTCATATTCGCTGTGCGACAAGTCTTCAGATGTAACGAAAATTGGATATCAATGATGACTGATATTATTATTGCTGCTGCCGCCAGAACTGCGGTCGGTAACTTCAACGGCGGTCTGTCAACCGTTCCCGCTCATGAATTGGGTGCCACGGTCATTCGGGCTCTGCTGGAAAAAGCCAATGTGGATCCTCTGGAAGTGTCTGACGTTATTCTCGGTCAGGTGCTCACCGCAGGGCAGGGGCAGAACCCGGCCCGTCAGGCCGCGATCAAAAGCGGGCTGCCAGACAGCTCGACGGCGTTGACGATCAATCAGGTTTGCGGCTCGGGGCTGCGCGCTGTGGCTCTTGGCATGCAGTCGATCAAGTCGGGCGATGCTGCCATCATCATTGCCGGCGGGCAGGAAAATATGAGCAAGGCTCCCCATGTCCTGCATCTGCGCAACGGTGTCAAAATGGGCCCTGCCGGCATGGAAGATACCATGATCAAGGATGGCCTGTGGGATGCCTTCAATGATTATCACATGGGGATTACGGCGGAGAATGTTGCAACAACCAGCGGCATTTCTCGCGAAAATCAGGACCGTCTGGCCGCGGAATCCCAGCGTCGAGCTGCCGAGGCTCAGGCTGCTGGCAAGTTCGAAGCGGAAATTGTTCCTGTTTCCGTTCATACCCGCAAGGGCGAGGTGATTGTCGAGAAAGACGAGTTCATTCGTCCTGAAACCACCATTGATACGCTTGGCAAGCTGCGTCCGGCCTTCAAGAAAGATGGCTCGGTTACTGCAGGCAACGCCTCGGGCATCAATGACGGTGCTGCTGCGGTGTTGATGATGACAGGCGAAGAAGCCGAAAAGCGCGGCATCAAGCCGATGGCCAGAGTTGTGGCATGGGCGACTGCCGGGGTTGATCCGGCGATCATGGGCACCGGGCCGATTGCCGCCTCTCGCAAGGCTCTCAACAAGGCAGGCTGGAAGCCGGAAGATCTCGATCTGATCGAAGCCAACGAAGCCTTTGCCGCGCAGGCCGCTGCCGTCAATGACGAAATGGGCTGGGATCGTGAAAAGGTCAATGTCAATGGCGGCGCCATTGCTCTTGGTCATCCGATCGGCGCTTCGGGCGCGCGTATTTTCGTCACCCTGCTGCATGAAATGGAACGGCGGGACGCCAAGAAGGGCCTCGCCACCCTCTGCATCGGCGGCGGTATGGGCATTGCCGTTTGTGTCGAGCGTGACTAGTTGCATCATGCGCTTTATCGGCCCGGTCGTGACCATCTGCCGGTAGCGCGTAAGCCGTAAAAAAGGCCGGGGCTGTTTCAGCTCCCGGCCTTTTCCTTATTTCAATGCTTGCTTGCCTTGTCCGGCAGGGCCATCAGGTGTTGAACTTGAAGAGCATGACGTCGCCGTCCTGGACGACATATTCCTTGCCTTCATCGCGGGCCTTGCCAGCTTCCTTGGCTGCGGTTTCTCCGCCCAGAGCAACATAATCGGCATAGGCGATGGTCTGGGCGCGGATGAAGCCGCGTTCGAAATCGGTATGGATAACGCCTGCGGCCTGCGGGGCCTTGCAGCCGCGGGTCACGGTCCAAGCGCGGGTTTCTTTCGGGCCTGCGGTGAAATAGGTGATCAGATGCAACAGGTCGTAGCCTGCGCGGATCATGCGGTCGAGGCCCGGCTCTTCAAGGCTGAGGGTTTCGAGAAATTCGGCCTGCTCCTCGGCATCAAGCTGGGAGATTTCGGCTTCGATGGCGGCCGAGATGACCACAGCACCTGCGCCCTGCTTCTCAGCCATTTCTTCCACGGCCTTTGAGAAGGCATTGCCGGTAGCGGAGCTTTCCTCATCGACATTGCAGATATAGAGAACCGGCTTGGTCGTCAGCAGGTTGAGGCCGTTGACGGCCTTGCGTTCCTCATCGTCAGCCACTTCGAGCATGCGACCGGGCTTGCCATCATGGAGCAGTTCCAGCAGGCGATCCATCAGGGCGGCCTGTGTCTTGGCTTCCTTGTCGCCGGTCTGGCCGCGCTTGCGCAGGTTGGCGACACGACGTTCAAGGCTTTCCATGTCCGAGATCATCAGTTCGGTCTCGACGGTTTCCGCATCGGTTACCGGATCGATCTTGCCCTCGACATGGGTGATGTCGTCATCTTCAAAGCAGCGCAGCACATGCACGATGGCATCCACTTCGCGGATGTTGGCCAGAAACTGGTTGCCCAGCCCTTCGCCCTTGGAAGCGCCGCGCACAAGGCCGGCAATGTCAACGAAGGTCAGGCGTGTGGGAATCAGCTCCTTGGAGCCTGCGATCTTGGCAATGGCATCCATGCGCGGGTCCGGCACGGCAACATCGCCGGTATTCGGCTCAATGGTGCAGAAAGGATAGTTGGCTGCCTGTGCTGCGGCGGTTTTCGTCAGCGCATTGAACAGGGTGGACTTGCCGACATTGGGCAGCCCCACGATACCGCATTTAAAACCCATTGCTATTCATCCTTGTCTCTGGTGACCAGACGCTTAAGCGCTTCGGCCATCGCATTTCTTGGTGGCTCCGCAGCCTGTGCGGAGCGGGCGCTCTCTGCGCCGCCATTCTGCTTGTCCGCGCTGCCGGATGCAGCCTTCTTTGCCGAGGGCGAAGGCGCGCCATCGGCGCTTGCGGATCTTGATCTGGCCTTCTTGTGTCCGTTAACCGGAGGGGCCAGTCGCTGATTGAAATCTGTCATGAAGCGGCCCAGATCATTCTCGATGAGGCTGGGGGCCGTATAGGCCAGCGCGTCAAGGGTCGGCTCCAGCCATTCCCTGTCGGCTTTGGCGAAGTCACCAAGCACCCATTGGGTTACGCGTTCACGGCCCGGATGGCCGATACCCAGTCGGATGCGATGGAAATCATTGCCGATATGCGCTCCGGTCGAGCGCAATCCATTGTGGCCAGCCACGCCGCCACCCAGTTTGGCCTTGACCTTGCCGGGGCTGAGATCGAGCTCGTCATGATAGACATAGACATCCTGCGGCGCGATCTTGTAGAAGCGGCAGGCTTCGGAAACCGCGCGTCCGGATTCATTCATGAAGGTGGTTGGCTTGAGCAGCAAGACCTTGTTCCGGCCAATCTGGCCTTCACTGATCTCGCCCTGAAACTTGCGGCGCCACGGGCCGAAATTATGCTGGCGGGCGATTTCGTCAATCGCCATGAAGCCGATATTATGGCGATTGCCAGCATATTGAGGTCCGGGATTGCCAAGTCCGACAAGCAGATACATGGTTTAACCTCCCGAACCCCTGATTTGTAAGGAATGCATCAACAGAGCTGATTACTCAGCGTCTTCTGCATCACCTTCTCCTTCACCTTCAGCAGGCTCGTTATAGCCAGCCGGTGCTGCAATGGTTGCAATGGTGAAGTCACGATCGGTAATGGTCGGGGTCACGCCAGCAGGCATGGTGATGGCCGAAATATGGATGGAATCGCCAAGATCTGCTTCTTTCAGATCGAATACGAAGGATTCCGGAATTTCGGTAGCCGGGCACTCAACTTCAACTTCACGACGGACGATGTTGAGCGCGCCACCACGTTTGAGGCCCGGGCAGGCTTCCTCATTGATGAAGTCGACAGGCACACCAACGGTGATGCGGGTGCTGCGGGAAACGCGCAGGAAGTCGACATGCAGAGGGAAGTCGCGGACAACGTCAAGCTGGTAGTCGCGAGGGATCACCTGAATCTGTTCGCCATCGACTTCAACAGTCCCGATATGTGTCAGGAAGCCGCCCTTGTGAATCTGCAGGTTGGTTTCCTTGTAAGGGATAGCGATGGAGATAGGGTCTTTCTTGTCGCCATAGATGACGGCAGGGATCTTGCCTTCGCGACGCAGAGCACGAGCGGACCCCTTACCGACTCGGTCACGGCGTTCTGCTTTGAATTCAAATGCCATTGGATTTACTCCTGAAAAGAATAGAAAAAAGGCCGAATTTTCGGCCCCGCTGCTGCAACTCCTCCAAGGGTGTAGAGGCAGCTGGAGGGCTTATAAGGCATCAGACCCGCGTTGGCAAGCAGGAGCAGGGCAGAAATCCGCGATTTTTCATGCCGGGGTTAAGCTTTCATGGCGAGGCGCAGAACCGGCACAGGGATATCCTGTCGCTTCAGGCAAAGGCTAGGAAAGCGTCGGCAGCTTTTATCGAAGAGCGGATATGCGATCCGGTTTTCAATATAGCGACAAAGCTGCCGATATTTCCTTCGTCCTGTTGCTTCCATATTAGAGATTTCAGATCGCTGTCCAATATTGAAACAGAAGCCCTGCTCCGAGAGAGCCGGTCAACGCGATCCCGAGATAGAGGAAGAATATCTTTTTCCTAACCAGCGCCCAGACGGCAATTGCTGCGGGGAGGGACGTTACGCTTCCTGCTACCAGAAAGGATAGACCAGCCCCCGGTGTCATGCCTTGTCTGATCAGTTCGCCGACAAGGGGCAGCGCGGCATAACCGTTGAGATAGGCGGGCACCCCGACCAAGGTGGCGATGATAATGGGCATGAGGCCTGACCCGCCCAGTGATCGGGCAACCAGTTCTGCGGGAAGCCAGGCCATCATCAGGCTTTCAAGAAGGAAGGCGAGGGCCAGCCATTTGGCAAGAAAGAGCGTGGTCTTGATCCCTTCGGCGATGAATTTGGCAACGCGCTCTTCTTCTTGCCAGAACTTCCATATGACGGGCCTGACTGTGCGCACTTTGGCGCCACCGCAGCCACCGTTGCCCACCCCTTCGCGCAAGGGGTCGTTTAACCTGCCGGTGCGATTCAGCATATGGACAACATAGCCTCCCAACAGGCCTAATCCGATTGCTGCGAGCGTCTTGGCGATGGCGAATTCGATGCCAAGGACGCCCGCGGTCAAGATGAACATTGAGGGGTCCATGACCGGCGAGGCGAGCCAGAAAGCCATAACTGCCGAGAGCGGCACCCCCATTGCCAGAAGTGCAGCAATCAGCGGGATGACACCGCAGGAGCAGAAAGGCGACAGGCCACCTGCGAGAGCTGCGAACAGGATCATGATTGCGGCGGAGCCGGAAAATGCGCGGGCTATCAGTCCGTCTGCTCCACTCGCTCCGGCGTAAGCTGCCATTGAGATGGAGAGAATGAGGAAGGGTGCAATCTCGAGCAAATTTCGCGCCGCAAATTGCGCACTTTTAGCGGCTTGTCCGGGCTCGAATATCAATAGAATGGTCAGCAGTCCGGCGATAAACAGCCAGACTTTTTCTTTGGTCCAGAGTCGTTGAGTGAAATGCGTTGTCCTTGAGCGGATGTTGAGAGCAAAGTCAGTCATAACCATATCCCTAGAATAATCGTTATGTTGAGACAAAGAAAAAGGTCACAATTCTTTATGCTGCTCCCTCCCTGGGGAGTGTGACACCGGCGCAGCATTCTGCCGTCAGGAAGGATATGGTGTTGCGCATCTCGTCATAATCGACCCTATTCACAATCTGACGCCCTTGACGCTCCTGTATGACAAGGCCAGCATCAACAAGGACCTTCAGATGATGTGCAAGCGTCGATGCGGCCATATCGAGATGTTGACCAATCTCTCCAACATTCAGGCCCTCATCCCCGGCCCGCACCAGGAGGCGAAAGACTTCAAGGCGCGTTTCATGCCCGAGGGCAGCCAAAGAAAGGGCGATGGATGTATGTGTTCTCATATGGGTATAATAACTATAAAACTAGTTTTGTCAAAGTATTTTGATGAGGCCTTTGCAGGCAGCCGTTTATGCTTGCGGTTGAGGTGTCCGCTGACCAGAAGCCCGTGGGGCCAAGCTTGGTTCGATAGCGCCTTTTTCTTTTGCTGTCATTGATCCAAAGAAAAACCCGCAGCATTGGCAATGCTGCGGGTTGGGTTCAATTCTGTCCATCGCCGGCTTGCGGGGCAAGCCGCCTTTGGCCGAGGGGCTTGAGGCACTTCTTCCTAGTCGAACAGGGAAGAGACCGACTGCTCGTTGGCCGTGCGGGAAATGGCTTCGCCGAGCAGGTTGGCGACGCTGAGGACGCGGATATTGTGGGCGTTGATCACCGCTTCGGTCGGCTCGATGGAATCGGTGATGACCAGCTCACGCAGCTTTGAGGAGGTGATACGGGCAACCGCGCCACCGGAGAGCACGCCGTGTGTGATATAGGCGGTGACCGATGCTGCGCCCTTGTTGATCAGCGCTTCGGCCGCGTTGCACAGGGTGCCGCCGGAATCGATGATGTCATCGACCAGCACGCAGTTGCGGCCCGTTACGTCGCCGATGATATTCATCACTTCGGATTCGCCAGCGCGTTCGCGGCGCTTGTCGACGATGGAGAGCGGAGCGCCAATGCGTTTTGCCAGAGCGCGGGCGCGCACGACGCCGCCAACGTCAGGGGAGACAACCATGACATCTTCGATTTCGTTGCGTTCCAGAATGTCGCGGGAGAAAACCGGTGCGGCATAGAGGTTGTCGGTGGGAATATCGAAGAAGCCCTGAATCTGGGCTGCATGCAGGTCGAGCGTCAGAACGCGATCGGCACCGGCATTAGAGATGAGGTTGGCGACCAGCTTGGCCGAGATTGGCGTTCTCGGGCCGGGCTTGCGGTCCTGTCGGGCATAGCCGAAATAGGGAACGACTGCGGTGATGCGACGGGCCGATGCGCGACGCAAGGCGTCGATCAGGATCAGCAGCTCCATCAAATGGTCGTTGGCGGGGTATGAGGTCGGCTGAACCACAAAAACATCTTGTCCGCGCACATTTTCATGCACTTCGATGAAGATTTCCTGATCCGCAAATCGTCTTACGGAAACATCGCTGATTTCAATGCCGAGATAATCGGCAATGCGTTTGGTGAGGGTCGGATTGGAATTACCGGCGAGAAGTTTCATGAACCTTATGCCCTGTCTCTTCGCAAGATTGGGGAGCCGTTGGTCGGGGGTTGGCTCCTATGCGCCCCTGATTGGCAATCGCTTCTTCAACGATTGAGATTTTCAAAAGTTGAAAAACGAATGACTGAAATCTGTTGGAGTGGTTGCCGCGTTCCTTGAGAATGCGAAATTTTATAGGCGCCTTGTAAGCATGGAATACCCATATTGTAAAGTTTATGTGACGCGTTGAGGGGGATTTTCTCTGAAAAATGCCTAAAAAAATCCACCCGGCCCAAATTCGGGTCGGGTGCTATAGAATAGTCTTAGGTCTTTATGCGGGAAATTTTGTGGCGCTTGAAACCGATCGCTGAAATGCGGGCATTTGAGACTCGGTGCCCTGCTCTTGGGGACACGCCGGGGCTCTTGGGAGACTCGCCGGGTGCGATTGCGGGCGCGCCAGTATCTGATCCTTTGTCGGGTCTACTGGCGGGCCGCTATTGGGGAGCTACAGCTGGCTTCAACTGGCTACAGGCGGGCGACTGGCGGGCGACTGGCCGGTTCTGCTCTAGATGCTTGCATGCCATGTCTTGATCTTTGCCGCCGTATCTGTGGCGACCTTGTCAAGAACCGGGCCGGTGACACTATCCCAAGGATCGGAGGAAACCATCTGGGTTTTCTGTGTGCCGGTAACGCGATTGACGCGCTTTCCCTTGGCGTCGAAGATATCCCAGACATAGGACACGACACAATCGGAGCCGGACTTGCTGGCCGAGAAATAGCCCTTGATGCGATGGGTCACCTTGCTGTCTGTCCGCTTCACGACGGGCAGGGCCTGCTGGGCCACGCGCATGCCAAGGGCTGTTGCCAATTCTCTGGCAACCCGGTCTGGCGCCCCGACCATCGGTTCGAAGGTCAATACGGCACGTGAGGCCGGAGCCTGATAAATGGCGGTCTGGGTTGGGGCCGGGTTGGCTGTGGTGGGGATGCTGGTTGCCGGGGGCAGGCCAGCGAGGGACGGATCCGTCATCGCGGTGTCCGCCGTTTGACCTGACATGCCTGTCTGGTCACTTTGGTCGGTCAAGCCCGGTGAGCCGAATGGGTCCGAACCATCTGTCGAACCATCAACAGGGGGGAGGCTCTCCAGAATGGACGGCGGCGTATTGCCGATTGCTCCGGGAGGTGTGGGGGCACCACCACCGGCACAGGCGGCTACCAGCATGACCAGAGAAAGCATGGCTGAAAATCTGCCAACTGGAATCATGTGCTGATTTTGCATTTTATCATCACTCCGCATTTTCTATGATCTCTTTCCCGTATTGCCGATTGGTCTTGATGGCAATCGGAAAAGAAATGCATCCCGCAACGCGTCTCATGCGGGCGCATTTCTGTTGCGCTGTGACTCTATAAAACAGGATTTGTTTTAACTCTTCTTTAAGAACAATGAAATGTTACCGAACGATCAGCTCCATGGGTAGATTTGAAAGGGGCTCGGGGGCGGCATCGGTGGTGAGATAGCTTCGGCCCAACGTCATGGCGACATTCTGCTCGCTGTCCATGATGATCATGTGAGCAAAGAGGGTCATGTGTGGGCAGATCGCATATTCGTTGCCGCGATAGATCAGCGGCCAGTCCATCCAGTTGGGAGCAAAGCGGGCGCCGACGCTGTAGCCGCAGGCATTGAGGCGGTGGTTGTGCGCGCCCATTTCATCGATGACTTTGGCATGGGTGTCGAAGATGTCGCCAATCACGTGCCCCGGTTTCATCACCTTCTCCACCGCCAGCAGGGCTTCCTGCGCGATGTCATAGAGTTCCAGATGTCTTGGTGTCGGGCGGCCAATGACAAGGGTTCTTATGGCCGGGGCATGATAATGGCGGAAGACACCCGACCATTCCAGCGTCAGCTGATCCTGCGCGTCGAGCGTACGGCGTCCGGTCTTGTAGCGGCAAAGCAGGGCGGATTCGCCCGAACCGATGGAAAAATGATTGGCCGGATAGTCGCCGCCATTTTCAAGGATGACCCCTTGCATGGTTGCCAGTATCTTGCCTTCGTCTGCGCCTGCCTTGATCAGCGGCAGGGCCTCGGTGAAGGCGAGATCGGTCAATTCGGCCGCCTTGCGGGTATAGGCGATCTCTGCGCCTGACTTGATGGCTCTCAGCGGCGGGATGATGCGGGAGGCATCTTCGGTGTCGGCAAAGGATTTGAGTGAGTCATCGAGCGTTCTGGCGTCCTTGCCCGTCAGGCCATGCGCGTCATATTCGATGCCGATGCGCGCGCCAAGCAGATCGAGCTCTTCGAGCAGTCCGCGCAACTGAACCGCCGGTGAGGCCTTCTTCTTCTTGCGGTCGGCCCAGATATGGATTTCGTCGATATTGGATGTCTGTCTGGCCTGTCGGACATCGGCCGAGCGGGTCAGCAGATCCGTGCTGCCATCCTTGCGCAAGACCAGACATTGAAACAGGTTGAAGCCGGTGGTGTCATAACCGGTGAGCCAATACATGGTTTCCTGAGCAAATATCAGCATCGCATCGAGCTTGCGATCCGCCATTTTCGCCAGAAGAGTGGCCTTGCGGCTTTTGAATTCATCCGTTGAAAAATGTAGCGCCATGTGAAGCTCCTTGGTTGACTGGCTTCGGGCCAGTCTGAATGAGACGGGTCAGATGAGTGCTATCGCAGAAATCTGACGACCATAGTCGGGTTCCTTGCGGTGCGTTGTCCGCCGGTAGCTGAAGAATGTCGATTCCTCGCCATAGGTGCAGCGCCCCAGATTGATGGCGTTGCCGACATCGCTTTGCTGCAACTGGAACAATATAAAGGCTGGCAGATCGAACTGAACATGTCCATCCCTTTTACCCGCGCTGAAAAAGCGCTGCCAATCTGCGGATCTGGTGGTGAAGCGGTCCATGAAGGCCTGATCGACTTCGTAATTGGCATGGGAAATGGTGGGGCCGAGAATGGCGGTGATCTTTTCGGGCCGCGCGCCCAGTCGGGTCATTTTTGCCACCGTGTCTGCGATGACGCCTTCAAAGGCCCCGCGCCAACCGGCATGGGCGGCAGCGACGACACCGGCTTCTGCGTCGGCAAACAGGACCGGGCCGCAATCGGCCGTCAGAATTGCCACGGCAAGGCCGGGCTTGTTGGTCACCAGAGCATCCAGTTCGGGCGTGTTGCCTTCACTAAACGGGGCATCGATGATGAGGGCTCTGGGCGAATGGACCTGATAGGCGGTGACCAGCCTGTCGCTCTCAACTCCAAGGCTTTGGGCAACCAGAGCGCGGTTCTGTCTCACCTGTTCCCTTCCGTCGCCGGAGCCATAGCCGCAATTGAGACTGTGATAGGTCTTGGTCGAGGTGCCGCCTCTGCGCGTGAAAAATCCGTGAGCTATGCCGTCAAGGGCCTGAAGGGACGGATGTTGAATGCGCATGCTTTCTCCCGAGTTGTTTGAGCTTTTGTTGAAGTTGGTCTCTGCCCGCAGCTCATTTACAGGTCTGAGAGTCTTTGGCTTTGGCAGCCAAGTCAACAGGAAAAAAAGCTGAGAGCGGTTCCCTGTCACATGAATTTTCCCGGTTCTATCTTCTCGTCACTATGTGAGAGCTGCGGGGGGAAGCGGTAGGCCATCCGGCATCAGGGCTGGCATGAGAGCGAGGCATTTGAACAGTTTGCCCATTTGATCGGGACCTGCGAGGCGTTCTACCGCCTGCGAAATCTGCTCCTGCCTATGGGCGGGCTGATGAGCGCCCAATTGACCTGCACGCTGCAAAAGCCCCATGGCGAGCAGGAATTCTCCCTGTGTCACAATGGGGGAAAGTGTGAGGGGAGCGGACGGGTGGTTGGCGTTTGATACGCCGGATATCTCGGCTTGGGCCTGCCTGCGCAAGGCGTCGAAATTGACATGGGCCGTCAGGTCTTGCTGTCCGGGGGCGAGCAGTGGATCAGCATAGGCATGATGGCGCATGGCCTGAAAGGTGTCGCCAAAACCGGGCGTGTCATAGCCATAATCGATGAAGAGGCCCGCGCCACCATGGCTGGCGAGATGGGCCGCTATGGTGCTCATCATTGCTTCGCAGGCTGGCGAATGTTCCAGTATGGCCCCTTGCACCGGGCTTTCGGAAAGCTCCGGGGCTGCTCTGATGGGGCCAAGGCCGAAGGCGAGTTGCTCTTCAGCATTAAGGCCAATGACCCGTTCATGCCACTGGTCCTTGTGGAAGATCCATTGGTGGATTGGCAGGCAGTCGAAAAATTCATTGCCGATGATGAACAGGGGGGCCTGTGGCAGGCTGGCGAAATGGGAGTGCCAGCTTTTCTGGCAGTCAATATCCGAGAGCGCGGTTTGCTGCTGCTTCTGCAGTGTCGGGCTGATTTCCAGAAGATGCAGATGCAGGCAGGCCATGGCCTCGGGGTCGGTGGCTATGGCCCGGATCATGTCGCTTGCCAATGTGCCGCGGCCCGGCCCCAGTTCGACCAGATGAAAGGGAGCAGGGCGGCCGGACTGCTGCCAGACGGCGAGCATCCAGATGCCGATCAGTTCGCCGAAAAGCTGGCTGATCTCGGGGGCCGTGATGAAATCACCCTTGGCGCCGACAGGGCGCTGGCTGGTGTAGAAACCATGCTGCGGGTCGGTGAGGCAAAGGCTCATATAGGTCGCCACGCTGACCGGGCCGGTGGCCAGAATCAGGCGTTTGATGAGTGCTTCCAGTGAGGGGCTATCGGTTTCAACCATCGGATTTTTTCAATCGGGCATAGAAGATCATCGCAAGACCGGCAAGGATCATCGGCACCGACAGCCACATGCCCATGGTGGTGCCGAGACTGAAATAGCCAAGCTGGCTGTCGGGAACCCGCACGAGTTCGACCAGCGAGCGGAACAGGGCATAGAGAATGGCGAAAAGGCCTGCGATGGTGCCCGGCCTTTTCAATGCGCCCGTGAAGTGACTTGCAAGGCGCAGGATGAGGAAGAGCAGAAGGCCTTCCAGCGCAGCTTCATAAAGCTGGCTCGGATGTCTTGGTTCCGGGCCGCCATTGGGAAAGATGACGCCCCATGGCAGGCTGGTCGGCAGGCCCCAAAGCTCGGAATTGATGAAATTGGCAACACGGCCGAAAAATAGCCCAATGGGGGCGGCCATGGCGACCAGATCGAACAGCGAGAGAAGAGAAATGCCCTTGGCGCGCGCAAACAGGATCATGGCGATGGTTACACCCAGAAAGCCGCCATGAAAGGACATGCCGCCAGTCCAGAGCGCCAGAATTTGCGCCGGATGCTGCAAATAGACGTCGAGATTGTAAAAGAGCACATAACCCAGCCGGCCACCCAGAATGATGCCGATGGTAGCCCAGAAGACGAAATCATCCAGCGCCGGGCCGGAAAGAGGGCTCTGGTTGCCGCGCCAGAGCTGCTCTCTGGCCGCAAGGCGCTTGCAATAGAACCAGGCGAGCAGGATGCCCACGATATAGGCGATGGCGTACCAATGGATCTGAAGTGGCCCAAGGGAAATGAGCACAGGATCGATCATCGGGAAGGGAATGGCCAGAAGGGTCACGGCGCTGCCTTTTGATTATGCTTCGGTTGTGTCTGGATTTGTTGGTTTATCGACCGCAAGTCAAGGGAAACCGCAAATATTCATTGTGAAATATCCATGGCGCATTATATCTGGAGATAAAGACAAATCTAAGGCAGGATGGTTGCAGGCTTGCAAAGCAAAGGCTTGCCGCGCCAAGCGAGGGAAAGTGTGATGACACAGACGAACAATCGGCTCTTTGATGAATTCGCCAAATTGATGAATGATGCCGCCGGTGTTGCCCAAGGGGTGCGCGATGAGGCCGAGGTTGCGATTCGCGCCCAGCTCGAGCGTTTCATGGGCGATATGGATCTGGTGACACGCGATGAATTCGATGCCGTCAAGGCGATGGCTGTGGCGGCGCGCGATGAGAATGACAGGCTGGCGACCCGCCTTGCCATTCTGGAAGAAAAGCTCGGAGTGCTGGATGATCTGTCCTCCATTGACGGGGCGGAGCTTGATGCTTCCGAAGAGAAATAGGGCAGGGATGCCTGTTGCTGCCTTGCTTTGAGGCACAGGATTGAAATGCAGAGCCTGCCGGTTTTTGCCGGTGGGCTTTTTCATGCCCTCTGGCAGGGAAGATTTGAAAATCGGGCCAGCCTGTGGCACTCAGATAAGATGATCGGATCCGCGCGTGACGGGTCGGCAAGGAATTTTATGGAATTGATGCAATGAAACTGAATGCGTTGTCACTGGTTTTGGTTGGGGCTGGCAAGATGGGGGGCGCGATGCTCACCGGCTGGCTTGGTATGGATCTTGAGGCGAAGAATGTCACGGTGATTGATCCCGGACAGCCTGAAGACATGAAGGCCCTGTCGCAGAAGACCGGCTTTGCTCTTGTTTCCTCACCGGATGGCATTGCCCAGCCGGATATTCTCGTTATTGCCATCAAGCCGCAGATGATGGCCAAGGTGTTGCCGGGGCTGAAAGCTCTGGTCGGGCCGCAAACCGTGGTGGTTTCCATTGCTGCCGGTACGCCGATCGCGACCTTCCAGTCCTATCTTGGTGCTGCTGCCGGGGTCGTGCGCGTCATGCCGAACACGCCTGCGCAGGTTGGGCGCGGCATGTTTGCCGCTTTTGCTTCCGCTGAAGTGACAGAGGATATGCGCCAGACCATCGCCGAACTGATGTCCTCAACGGGCAAATTCACCTGGGTCGGCGAGGAAGCCCTGATCGACGCCGTCACCGCCATTTCCGGATCCGGTCCCGCCTATGTCTTCTATATGGTGGAAGCCTTGGCCAAGGCCGGAGAAGCGCTCGGGCTGGAGCCTGATGCGGCCAATCTGATGGCGCGCCAGACGATCGTCGGGGCCGGGGAACTGCTCAACCAGTCCGAACTGCCTGCTGCGACCCTGCGGGAGAATGTCACCTCTCCGGGCGGCACCACCGCAGCCGCGCTCGCCATTCTGATGGCGGAGCAAGGCGGGTTGGATGAGCTGATGGCCAAGGCCACGGTTGCTGCGCGCGATCGCTCTATCGAACTGGCCAAATAGCCATTCAACAACAATCAAGCAACAGGGCCGCCCCTTGCAGTCCTTGCATTTGGGGCGGCGCTGGTTGGGCTATGGCTTTGCGTCGCACTTGCAGCTTCCCTCTTTGAGCCATATTTTTAAGCTATGGTTGCAGGGACGCATATGCAATCATCTGATCCTTGTGCGACCTGTTTGCGTATAGATTTTATGTGCCGGACTTTTCCGAGGGAGAAAAATATGGATCACAATCCAGAAATCAGACAGCGCCTGTTTGAGCAATTTTCTCAGGCGGTCATGACGCAAGGCTGGCGCAGCGTGTCTTGCGCCCAGTTAGCCAGCAAAGCCGAAGTCGATATCAAGCTGGCCTTTTTCGAATATCGGGATCGCTATGCCTATGTCACCGATCTGGTTCGGCGCATAGACGAAGCCATGCTGGAATCCTACGATCCGGCAATGGGCGAGGAACCGGCGCGCGAGCGGCTGTTTGATGTGATCATGGCGCGGTTCGATGCGATGCAGGGTCATCGTGAGCTTATCATCGAATTGAACAAGGCGGCTCGCCGGGATCCTGTGCTGGGGCTGCATCTGCTTGCCCTGTCGCGCCTGACGGGCGAATGGTTCCTTGATATTTCGTGCATTTCGCCTGCCGGTCTCTCCGGTCTGGCGCGCAGCCACGGGGCGCTACTGGCCTACGGTCGGGCCTTTTCTGTCTGGATCGGGGATGACAGCGCCGATCTTGCCAAGACAATGGCGGCGCTCGACAAGTTTCTCAAGCGGGGTGAGGCGGCATTGCATCGGGCCGAGAAAATAGCCTGCATGTTGCCGCGCTTGCGTAAGCGCTGCCGGTCTGCAAGACGCCGCTCCGGCGCGGACAAGAGGCAAGCAGAAACAGCGCATGCGGATGCAAAGTCTTCCGAAGGGCCGTCTGTGGATGATGGTTCCATGGCACCCATGCCGTCTTGATCTCACACGCCATCTCACCGATCATTCCCTTTTTGTGAAAAGGGAATGATGATGACGAAGAAACAGGCCGAGATTGCATTTGATGATTTTCTGAAAGTCGATATCCGCGTTGGCACCATCATTGAAGCGGTGGTCTTTGCCGAAGCGCGCAAGCCTGCCTATAAACTGAAGATCGATTTCGGCGAAGAGATCGGCATCAAGAAAAGCTCAGCCCAGATCACGGTTCATTATCAGCCCGACGAACTGGTCGGTCGCAAGGTGATGGGCGTTGTCAATTTCCCCCCGCGACAGATTGGACCTTTCATGTCCGAGGTTCTGACCCTTGGCTATGAGGATGAAGAGGGGGCGATCGTTCTGGCCGGTGTCGACAAGCCGGTACCAAATGGGTCTCGCCTCTGCTGAACCAGACGGGCGCGCTGAATATCCTTGAGGTCAAGAGAGGTCAAGAGAGGCCCAGAGCGGTTCAGAGCGGCCAAGACGGTCCCTTGCCAGACATGGGGTGGTCTGGAACTGGGATGGTCTGGAAATGGGACGGCCTTGCCGCGCAGCTTGTTGTGCGATTATGCCGGAAGGCGCAGGCTTGCTCTCAAGCCGCCCTGTGGGCTTCGGCTCAGTTTGAGATCGCCGCCATGGGCGCGGGCGATGTCGCGAGCGATGGCCAGGCCCAGGCCGGTATTGGGTGTGTTCTGGTTGCGGGCGGTGTCCAGCCGATAGAAGGGGCGGAATACGCTCTCCAGCTCTTCTTCCGGGATGCCCGGGCCATTGTCATCAATCAGGATCAGCCACCAATTGCCCAGTCGTTCCGAGCTCAGTTGCACGCTGTCGGCATAGCGGGTGGCATTGCTGAGCAGATTGAGCAGGCAACGCTTGATGGTTTGCGGCCGCACCTCGATAGTCTTGCCGCCCGTATGCTCGATTTCTAAATCATGGCCGGAGCGCTGGATGTCCAATTTCAGTTCCTCAAGCAGAAATGGAATCTCGATCAGCTCGGCCTTTTCCGAAGACGTGCCTCTGGCAAAGGCCAGATAATCTTCCAGCATCATCTGCATTTCATCGACATCGCGCTGCATTTCTGCGGTTTCCGGGCCCTGATCGAGAATGGCCAGCTGCAATTTGAAACGGGTCAGGATCGTGCGCAGATCATGACTGACCCCGGCCAGCATGATGGTGCGCTGCTCGATCTGTCGCTCGATGCGTCGCTTCATTTCGAGAAAGGCATGGGCAGCCTGCCGGACTTCACGGGCGCCAGCAGGGCGGAAACCGGTTTCTTCCTGCCCCTTGCCAAACCGTTCGGCGGCCTGTGCGAGGCGCTGGATCGGGCGGATCTGGTTGCGCAGGAAAAGAATGGCCACAACCAGCAGAACAAGCGAGGTGCCTGCCATCCAGACCAGAAAGATGTGGGAGTTGGAGGCATAGGCCTGCGAGCGGCGGGCGAAGACGCGCAGAACCTTCTTGTCGAGCTTGATGCGGATTTCGACAATATTGGAGCGGCCGACCGTGTCAATCCAGAAGGGTTTACCGATCTGCGCGGTGATATGGCGCGACAGGGCATGATCGAGCAGATTGAAAAAGGGTTTCGGGCCGGGAGGTGGCAACGGGCCGTCCGGCAGGACCGAAATATTCAGATGCAACTGGTCCTGTGCGATCCTGATGACCTGACTATAGTCCTTGTCCTGAGGATAGTTTTCCAGAATGGCGATGATGGCGGCGATATCCTGCGTGACTGCTGTCGAGAGGCGGTCGGTCACGGTTTGCCAATGGCGCTCCATGAAGACGAAGGCAAGGACCGATTGCAGAATGACCATCGGGGCGACAATGATGATGAGGGACCGGGCGAACAGGCCTTTGGGCATTGTGCGCGCCAGAAGCCGCGCTCCCTTGCGGTAGCCGGCATAAAGATATTGCAACGGCAGCAGGGATTGCGTCAGAAGGCTGCGCCAGAGGGGCTTTTGCCGTTCATCGATATCCTGTTGTTTGTTGTCTTGCCCGTTTGTCATGCGCTGCTTGCCTTTGGCTGCTTCAGTCGGTCAAAAGGCGATAGCCGATGCCGCGGATGGTCTGTAGATAGATCGGGTTGGATGGATCCGGTTCGATCTTGCGGCGCAGCCGGTTGATCTGGACATCAACGGTTCTCTCGCCCGTACCATCCTCTCCGGCCAGAGCCTGCCGGGTGACCGTCGCTCCGGGCTGGGAGGCAAACAGGCAGAGCAATTCCCTTTCCCGGTCGGTGAGGCGAATGACATCCTCTCCGCACAGCAGCTCCTGCCGCTCCAGCTTGAAGCGGAAGGGGCCGAAACTGACTTCATCAATCGGTATCTGGGGCTGGTTGCTGTTGCGCTTGAGAATGTTGCGAATGCGCAGCAGCAGCTCGCGCGGCTCGAAGGGTTTGGAAAGATAGTCCGCCACGCCGATCTCCAGCCCCTGAATGCGGCTCTCCGCTTCGGCTCTGGCGGTCAGCATGAGAATTGGCACCGGATTGGACTTGCACAGATCGGCAGCCAGTTCCATGCCGCTTTCTCCGGGCATCATGACATCAAGGATCAGCATGTCAAAGGTCAGTCCGGCAATCGTATTGCGGGCTTCCTGCGCATTTTGCGCTGTGGTGACCCTGAAGCCATTGTTGGTCAGATAGCGATGCAGCAGCGTGCGTATGCGGGCGTCATCGTCGATGACCAGCAGATGCTGGGCGTTGTCCGGCAGAGGTTGAGCGTCGCTTGGCATCAGTTCTTGTCTTTCATTTGCGTCGGCCGCTATTGTCCGGCTCGATTTTCAACAAAGCATCCAATCCATGATTGAGACTGCGGATCATGGGGCGTCCTTCAGGCGCAATCATGGCATAGAGAAAGGCCTTGCTTGCATTCTTGGTTCCCGCAGGCAGGGTTTGCAAGGATTCTTCTATCCTGCGCGCCTGACATTTGGATATCTCCAGCGCCAGCTCCCTGCCTTTGGGGGTGGGGTAAAGCCGCCGCTGGCGTCGATCCGTCTCTCCGGGCTGCTGGGTAATATAGTCATCCTCGATCAGCTGCTTGAGAACTCTGGCGAGACTTTGCTTGGTGATTTTCAGAATGTCGAGCAGATTTGCAACGGTGATCCCCGGCCGTCGGTTGACAAAATGCAGAACCCGGTGATGGGCGCGCCCATAGGAAAGGGTCGCCAGCATGGTATCCGGATCAGCAACAAAATCCCGATAGGCAAAAAACAGCAGCTCGATCATTTCAAACGAGATTCCGTCTTCTTCCGACATTGGCACAGTGATGATTTCTTCGCTGTCCACCTTTTTTTCAGTCATTTTATTTTTTCTCTTGTTGCGAGTTGCGGGCGATCAACGGTTCGTGCCTTTTGTTGCGAGCAGGAAAATTTTTCTCACTATCATTGCATATCCGGTTGAAACCATTTTGTCACTAGCAATGCCGAAAAGGCTAATATATGTCAGCAATGTTGACTTATTTTATTTCGTTTGTTACAGATTGATCAACATCCGCGAAATGATTGAACAAATATCGATGAAAAAACATATCATTTCAATCTTTCAGTGGAATAAATGGAAATGGATCGGGTTGAGTAAAATCTAGCGACATGGCTCAAATTCCGGTTCGTATAAATCCATCGGCGATGAACCGACGGAAATGTCAGGAGTGAAACGATGGCCGATTTAGCATTTGATCAGCGTGAAGGTAGAATCTGGTATAACGGTGAATATGTAGACTGGAAAGACGCGAAAGTACATGTTCTTACCCATGGTCTGCATTATGGTTCAACCGTGTTTGAAGGTGTGCGCGCTTATGGCGGCGAGATTTTCAAGCTCAAGGAACATACCGTGCGCCTGATCGCTTCGGCCAAAGCTCTCGGTTTCGATCTTCCCTACAGCCTCGAAGAGCTGATGCAGATCCAGAAGGATGTTCTCAAGCAGAATAATCTGAGCGATGGTTATCTGCGTCCGGTCGCATGGCGCGGTGCCGAATCCATGGGGATTGGTGCCCATGACTGCAAGATCCATGTTGCCGTCGCTGCCTGGGAATGGCCTTCCTATTTCTCGCCGGAAGAGCGCATGAAGGGGCTGCATCTGATGATCGCCGACTGGCGTCGTCCTGATCCGCGCACCATTCCATGCAAGGCCAAGGCCGCCGGTCTCTACATGATCTGCACCCTGTCCAAGCATGCTGCCAATGACAAGGGCTTCACGGACGCCATCATGCTCGATCATGAAGGCTATGTTGCCGAAGCGACCGGCGCCAATGTCTTTTTCATCAAGGACGGGGCCATTCATACCCCGCGCCCGGACAGCTTCCTTGACGGCATCACCCGCCAGACCGTGATCGAGCTGGCCAAGCGCCGCGGCATCGAGGTGCATGAGCGCAAGATCCTGCCCGAAGAAATGGCCGATATGGAAGAATGTTTCCTCACCGGCACGGCAGCGGAAGTGACCCCGGTTGCCTCCATCAGCCAGTATAAATTTACTCCGGGAGCAATCACCGAGCGCCTGATGCATGACTATACCGATGAAGTCCTGCCCAAGGCCGTTGCTGCCGAATAATCAAACAAACAAGCAATCCCTTCCTGAAGTAGAAAGCGCCGCCCAATCCGTTGGGTGGCGCTTTTTGTTTTTGGGGGGCTATCTTGATTGTTGAGGTTACTGACTTTCCTTGATGAATTGGGCAATTTCGGGAACAAGGTTCTTATAAAGAGGCAGCGAAGGGTCAGAATAAGTGGCGAAGGGTTTGTCTGTGATTGCTGCTTTCAGCATATGAGTCCCGCCAGCCATGTTGATTCTTTTTGCTTGAGGCAGAGCCTCTTCAAGCAAATCTGCGTCATGAGGGCGAATTTGAAGGTCTTCATCTCCCTGGACGATAATAACCGGACCTGCCCATTCCTTTGCGATTTTTGCGGGATCATAAGAAAACAGGTCAATCATGTAGCTCTGTAGACCTGTCGAAAAAAGACCCCGTAGAATCGGAGATAATGAGGAGGGGTCTCTGCGTTTTCCCGTCTCAAGATCGGCAATGATTGCCCTGAGTTCCGGCAGTAAAGGGGTGTTGGCTGGGTTCGCCTCGAATTGCTCGATCATCAGTTGCCCGATGGGACGGCCTGATGTTGCAAGCAAAATTAGGCCACATAGATTTTCCGGGGCATCCTGCGCGGCCACCAATGCCACCAGGCCTCCTTCCGAATGGCCCGCAATCCAGACGCATGGCGCGATGAGAGAGGCACGAGCAACCCATTTGCGCACATCTTCGGCATAGGCTGCAATGGTTACATCATTTGGATCAGAGATAGCTGCCGCGCTTCCGAAAAGGCCTCGCTTGTCAATGCGCAACGAGGCAATGCCATGTTCGGTCAGGCCTTCGGCCAGCATTTTGTAGGAATTCGTATGAAGTCTTGTCTGTGGTGAGTTTCCATCTCTGTCTGTGGGGCCTGAACCCGGGACGATCACCACGATACTTGGTGCCGCCTCAACATTGATCAATTCTGCCTCGAGTGGGCCTTGCGGTCCGGGGATCTGAATAGTCTCCGCCAGAGCGGGAGAAGGAAATAAGAGGAAAAGAAGAAAGAGCAGGCGCATGAAAACCTCCGGTAATATGAACAGAAATCAGGTAAACTGAGCACATTAGTTATTGGTCGGCTGTTTTCTCCCTATTTCCGGTCCTTCCACTTCTCAGTCCTCTTCCCACCGCGCGGTTGCCTTGTCGTCTGCATCTTTGGCGGAGACCCAGTCGCTTTGGCCGTTGGTTCGGGTTTCCTTTTTCCAGAAGGGGGCGCGGGTTTTTAGGAAATCCATGATGAATTCTGCCGCCTCGAAGGCAACCTGTCGGTGGGCGGACAGGGTGATGACGAGCACGATGCGATCGCCCGGTGCCAGTGTGCCGAAGCGATGGATGATGCGGCTGTCGATGAGATCGGGCCAGCGCTTGCGGGCTTCGGCCTCGATGCGTTCCAGCTCGGCTTTGGCCATGGCCGGATAATGCTCCAGCGTCATGGCGCTGATCCGCTGATCTTTGACCATATCCCGCACAAGGCCGGTGAAGGTGACGGCGGCGCCGACCGAGGCGCGCCCGGCGATGAGGGCGTCCATCTCCTTGGTGATATCAAAGTCATCGGGTCGGAGAGTGACGCTCATATGGGGTTCCGTCTTGCATGCTGCACGGGGCTGTTGCTGTGGTAGGTTTGTTGCCTTCAACCGCCGGTCATGGGGGGGAAGAAAGCGATTTCTTCGGCCTCGCCTATCGGGTCGTCTTCCTCTGCGTGGAACTGGTCGAGCGCCACGCGCACGGTTTCCGGTTCGGCAAATGCCAGCGCATAGCCGTCGCCGCGGCCCTTTTGCCAATAGAGCAGGTCTCTGACGGTGAGAATGGATGCCGGTAGATCGATCTGTTCTTCATCCATGCCGATATGCTCCCGGAGCCAGGCAAAATAGACGAGTTTCATGGTTCGCTCTCCTGATCTGTCAGATCTGCAATGGAAGGCGACAAAGGGGCCGAAAGTAAGGCAAAGGCCAGATTGCGGCCATGTTGCCATCAGCGGCTTTCCTTGGCAATCTGTCAGTCTTCCAGCAGATATTTCATGCCTGCCCGGAAATAGTCATAGCCGGTATAAAGGGTCAGCAGCGCGGAAATCCAGAGCAGCGCCAGCCCAAGATCGGAGACATAGGGCCAAACCTTGTCTCCAGCCGGGCCCGCGAGCAGAAAGCCGATGGCGATCAACTGGGCCGTGGTCTTCCATTTGGCCAGCTTGGTGACGGGCACGCTGACTTGCAGGCTGGCGAGAAATTCGCGCAGGCCCGAGACGAGAATTTCGCGGCACAGGATGATGACGCCTGCCCAGATCTGCCAGCCGATAAGGGTGTGGTCATTGGTCAGCATCAGGATGCTCACGGACACCAGCAGCTTGTCGGCGATCGGGTCCAGCATGCGGCCCAGTGCCGACTGAAGATTCCAGCGCCTCGCCAGATAGCCATCCAGAAAATCGGTGATGGCCGCCGCGCTGAAAAGCGCAAGGGCTGTCCAGCGGGCCCAATCATGGGCGGGCCACAGCATGCAGACGACGATTGCCGGGACCGCAATGATTCGGGCAATGGTCAAAATGTTTGGTATGTTGAAGGTTTTTGAGCCGGTCATGGCGTGCCGCTCCCTTCTAGGACTGGACTGACTGGGATTATCTTGTCTCTTTCAAAGCACGTCCAGTGCATTCTCGTCAATGCGGCTAACCGATTGATTGGCAAATCAGTTGTCATCATCGTGAAAATAGGCGTGAATATTTCGAGCCATTTGTTCAGAAATGCCATCAACTGCCAGTAGATCTGACAGGGCTGCACTCCTGACGGCCTTGGCTGTGCCAAAATGATGCAGCAGCGCGCGCTTGCGGGCAGGTCCGATGCCCGGGATATCTTCCAGCCCGGTCTGGGATATCGCCTTGGAGCGACGGGCCCGGTGAGTCCCGATGGCAAAGCGGTGCGCTTCATCGCGCAGGCGCTGGATGAAATAGAGCACCGGATCACGCAAGGGCAGCATGAAGCTTTCCTTGCCGGGAACAAAGAAATGTTCGCGGCCCGCATCCCGATCCGGCCCTTTGGCAACGCCGACCATCGGCAGGTCGTGAATGCCCAGATCGGAAAGAATTTCCCGCACCGCATTCAATTGTCCCAGACCACCATCGATGAGCAGCAGATCGGGCCAGGCGGGATCAGGCACATGGCCATTCTTTTCCTCGTTGCTTGCCTCGGTTGCCTCTCTGGTCGACGGGCGCTTGCCATTTTCTTTCAGCAGGCGTGAGAATCGGCGCTGGAGCACTTCGCGCATCATGCCGAAATCGTCACCCGGGGTGATGTCTTCGGACTTGATGTTGAATTTGCGATATTGGTTCTTCATGAAGCCTTCAGGGCCGGCAACGATCATGCCGCCAACGGCATTGGTGCCCTGAATATGGCTGTTGTCATAGACCTCGATGCGGTTCGGACGACCGGCAAGGCCAAAGACCTCGGCCAGACCATCGAGCAGGCGGGCCTGACTGGAGGTTTCCGCAAGGCGGCGCCCGAGGGCCTCTCTGGCATTCGTCAGGGCGTGGTCAACCAGCTCCTTCTTCTCGCCGCGCTGGGGCACGAGAAGGGCAACTTTCTGCTCGGACTTGCTGGTCAGGGCTTCGGCGACCAGTTCCTGCTCCTCAATGGCGTGAGACAGCAGCACAAGGCGCGGGCAGGGCTTGTTGTCATAGAACTGGGCGACAAAGGCGCTAAGCACCTCCGTTTCGTCCTGACTCTTGTCGGCCTTGGGGAAATAGGCCCGGTTGCCCCAATTCTGACCGGTGCGGAAGAAGAAGACCTGAATGCAGGTCTGGCCGCCATCCTGATGGCAGGCAAAGATGTCGGCTTCTTCGGTATTTTGCGGATTGATCCCCTGATGGGACTGGATATGGCTGAGCGCGGCCAGTCGATCGCGATAGATGGCGGCGCGTTCGAAATCCAGTTCTTCGGAGGCCTGCTGCATGCGCTCGGACATTTCCTTACGCACGGTCTGGCTTTTGCCCGTCAGGAACAGATGCGCCTCCTTGACGAGCGCAGCATAGTCTTCAATCGAAATCTCGCCCGTGCAGGGCGCGGCGCAGCGCTTGATCTGATGCAGCAGGCAGGGGCGCGTCCGGCTTTCATAGACGGAGTCGGTGCAGGTGCGCAGAAGGAAGGCCTTTTGCAAGGCGTTGATGGTGTTGTTGACCGCACCGGCTGATGCAAAGGGGCCGTAATATTTGGCCTTGCGCTTGCGGGCTCCGCGATGCTTGGCAATCTGCGGTGCTGCATGATCCTCGCCGATGAGAATATAGGGGAAGCTCTTATCGTCGCGCAGCAGCACATTGAAACGGGGGCGCAGGCGCTTGATCAGATTCGCTTCCAGCAGCAAGGCCTCTGTTTCCGTTGCTGTGGTGACGAATTCCATGCTGGCTGTCAGTTGGATCATCCGCAGGATGCGGTTGGTCTGGTTGCCGTGGCGGGAATAGTTGGTGACGCGCTTCTTGAGATTTTTCGCCTTGCCGACATAGAGCACATCGCCGTTGGCATTGAGCATGCGATAGACACCGGGGCTGTTTGGCAGGCGGCGGACGAAATCGCCGATGACCTCGAAGCCGTTTTTGGGGCGAGGCGCGTCATCCGGTGTGGGAGCGGATGGCGGGGCGGAGGCGGTTTCCTGTTCCGTCATGTCATCCGCCTGCTGTGTCTTGGTCTCTTCGCTCATGGTGTCTAGCCGGGTCTCTAGCTGGCCTGCCGCATTGTCTGCTTTGGCAGTCTACAGGCTATGACTCGGCGAGGAAAGTCAATGCCAGCCGATCATTGCATAGGGATCAAGGGGAGCGTTAGTTGATAACGAAAGCAAGGGTGACATAGGCACCATAGAGCAACACCATCAATGCGCCCCTCACTCTGGTCAGCTCCATTTTGAAGACGGTAAAGAGCAGCATCAAAAGGGCTGTGGCCAGCATGAAGAGGAGGTCGTGGCCGATGACCCTTTCAGGCACCTTGACCGGAATGATGGAAGCCGTAAGACCCATGATGGCAAGGATGTTGAAGATGTTCGAGCCGATGACGTTGCCGAAGGCCATGGCGCCCTGATTGCGTATCGCGGCAACCAGCGTTGTGGCCAGTTCGGGAAGAGAGGTGCCAAGGGCAACCACGGTGAGGCCGACAACGGCTTCCGAAACGCCCCATGTGCGGGCGATGGTTGATGCGCCCTCGATGGTCAGGTGACCACCCAGCGGCAGGCCAAGCAGGCCGATGATCATGAAGAGAATGGCAATGCCCAGATTGGCCGGGGCTTCTTCCAGAAGATCCTGATCAACAAGATCGCATGGTTCGCCGCGCTGCTTGCGCGAAGTCCAGACTGTCCAACTGAGGAAGAACACCAGCAGGGCAAGCAAAATGACGCCGGAGGTGATGTCGAGGACACCCTGTAGACAGAGTGCGGAGAAGACGATGGTCACCGCGATCATATAGACCGTGCTGGAGCGGGTGCCGCTTTCTGCGCATTGGGTCGGGCGGATCAGGGCGGGTAGACCGAGCACGAGCAGAATATTGGTGATGTTGGAGCCGACCACATTGCCGATGGAGATGCCGCCGAGCCCCTTGAAGGCCGCGTCAAGGGAGATGATCAGCTCTGGTGCGGAGGTGCCAAAGGAAACGATCGTCAAACCGATGATGAGCGGAGGGATGCTGAGGCGTGTGGCTAGGGTAATGGCTCCACGAACAAGTAGGTCGCCTGCAACAAGCAGCAGGACGAGCCCTCCAACGAGGTACAGATACATCATCATGAGTTGGACTAAATCCGTTTTTATTTTGTCTTCGGTTGCTGGTTTGTCCGCAACGCAGTATTTATCCGCAGTATATAAGGGCCGCTAAGAGACATTTAAAGGCTTGATGTATAATTATTTTATAGAATCTTTTAAAGCATTTCGAAATTAAATTGCTGAATTTATTCGCTTTTATGCAAGATCAGGTGTTTGTTTTCTGATCATTTCTCGATGTTGGTAAATATTGGTCTTCTTGCCAAGGGGTGGTCTTGCCGCCACGATACAGATATGCGCAGTCTTCGCGCCGGTTCAAGAGGGGGGGCGGGAGAGATGAAAAACGCCGGTTTGCAGGGAACCGGCGTCTGGACTTTAAGTGACGTTTCAGGCGTGCCTGATGTCAGCGCAGCGTGCGGCAATAGGCACCATAGACGCGCCATGGGTCGCGCCCGAGAATGCAGGCTTCCACATTGTAGCCATAACCGGCGAAACCGGCCTTTGCCTCGATCAGATAGTAGATTGATGCCTTGTGGCCCAGATCCGTATAACCGGTTGCCTGACAAAAGCGGCGGGCAAAGAAGGGCTCGGATTGATCCTGCGTTCTTGCATGGCGGATATGGTCCATGCTTGTGACCGGATCTCCAGACTTGACGACGTTGGCTTCCGCGATTGCCAGTTGGTTGTTAACGCGCGAAAGAATGCCCGCATTGTCACAGTCTGGCAAAGTGGCTGCAGACGCAGCGCCGGTCAGCGCCATAAACAACAGGCTGCTCGCCAGGGTTGGAAATTGGAGTTTCATGCAGTCAGCTCCCCTTGGCCGTCATCTTCGGTGGATGATCGGGTGCGGTGATTGGTGAAATGCAAATTTCATGCTCTGGCCGTTAACGCGTAAACTGCTTTGGGATCCATGCATAAAATCAGAATCTTGAATATGGTTAACGGCAACGAATGTTCCCGTTTCCCCTTTATCCGTCAAGGCGGAAAGGGTCCGGTTAAGCGTTCAGAGCATATTTCTGGCTGTAAATGCTACATTTCTGGGGAAAGAGATCCGAATGTCGACGGCTAGCGCACGGAAAGAATGCGCAGTTTGCTGTCGGTGCGGCATCGCCCCTTGAGGGCGGACGGGCTGCATTGCCGCGGCTTGCCCGCCTTGTCGAGACAGAGGCGCACCTCGCGCAGCTTCTGGCCTGAGCAGGTGACAAAGAGGCTGTTCTGAGGCAGTTCGGCATTGGCCGCATGAAAGGCCTTTGCGATCTCGTCAGCGGTCATCAGCAAGGGGCGGTTCGGAGCGATCAGTGCTTCAGGCAGCGTCAGTTGCTTGAAACTCTTGACCGCGAGGCGGAAATAGTCGAGCGGCTTGAGACCGGAACAGCTGCCATGCTTGTCCCATTCATGATGGATAAGGCTCTTGCTGGGTGAGAATTTGAGCATCTGTTCTACGAGCTTGTCGGAAGGGTCGCGAAAGCTGGTTTCGCAGCGGTCCGGATAGCCTGTCTCATATTGCGGCCACAGACCATGGATGACAAAGCCGTAAGAGCGCTCGGAATAGCATTGCAACTGATCCCGCTCCCGCTTGGCCTGATCGGAACAATAGGTCGGCGACCATGACAGGGCCAGAATATAATAGTCAAACTCGCCAGCCTGATCGGCCAGAGCCTGACGGGGAAGTATGGCAAGTGCCAACAGCAGGAAAAGGGCGAGATATGTGATCCGGTTTGCTTTTCCTGCCTTGAGTGACATGGTCCTCTCCTCTTCAGGGCCTCATCAGGGCCTCATCAGGGCATGACACGCAAAGTGCATGCCGGTGTCATTTCACTTGGGTGGACTGATCCATTCGAGGCTGGATCTGTGGGCCGTCTGGCCAAAGATATCTGCCAATACCGGCAGTAGGGCCTTCAATTCGTCATGCAACAGATAAGGCGGATTGATAATGAAGAGCCCGGTACCATTCAGTCTTTTGGCCGTGTCGAGCTTGTGAATGACCAACTCGGCGCGCAGGATATTGTCAATGCCCGAATTGGCCAGAATTTGAGCAGCTTCATCGACCTCGCGCCGTGCCTTGATGGGATACCAGAGGCAATAGATGCCGGTTGACCAGCGGCGATATCCTTTGAGGAAGGCCTCTGCCATGCGGACATATTCGTCCCGCTCCTCGAAAGGAGGGTCGACCAGAACCATGCCGCGTCTTTCTTGCGGTGGCAGATCAGCGCGCAGGGCAACCCAGCCGTCATCCTGCCGGAAATGCAGGTTTCCATTGCGTCCCATGGCGCGCGTCATGGTGTGAAACAGGGTTTGCTCATCCTCGGGATGCTTTTCAATGAAGAAGGCGCGGTCGACCGGACGGGCCATCTGGGCAATAATCCGCGGCGAGCCGGGATAAAGCTTCATCTCACCGTCGGGATTGAGGCTTTCGATAATATCGAGATAGCCTGCGAGGCTTTCTGCGACAGCTGGTGGCACATTCTGTCTGTCCATTGCCAGCAGACGGCCAATACCCTCCTGCCATTCGCCGGTTTTGCCCGCCTCTTCGCTGGAGAGGTCATATTGACCGATGCCGGCGTGGGTATCGAGCACGAAATAGCCTTTGTCCTTCTTCTGAAGATAGGCGAGGATGCGCGTCAGAACGATATGCTTGAGGCAGTCGGCAAAATTGCCCGCATGGTAGATGTGGCGATAGTTCATCTGTTTGGCGATCAGGTTGATAAAAGAATTCTGCTGCTATGACCCAGCACGGCCTGCCTGTCAAATGCTGCCTTGGCGCAGGCGCTTTCCTGTTGACATCTGTTTGGGCCGGTCCGGGCGCGACAGGCGCAGGAGCGCGGCTCATTCACTTTGTCTTTTTGGCCTTGTCTGCCTTGCCGCCGGTTCCATTCTTTTCTGCGGCGACGCCGGACGCGCCGCCTTTTTCGACCTCGTCAACAAAGGGATAGATGATCAGGTCCTTGTCGCTGTCCTTTTCCTCGCAGTCGCCCGAAAGGCCGATCTGGGCGATATAGAAGCGGCCATTCTGCCAGGAATAGATGCTATATTGGCGGCAGGAACTGGTGCTGCCCTGCTTGGGAAATTCCGAGCGCAGGAGTTTTTTGCCTTCATCCCATGTCGGCTTCTGCAACTCGGTGGAGGCATACCAGCCCAGTTTTGTATCCAGTTGCGGGAAGGTGATCAGATTGGCCCATTCCGCGCGGCCATCTTCCACCTGATAGATCCGATAGCTGTCGCCATAGAGGTTGCTGGCGCAGACAAGACCGTAAAAGGTCTGGACGTCGAGCCGAATGATCAGGGCCTTTTTGGCCAATTCATTGTCATCGAACTCGGCCAGCCAGCAGCCCATCGTGGCGCGATGGTTATCCAGAATGGTCTGGGGAATGTCCTGCGCCCTGCCTTTTGTCATGGTCAGGGTCAGCAACAATCCGGCCACCAGTAATGGCAACATCAGGCTGAAAGAAGAACGCGAGTGACAAGGAAGGCCCAATCCCGCGCCGGGGGCCGGTCTTTTGTCAGTTGAATGCGCAAGGATCTTCTGTCCGGTTGCCATCTTTGTTTCTCCTCAGGCGGATAATCCTTAACAGATTAGCTGACTCGCCAGCGTTGGCCAATTGCTGCGCTTGGATTTCCGCGCTACAGCGGCTGATATCGCCAATTTTGTGGGTGATTATCGACAATGTCGTTCATTATTGATGGTTGCTTTTGTTGCCCAGTGCTTTATGCATGTGGCTTATTGCATGAAATATGCAGTTCATTATTTGCTTGAGAAACAAAAACTCCCGGAACAGACAGGATTGGTCAGATGAAGGTTGCCATCATTCCCGTAACATCATTCCAGCAGAATTGTACCGTCATTTGGGATGAAGAAACCGGCAAGGGTGTCGTGATCGATCCGGGTGGGGAAGTGGACAAGATCCAGCAGATGCTCGAGCATGAAAAGATCACGGTTGAGCGCATTCTCATTACCCATGGCCATATCGATCATATTGGAGGCGCCGCCGAATTGCGCGATGCGCTGGATGTGGATGTCGAGGGGCCGCATGAGGCTGACCGGCAATTGATCGAGCGGGTTGCCGATCAGGCGATCCAGTTTGGTGTGCCTGCGGCCAAGCCGTGTGAGCCGGATCGCTGGCTCAATGAGGGAGACACTGTCGATATTGCCGGTATGGATTTCGCTGTTCTGCATTGTCCGGGACATGCGCCGGGGCATGTGGTTTTCTTCAGTGAAGAGGCCCGCTTTGCCATAGTTGGCGATGTACTCTTCAATGGCTCCATCGGTCGCACGGACCTGCCCGGCGGTGATCATCAAACGCTACTGGCTTCCATCCGCGACAAGCTTCTGCCGCTGGGTGATGATGTGGCCTTCATTTGCGGGCATGGCAATCACTCGACCATTGGTGAGGAGAGACGGCATAATCCGTTCCTCAAGGGGCTCTAGGCCTCTTGTCGGCGGCTTTGTGATCCAGAGCCGCCGGTCTGCATCTCTGGCTGGGCGTTCGGCTGCGGTCAAATGGATGGCGGCCGGGCTCGGCCAACGGGCGGTCAACTGAAGGCGAGATTGATCCGATGAGTGAGATTTCTTTTTCAAAAGAAGAAAAGCAGCGTCTGACAGAAATCCTGCAGGACTATTTCCGTGATGAGTTCGATCAGGAACTGGGTCGCTTTGAAGCGGAGTTCTTTCTCGATCATCTGGCCAGCAAACTCGGGCCCATTTTCTACAACAAGGGGCTGCTGGATGCGCAGGCTCTACTGCTAAGACATATAGACAATTATAACGATGATCTGTATGGCTTGGAAAAAGGGTAGAAAGCAGGGATTTTCAGGTCGCTTCTTGTGTCACTGTTGCATTATTACACTACGTAATTCGGCGAAATGCTGATAGTTTCGGGCGCAAATTTCGATTGACTTGATTCCTATTGATGTTGGGTAATGAGATGAAATTCATATTGGCTGCGTGTGTGACATTTCTGGCAGGGACGTTCATGCTGTCTGATCAGCAGGCGCATGCGTCATCCATCCAGATGGTGCCTGCGGGCAATCGCCAGAAGGTTCAGCCCAAGATACCAAATGGGTCTCAGCTGCGTACCGATGCGCAGAAGACGTCTTTTGACAAGAAATATGACAAGGTCCGCGATCTTTTGCAGAAGGACAAGAAGCTCCTTGCCAAGATCAAGGATGCTGCGGATACCTATTCAATCGATCCGATACACATGATCGGTGCGATTGTTGGTGAGCATACCTATAATATCAATGTCTTTGATTATCTTCAGACCTATTACACCAAGGCCGCGATCTATTCGGGCATGGATATGAAATTCGCCTATGATGGCGAAGATATCTCCGATTTTCTCAAGCGTCCGCAATTTGAAAGCTGCGCCGAATTTGCCGATTCATACGCGCTCTGGTCCTGCCGTCAGGCTGTCTGGAAAAATGAGTTTCAGGGCAAGACGGTGGACGGCAAGAGCTTTCCCAGAGACCGCTTCAGCAAGGTGTTTTTCCAGCCCATGTATGCCGGGCAGACTTTCGGTCTGGGACAGATCAGCCCGCTGACCGCGCTCAAGCTGAGCGATCTGGTCAATAAGAAATCCGGCATTCGCAAGCTCGATGCCGATCATGCCGCAGAGGTTTATAATGCGATCATGAAGCCGGATATCTCATTGGCTTTCATGGCTGCCATGATCCGCAAGGCGATAGATGATTATCGTGATATTGCCGGGGTCGATATTTCACAAAATCCGGGCATCACGGCGACCCTTTACAATATCGGCGATTCCGATATTCACGCGGCTGAATTGAAGGAAAAGATCAAGAAATCCGGACGTGTGGTATGGCCGCAGGAGAATTATTACGGCTGGCTCGTCAATGACAAGGTAGAAGATCTAGCCGCTATCATGGAAGGCGATGAAGCCTCCTCGCAAAAGCGCATCAAGCAGGCCAACGCTCGCTAGGAGCGGATGAGATCGAGGAGAAATGTAGCCTTTGGCAAAAGGCTACAGCTCCGGATCATGATGCATAGAACATTGTGCATTCTGGCGGGCTGCAGGCGCAAAGAGGGCCTGCGCTGCCCGGATGCTCGCGTTGCTTTTGAAATTTCCGCGAAATTCTACAGTCTTTTGAAACAGACTTTTGTGACGCCTGCATTCTTGAAGCCGAGTTCCTTGGCGGCTGCCCGACTGAGATCAAGAATGCGCCCCTTGATGAATGGGCCTCGATCATTCACGCGCACGATAATGGATTTGCCATTGCGCATATTGGTTACTTCGAGCTTTTCGCCGAAATCGATGGAGCGATGGGCCGCCGTCATCTTGGTCGGATTGGCCATTTCTCCCGATGCTGTCTGCGAGGTCAACTGATACCAGGAGGCCGTACCGCATTTTTCGCTCTGCTCCGTTGCATGGCTCACATCCTGTAGAACCATCATAAATAACAGGCCTGCGAGGAGGCCGATGCCGGTTGCCGCTATCTTGTTCAAGGTGGTCTCTCACTCTCTATTGTCATCTTTGCTTATGTCCGGGTTCGTTTTTGACCGGCAAAGGGGCGTCAGTGTGATTGAATGATGGCAAACTCGGGCGGGAGGGCTTTTTCGGGCCGGTTCTGGCGCATTAATACGCGTCTGTTGCCATTTTGCCACGCTATCCATAGCGTTAGCCTATAAAAAATGAAGAATGAGTCAATAATCGTGGATAGGTTTTCTAGTTACGTAGTAACTCGATTGCGAATATTGTCTATATCAGTGATATGCAACTGCGTGCACACTGGCGAACGCCAAGTAATTCGGGCATCTCTTGTTTGCAGAAGCTGCTCTATGCGGTTTTAAGTTATTTGCCCATATCTGACCGTCAGTATGATCTGCGTGCGGTTCTGTCGCCGAAAGGACCCCGTTTATGCTTTATCTCGAATTCTTCTTCCTGCTCATCATGCTTTATATCGGTTCCCGTTTCGGCGGGATCGGTCTTGGCGTGGTATCAGGTATCGGTCTGGTCATCGAAGTGTTTGTCTTCCAGATGCCGCCGACGTCTCCTCCCGTCACCGTGATGCTGATCATTCTGGCCGTTGTTACCTGTGCGTCCATTCTGGAGGCCGCAGGTGGTCTGAAATATATGCTGCAGGTGGCCGAACGCATGTTGCGGTCGAACCCCAAGCGGGTAACGCTGATCGCGCCCTTCGTCACCTATACGATGACCTTCATGCTGGGAACTGGCCATGCGGTCTATTCCATCATGCCGATCATCGGCGATGTGGCTCTGAAAAATGGTATTCGTCCGGAGCGGCCAATGGCTGCTGCCTCGGTTGCCTCGCAGGTGGGGATCACGGCTTCGCCGATTTCCGCAGCCGTTGTCTATTATCTGGCGCAGCTGTCAGATCTCAATCACGAGATCACCCTGCTTTCGATCCTGATGGTCACCGTTCCGGCGACATTGTGCGGTACGCTGGCCATGGCGCTCTACAGCATGCGGCGCGGCAAGGAGCTGGGCGACGATCCAGACTATCAGAAGCGTCTTGAGGATCCTGCATGGGCCGAGAAGATCAAGACCACCACGGCGACTTCCCTCAATGAAAAGCTGCCTCCCAAGGCGCGCAATGCGGTGCTGCTGTTCATCGCCGCGATCCTATCCATTGTGGTGATTGCCATGGTGCCGGAGATCCGCACTGTTGCCGGTGAAGAAAAGCCGATCAGCATGTCGGTGGTCATTCAGATGATGATGCTTTGCTTTGGCGGTATCATCATGCTGGCAACCAAGACGCAGCCGCGCACCGTGCCGGATGGCGTGGTGTTCAAATCCGGCATGGTGGCAGCCATTGCGATTTTCGGTATTGCCTGGATGTCGGACACCTATTTCCAATATGCCATGCCGCAGTTCAAATCCGGCATCGTCGAGATGGTGACCAATTATCCATGGACCTTTGCTCTGGCACTGTTCATCGTTTCCGTGGTGGTCAACTCGCAGGCCGTTGTGGCACGCATGATGCTGCCGGTCGGTCTCGGGCTGGGGCTTGATCCGGCGCTGCTGATCGGCCTGATGCCCGCGCTTTACGGCTATTTCTTCATTCCAAACTATCCGTCCGATATTGCAACGGTGAATTTCGACATGTCGGGTACCACCAAGATCGGCAAATGGTATTTCAACCATTCCTTCATGATGGTTGGTCTGATCGCCGTCATCACCGGCTCGGTTGTCGGATTCCTGCTGGCGGAAATCGTCATCGGCTAGGTTTCTGCCTTGCTGGAGAAGAGACTATTCGGCCTCCCGCCTGATCGTGGTGGGGGGCCTTTTTTTGTCTCTATCTCCTCCTCTGCAGGGGCAGCGGTGATCGGCCTGAAGGTTTGCGGCGCGAGCTTGAACAGGTATGTCAGTTTTGGTGGGTTGTTATCTGCGGAACCACGGCAACCTATTCTGGTAATTGACATTTTCTGAGGCAATAGCTGTTGAATTTGTTCTGACTAGCATTTTGGACATTGTCGAAACTTACTATGTCTGGTATGAGCGAGAGCATAAAAGCTGAATTTTTGGTGGGCAAATTGTTGGTGGGTAAATTGATGAAAAAATTAGGGTTCCTTTTGTTGCTGGGATCTGCGGTTCCTGCTGTTGCAGCCGATCTGCCAGCCTCTGTCTCCGCACCCAAGGCCGATGAGGCCGTTTATGACTGGTCCGGTTTCTATGCGGGGGCTCTGGTTGGCTACGGCGTCGGGGCAAGTGGAGCAGAAGGTGAAGCGAGCAGCTTCGATGGTTCTGCCCCGGATGACAGGGCGGATGTTGATCCGGAAGGTTTTCTGGGTGGCGCAGTTGCCGGGTATAACTGGCAGTTCAAACAGTTTGTCTATGGTCTTGAGGCCGAGGTCGGCTATCTCGGAGCAAATGACGGCTTCTATTGGCCCGATGGCAACGACTATTTCGGCGATGTCGAATATGGTGCCTATGGCAGCCTTGCGGCACGCTTTGGTGTTGCCTTTGACAAGTCGCTTTTCACTGCCAAGGCAGGTGCCATTGTCGCTGATGTCGATTATGGCTATGGTGATCTGGATGGTTCATCCACTTCCTTCTATGCAGACAGCAGTGCGTCCGTTTTCGGTGGTGATGCTCGCCTCGGTATTCTGGTCGGTGCAAGCTTTGAACGTGTGATTCAGGACGGCTGGATGGCCCGCGTGGGTTATTCCTATGCGAATTTCGGGTCTCACACCGAATTCGACACTGGCGGTTCTTCCTACAAGATTTCAGATGACCTGCACATGGTCCATGTCGGATTGACCAAACAGTTCTGATCCTGATGCCAGATCGATCGAGAAAGGCCCCTTGCGAGGGGCCTTTTTCTTTATTTGCGCTGTTGCGGTCCTGTCTCCTGCTTTCTAGTATCCGTTACGGTATCGGACCCGGCATTTGGAGGAGCAGAGCATGAAGCACTATGAGCGGGAACGCGATGGCTCGAAGCGTTCGGAGGATTAGCCGGGAGAGGCCGAGCAACCCTCAGCTCTTTGGCCGTTTTGGTCTCGCTGCGGTGCTGGCTCCCTTTGGTCTGGGCATGTCGGTGCCGGGGCCCATGTCGTCGAGATCGGGCTTCTTTATCCGGCTGCTTTTTGCCGAGCCTGATTTGGGCAGGTTGGCGGATGCGCCATATTTGCGCTCACCGCGATAGCCGCCGGTTTTGGCATCGACGCTGGACTGGCGCGCCAGCGGATCGTCGGCGATGGCCAGTTCGGTCTCGCGCAGGCGCTTGACCTCGTCGCGCAGGCGGGCCGCTTCTTCGAACTCGAGGTTGGCGGCGGCTTCCTTCATGCGATTTTCCAGATCCTCGATATGGGCTTCGAGATTGTGGCCGATGCCTGCCTCTTCAGTGCCTTCGGCCAGACCCTTGTCGACGGTGACATGGTCGCTTTCGTAAACCGAGCCGAGAATGTCGCCGATATTCTTCTTGACCGTCTGCGGCGTGATGCCATGCTCTTCGTTATAGGCAAGCTGTTTTTCGCGACGGCGGTTGGTCTCCGAAATGGCCCGGTCCATGGAGCCGGTCATCTTGTCGGCATAGAGAATGACCTTGCCGTCGGCATTACGGGCAGCGCGGCCGATGGTCTGGATCAGCGAGGTTTCGGAGCGGAGGAAGCCTTCCTTGTCGGCGTCGAGAATGGCCACCAGTGCGCATTCGGGAATGTCGAGGCCCTCGCGCAGCAGGTTGATGCCGACCAGCACGTCGAAGGCACCAAGGCGCAAATCGCGGATGATCTCGATGCGTTCGATGGTATCGACGTCCGAATGCATGTAGCGCACCCGCACGCCCTGTTCATGCAGATATTCGGTGAGGTCTTCGGCCATGCGCTTGGTGAGCGTGGTGACCAGCGTCCGGTATCCGGCCTTGGCCATTTTCTTGACCTCGCCGAGCAGATCATCAACCTGTGTCTTGGCCGGGCGGATCTCGATGATCGGGTCTGTTAGGCCGGTGGGGCGGATGACCTGTTCGGCAAAGACGCCGCCGGATTCTTCCATCTCCCAACTGCCGGGAGTGGCCGAGACGGCAACGGTCTGCGGCCGCATGGCGTCCCATTCCTCAAAGCGCAAAGGCCGGTTGTCCATGCAGCTTGGCAGGCGGAAGCCATATTCGGCCAGCGTCGCCTTGCGGCGGAAGTCGCCACGATACATAGCGCCGAGCTGGCCGATGGTGACATGGCTCTCGTCGACGAAGATCAGGGCATTGTCGGGCAGATATTCAAACAGTGTTGGCGGTGGCTCGCCGGGCAGACGTCCGGTGAGATAGCGCGAATAGTTTTCAATGCCCTGACAGGCGCCCGTGGCTTCCATCATTTCCAAATCGAAGCGGGTGCGCTGTTCCAGCCGCTGGGCTTCAAGCAGGCGACCATGGGCCTCCAGCTCTGCCAGACGTTCATTTAGTTCCTTCTTGATGCTCTTGATGGCCTGATTGAGGGTTGGGCGCGGGGTCACATAGTGGGAATTGGCATAGAGCTTGATCATTTCAAGCTCGCCCATCTTCTGGCCGGTCAGCGGGTCGAATTCCTTGATTTCCTCGACCTCGTCGCCAAAGAAGGACAGGCGCCAGGCGCGGTCCTCATAGTGGGCGGGGAAGATCTCGACCACGTCACCATTGACGCGGAAGGAGCCGCGATGGAAATCCATGTCGTTGCGCTTATATTGCAGCGCCACCAGATCGGCCATCAACTGGCTCTGGTCGATCTCGTCGCCAACCTCGATCTTGAAGCTCATTTCGGTATAGGTTTCCACCGAGCCGATACCATAGATGCAGGAGACCGAAGCGATGATGATCACGTCGTCGCGTTCGAGCACGGCGCGGGTTGCCGAATGGCGCATGCGGTCGATCTGCTCGTTGACCGTGCTTTCCTTCTCGATGAAGGTATCGGTGCGCGGCACATAGGCCTCGGGCTGATAATAATCGTAGTAGGAAACGAAATATTCCACCGCATTGTTGGGAAAGAAGCTCTTGAACTCGCCATAGAGCTGGGCGGCCAGCGTCTTGTTGGGAGCGAGGATCAGGGCGGGGCGGTTGGTCTGGGCAATGACCTGCGCCATGGTGAAGGTCTTGCCCGAGCCGGTGACACCGAGCAGAACCTGTGTTGCCTCGCCATCCTTGATGCCTTCGAGCAGATCGGCAATGGCTGTCGGCTGGTCGCCAGCGGGTTCATAGTCGGTTTTCAGTTCGAAAGAAAAACCACCTTCGGATTTTTCCGGCCGATCGGGACGGTGGGGCGTCCATGGTTCGGAATCCATGAATTCCGGTCGCCCATGTTCGATGAGGGACTCAAGGGCGCGGACGGTTTCGGTCACGCCGGAGCGATCATCATTCTTGCCCTTTTTCTTCTGGGCCTTCTTGCGCTCGCGGGTGACGCGTTCCAGCTCTTCGGCCTTTTCCAGCGAGATATCGAGACCGGCAATAGGGTTTAGCCCTCCGGCTGCCTTTTCTCGCGCCGAGACCGTGTCTCCCGTGGCCTTCTTGCCGCGCTTGGCAGCAGGCTTGCTGCCGCCGCTTTTCGCTTTGGCTTTCGACTTGGTTTCAGGGGGAGAAACCAGCTTGGCAGCTTCGGCGATCTCGTCGGCCCAGTCGGCTATCGAATCGGAAAGCGGGGCAGCTTCAAAGGAGGCTTGCGGCGCTTCGCCCAAACCGCCTTGTTTTTCAGCCTCTTTCTGCTTTCTGGATGTCATGTGCCTGCCTCGCGCTGCTGTTCGCGCATAATGTAAGGGAACAAAGCGAGAATATGAAGGGGGGAAATGAAAAATCCTGACGCGGCGCTTTTTGCCTTGCCGGCTGCATCAGTCGAATTGGTTATTTCATGCTGTATTAAATTGTCCTAATATTCGAATTTACTAAAATACAAGCATGAGGCCAATCGGGATGCTCCGTTTTCCGGGGAGGGGCGGGGCCGTAAAGGAGAGAGCATGACTCACGTAGTGGTTTTGGGGGGAGGCCTGGGAGGTCTATCCGCTGCTTATGAAATGCGTCAGGAATTGTCCAAAATGGACAAGGTGACCGTGATTTCAAACAAACCGTTTTTCCAGTTTACACCATCCAACCCGTGGGTTGCTGTCGGCTGGCGCAAGAAGAAGGATATCACCCTTGATCTGGCAACCGTGTTGCCCAAGAACAAGGTGGATTTCATCTGCTCTGCCGTTACCAGCCTTGATCCGGAGAATAATTCGGTGGGTCTGGAGAATGGCGAGACTGTTTCCTACGATTATCTGGTGATTGCCACCGGACCGGAGCTGGCCTTTGATGAAATCGAGGGATTGGGGCCTGAGGGCAACACCATTTCGGTTTGTGATGTCGATCACGCGACTTCGGGCTATGAGAAATGGGAAGCTTTCTGCGCTGATCCCGGCCCGATCGTGGTTGGTGCCGTGCAGGGGGCATCCTGTTATGGCCCGGCCTATGAAACGGCGATGATTTTCGATACCGATCTGCGCAAGCGCAAGATCCGCGACAAGGTGCCGATGACCTTCGTGACGTCAGAGCCCTATGTGGGGCATCTGGGGCTTGGTGGCGTTGGTGACACCAAGGGCATGCTGGAATCGGCAATGCGTGACCGCACGGTGAAATGGATCACCAATGCCAAGGTCGACAAGGTCGAAGAAGGCAAGATGTTTGTCACCGAGTTTGACGCCGATGGCAAGGAGAAGAAGAAGCACGAACTGCCTTTCAAACATTCCATGATGCTGCCCGCCTTCCGCGGCATTCCAGCCTTGCGCGGCATCGAGGGGCTGGTCAATCCGCGCGGCTTCGTGATCGTCGACAAGCATCAGCGTAATCCGAAATATCCCAATATCTTCGGCATTGGCGTCTGCATTGCGATTGCGCCTTACGAGCCGACGCCGGTTCCTGTCGGCGTGCCGAAAACCGGCTATATGATCGAATCCATGGTTACGGCTTCCGCCAAGAATCTGAAGGAGCTGCTTTCCGGCAAGGAGCCAAGCCACGAAGCGACGTGGAATGCGATTTGCCTTGCCGATTTCGGGGATTCCGGGCTGGCCTTTGTTGCCATGCCGCAGATTCCGCCGCGCAACACCAACTATTCAGGGCAGGGCAAATGGGTGCATCTGGCCAAGATCGCCTTTGAGAAATATTTCCTGCGCAAGATCCGCAAGGGCGAAACCGAACCCTATTATGAGAAGGCCGTTCTGAGCCTGCTTGATATCGCCAAGATCAAGAATTGATCCGACGGCTCACTATTCCGGATGGAAGCTTGACTTGCCGCTGTTCTTTCGAGCAGCGGCTTTTTTTATGCCCGAACCAGATTTCGATCCTATCTCGATCCTGATGCTGCCATGGCTCAGGCGGGGCTGTCGGCAGAGGCTTCAGCACCTTTTCTGGCGCGGCGCAGGCGCTTCTGGATCTGGGGCAGCAGTTCCACCAACAGGATACAGGAGAAGATCAGGAAGCAGCCAAGATACTGGGTAGGGGTCAGGCGTTCGCCGAGCAGGATGGCGCCGAAAATCGCGGCAAACAGGCTTTCGCCTGAAAGGATGATGGCGGCATCGGCTGGCGGTGTATAGCGCTGACCGATGGCCTGAAGGCCGAAGGCGAGGGCACCGGAGAAGACGCCGGTATAGATGATCTGGAACCATGCACCCTGCAGGCCGGAAAGATCGAGGCTTTCAAATGGCAGCCCGCCCAGAAAGCCCAATATGCTGGCGGTGGCAAATTGCAGGAAGGCGAAGGCCAGCGGGTTGCCATATTTGCTGACCATCCGGCCAACGAAAATGATCTGCAAGGCCCAGGACAGGGCGCTGAACAGCATCAGGATGTCGCCCTGCTTCATGCTTTCCAGACTGCCCGCAAGCAGATAGGCGCCGATGACCGATATGGCAACGATGGGCCAGATGATCGGGCTGGGCCAACTGCGGAAGATCAGCACACCGATGACCGGGGTCAGCGGAACATAAAGCGCGGTGAGGAAACCGGCATTGGTGACCGATGTCGTGGCAAAGCCGAATTGCTGAAAGGCCATGCCGGCAAAGAAGACGACACCAACCAGAATGCCCTTGCCGATTACCGGCAGGGGAATGGGATTTTGCACCCGTTTGCGTTCCAGCCAGGCAAAGGGAGCGACGGCCAGCGTGGCCAGAATGAAGCGAATGCCGGTGAAATTCATCGGTCCCATCGAATCCATTGCCGTGGACTGGGCAACAAAGGCCGCACCCCAGACGATGGCGGCGATCAGCAACAGCAGGTTGGCAGTCATTCTTGGCATGGAGTGCAGCTTTCCAGATGGGGTTGGGCCCGATGCTTGGCGGCCAATCAGTAAGGGCCGGAAGGAATGGGCCTGATGGACTTGCAGAAGGGCCGGACATTCGGCAGGAATGTCCGATATCTACGGCAAGTTATTCATCGCTGCAACTGATTTCTGATCATCAATCAGACCGGGCAGGAGCGGCGCTCATGCTGCCCGTTGACCGTTCGTTGTCGGGGCTGGGAGCAGCGCGTGGCCGGGTTAGTGGAGCAGGCTGGCCGTTTGGCGCGTCGGGGTCGCTTCTGCAATGAAGCGCAAGGGCGAGGAGGCAAGGCCATCGAAGGGCCAGCAGGATGAAAGCACGAGAGTGTCTTGCCGGGAGTCCCTGATCAGGCCGGACTGATCCCATCTGGCCACGCGGCTGGCCTCGATCTTGTAACTCAGTTTCGGCCCTGCCACCGGTTCAACAATGACCTGCATGCCGATGCGGAGATCCGCCAGCTTTCTGAAATGGGTGTCTCTGTGAGCGGCAATGACACTCGTTCCTGTTCTTCCCAACGGGGCCGACTGGTCGAGCAGAACCGGACCGAATGCCAGTCCTTCGCCGCCTGCTTCCTTGAGAATGATGGTCTCGAAATCCAGCGCCGGAATGGTCAGCCGAGCCACCGGCCAGCTATCCGCCCATGGCCATGCCTTGTGCGGGCGGCCATCAGCCTTGCTTTGCTGCCATGCCCGTTCGAGCAGAATCTGGGCCAGTTGTGCCTTAGCCGGTATCCAGCAGCCCCAAAGAAGTAACCCCAGCCCCAGCAGTCCAAGAGCCGTGGCAATGACTATGCCTGAATTAAACTGCAGGGGGCTGGGGGCTGGTTGTTTCATGATTGCTCTGAATAGGTTGATAGGGATTTGCGCAAGCGGCGGGATGCCGCATGCGCAACGGATATGGGGTTAGCGCAGCGCCGGGCTGATCTTGCGCCATTGCAGAAAGGCGATCAGGGCTCCGGCCAACGTCAGCAGGGCGATGCCTGCAAGGATCAGGAGGCTTGCCGGAGTGGCTGTCTTTGGCAACATGATCTGGCTGCCGCCGGAGCTCGCCACGGACGCCACCTTGACGGATCCGCCGTTGGGCACCGGACTGGTGGCCATGGCTTCCAGAGCGGGCGCGCTGAACAGGGAAGGGCGCTTGAGGGCGCGCATTGGTGCGGCCGATGGCTGGATCAGATTGTCGACGCTTTCCAGACCATCAAGGCGGCTTTCCAGATTCCATCCGTCTGGCAGATTCAGTGGCACTTTCTGGCTTTCGAGTGTTTCTCCATCGGGGCGGGTCGGGGTGACATCCACCGCCACGAGACTTGTCAGGCGGGTGACCAGATGGTGGCTGAGGCCGAGATTTTCGATTGCCTTGTCGATTGCTGCCGGATCACTGGCCAACAGGCGTTCATTCTCCAACTGGCGGATCTTGCCGCGGGCCCATAATTTGTCGACTGCGCCGGAGGGCGCTGCCTTGCTGATGTCAACGGTCATCGACCAAGGCTGATCGTCAAAGCGGCCCTTGAGCGTCAATTCTGAGCCGAGATCCTTGCCCTTGAAGGCGACCACGACCGGCTCTCCCTTGTAGAGATCAGGCAATTCGCTTGGTGAGGCCTCGATGTCCTTGCCATTGGCAAATTCGATGCTGAGGTCGGTGGCAACTGGCGTGGTCAACTGGGTGAAGAGCCTGGCCATCTGGCTTTTCACTTCCGTGATGTCGCCGATATGGGTGAAAGTGCCACGGCCGACTTCTGCCGCGCGCGACATGAAAAAGCTGTTGGGGGCCGAACCGATGCCGACCGTGAAGATGCGCGAGCGGCCTTTCTGCTGCTTGACGGTTTCAAACAGCTGACGCTCATTGCCAATGGCGCCGTCGGTGAGAAAAATCACCTGACGCAGGGTCGCAGCGTTGGGATTATGATCTGCAAGGGCAGCCTGCATGGCGGGAAGCATTTCGGTGCCACCACCCGCTTGCGTGGCCGCAACCCAGTAACGGGCTGTGGAGAGATGCTCCTTGTCGGCAGGTTGCGGAGCTGAGAAAAGCTGTTCCATCTGGTCGTTGAAGCGAATGATCTGGAAACTGTCTTCAGGCTTGAGCTGGCCGAGCGCTTCGATCAGGCTTTCTCTTGCCTGCTGGATGGAGGGGCCATCCATCGAACCGGACTGGTCTATGACGAAAATCACTTCGCGTGGCGGAAGCTTGAGGTCCTTTGCCAGCTTGTAGGGCGGGGTGATATAGGCGAGCAGATATTGGTCACCATCTCCCTTGATGCCTGTTTTTTCTTCGTCATCGCTCTCGGCTTGTTCTGCCTCTGCGTCCTGAGCTTGGGCATTCTGGGTCTCTGCCTCACCGGTCGCTTGCTCGCCCGGGGTTTGGTCGAGGCTCTGGCTGAAGAGGCCGAGATTGGGTGTTTCGGAGGGCTTGCCGGTCCAGGTCAGCAGAAAATCCTTATCGGCCGGAACCGCTTCCTTCTTGAGGGAGAGGGTCATCATATCCCCCCCTTCCGGCTTGACGAGCACGTCGTGATAGTGGCTGACGACATTGTCGAGCGGGAAGCCTGCCTTGAGATGGACGCTGAGAGTGACCGGATTGCTTTTGCCCTCTTTTTCAGGATCGAGGAGCGGCGCGGTGATTTTATCCCTGTCCGGAACCGGATCAGTGGTAGACCAGCCGTTTGTGTTGTTATCGGTCTGGTTTGCTTTGAGGTCCATGACTGGTTTGAGCGGCTTTGCCAGCGGATTGTAGCGCGGCGCGACGACCAGCGGCACGCGCAGGGAAAATTCCTCATCCTTGCGCGCGATGGTTTGCTGATATTCGATCTGGACGGTCACGGCTTCGTTGGGGCCGATATTGGCCACCGCATTGGTGAAGAGATTGGGGCGCTGCTGTTCGAGCAGGCTGGCTTTCTTGCCTTCCCGTTTGGCCGTCTCGTAGATCTGGCGCGCTTCATCCTTGGGCTTGATCTTGCCTTCGATAATGCGGTCACCGATCTTCATTCTCAATTGATCCACGGCAGCGTCATCGGGCAGCGGAAACACATAAATGCCCTCGACCCAGGCGTCGCTGGGGTTGATGAATTTCTGCGTCACGATGGCGCGCGCGACCGGACCACTGACATCGATCTCGATATCGGTTGCCACCTTCGGGGCCACGATATATTTGCCTTCCTGCCGGGTCTGGAACAACAGACCACCCGATTGCATGTCATTGGGGGTAATCAGCTGCGGCGCTTCTGTTGGCGCAGCGGTGATTGCCGGGGTCGGTGCGGGGGCCGAATGGGCCGGATTGCCTGTCGCTATGGCGAGCGCCGCGCCTACAATGAGCGCGTAGGCTCCAATCCAGACCTTGAATATCCGTGTAACTGACTTTTCGCCCTTGTCTCGCGAGTTAACATTGATCGAGTGGCGTTTTCTTTTCCGGTCTTTGGAATTGGTGTCAGGCAATGTCATGGTTTCAATCCGCAATATGGTTGGTCCAGAGCCAGTCTTACACGCGAATAAGGCCCGGATTTGCGGGAAAATGGGCGTAACGGGTGCCATTTTGTGACCATTTTGAGGCAGCTGATACAAAAGTATGTGATCTGGGGACAGGGGGTGCTGGCCGCGACAGCTTGTCTCAGCAGCAATGCTGATCTTTGGGCTTTACCTTGGTTAAAGCTTTTGTTATGAATATTCGCAAATACTAATTTAACGAGGTTTTGAAATGTCTCTGGATCGGTCCATTCTCGCATTCGCAGGATTCATGGTCCTGCTATCCGTCATTCTGACGGTTTATGTTCATCCATTATTTGTCTGGTTTACCGTGTTTATCGGCGCCAATCTGCTGCAGTCTGCTTTCACCGGCTTCTGCCCGGCTGCCATGATCCTGAAAAAGATCGGCATCAAGCCGGGAACCGCTTTCGAGTGATTTGATAGCGATTGTGAAGAGGGGAGCGATCGGCTTCTGATCGATATTGCCTCTGATTACCATGCCAATGGAAAAGCCGCAGCAGATGCTGCGGCTTTTCTTTTCGTCCCCATTTGAACTCTCATTTGAATTTGTCAGCTTTTCTTGTCCTTGAGCAAATTGGGCTGCTGCTCTTCCAGATAGGCCTCTTCTGCGGGCGTGAGTTCGATCTTCTCATAGCCGGTGATCATGGTCCGGATATAGTGGAACAATGTCTTGCCGGTGGTCGTCATATAGACATGGATGACGACAAAGGTGATCATGGCAAAGGCCGCGGCGGTATGGACGAAGGCCACCAGCGTGAAAATCTGCTGGCCATTCTGGATATTCTCCCACAGACCATAGAGCAGATAGGCAATCCCGGAGAGCCACAGGGCCGGGCCGATGATGACCATAAAGGTCAGATAGGCCAGAGATTGCAGAGCATTCTGCTTGCGGTTGAGGGTTTTTGAATAGGGGTGCGGCGCGCCGGTGATGATACCGAAGGCATAGAATTTGATCACCGCGAAGAGCCCCTTATTCTGGGGCAGATAATGGCGCCACTGGCCGGTGGTGAAATTCCAGAAGGTGGTGAAGAGCCACAGGATGAGCAGCAGGATGGCTGCATAGGTGTGAACCATCACCGCCAGCGGGAAGGGCACCACGGACAGGGTGCCGTGCAGGTTGAAGCCCGAGAAGGCCAGTATGAAGATGAGCAGCGCCTGCGACCAGTGCCAGAAGCGCTCATAACGGGTATAGATCTTGACCGCCCGTTTGTTGGCGTCGGGCTTGATGGGCAGATCTTCATTTGGAACGGAAGAGGTGATGTCTGTCATGATTGAACTCCTCAGGCTCCGGTCTTGCGGTTGCGGAAAAGAATGCGCAGCAAGGCGTGGAACAAAACGCCCAGAACGGTCAGCCCGAAGGCTGCATAGCCGATCCTGTCCAGCCATTTGAAATTGTCACGACCGGGCATATAGATGCCGGTGATGCCATCAAGGCGCCCTTCTTTGGCGTGGCACTCCGTGCAACGCACGACCTGTTCCTTTGGCGCAACCATATGGGTGATTGGCCAATACATGTAGGTCTCGACAAAGCCGAGCTCGCCGGAGAAATCCTTGCCGATATAGTCCATGGCTGCGGGTACCGACTTGTCCCAATCAAAATTGGTCCAGAGAGCGGTATCGTCCTTGCCGAAGACATGGTTGTAGACGAGTTGGTTTTTCTGTTTGTCGTAGGGCTGGCGTCCCTCCATGCGCTTGAAGGGCCAGATGCGCGACTTGCCATCGCTGGCCGAACCGCCAAGGGCATTGATTTCGACCACCTTGGACGGGTCGATTGTGTCATCAAGCAGGGTCCATCTGGTTTCGCCATTGAACCATGCATAATGCGGCTGAACATTCTCGCCATATTCGAAATTGCCCTTTTCCGACATGTAGCTCGGATGGCCATGGTCATCCATCACCTTGTAGGGCTTGCCATCCTTGAGCTTGCCAGCGGTTGACCAATCCCACATGGTCTTGGTGGCAACTCCTCCACGGGCGAATTCGGGGATATGGCAGGTCTGGCAGGCCACCGTGTCGGTGTGATCATTGAGCTTGATGCCCATGAGGTCGGAGCCGTCATGGGGGCGGTCCGAGTGGCAGCTTTCGCATGAGGCTGTTGCCGGCATCAATCCCGCATGCTGATCAAGCTGGCGGATCTTGGCAGTTTTGGTCTCCTCGCCTGCTTCGGTCTGGGTGGTCGGTTTGGCTTCCACGCTGTAGCGCGAACCGGGCCACTGGTGGCCGGAACCTGAATGGCAGGCGGTGCAGGCCATATTCAGCCCGTCCTTGTTCATATGCACATCAAGCGCCATGTCGGGATGGTTCAGCGAGCTGTCCAGATCGCCATGTTTGACGCCATCGCCACCGCCGCCATAATAATGGCAGGAGCCGCAATTCTGGCGCTGGGGATTGGTGACCGACTGGGCCGCCTTGCTGAGATCGGGTGGCATGATGGTCTTGCCATCGACCGTGATGGGTTCATAAAGCGGATGTCCGGCCTTGGTGGGATATTTGCTGTAAAGCTCTGTATCCGCATGGCAAACCAGACAGTCGACGGCTTCCGGCTCCGATGGGGGCGGCTGGCGCATGTCTTCCCAGCCATAGCCCGCATGACAGGAGGTGCAGCGGGGTTCGTTTGAGGCGACATTGCCACAGAAGGAATTGATGACGGTCTTTTTGCCAAGGGTCTGGCCCGTGGCTTCATTCGTGGTTTCCCACTTCCAGTGCAAGGTATGCTGGACCTGATCTGCCGCTTCGGTATGGCATTTCAGGCAGGCTTTTGTCACCTCCGGTCCGGACTGGAAATCCTGCTTGAGAATATCAAACTTGGAATGGTCTGCGGTGCCGCCTGCCGGTTTGCCTGAAAGCTGCAGGGCGGCTGCCCTGCCTTGGGCTGTGGCGGCAGAATTGGGAAGATCCTCGCCTGACGCGGCCAGGCTGGCGCTGTTCATCAGCAACAGAAGGCTCAGAAATGACAGGATAGACATGGTTCGGCCAAGTCTTTTGAAGATCTTCGCCGAGAGCCATCTATCCCGATATGCAAAGTTCGCCATGTGGTCCTCCGAACAAATGCAAACGCAAAATGACCGGGTTTCTTCGGGCAAGAAACCGGATCGAAATATACAAAAAACGAGAGCCGGCTCCGGACCGACTCGAGGGCTTGATTTAAAGAGGACTATATTATGCTTGTTTTAGATATTCGAATTTAGTAGATGAGGCATGTTGTCACGCAACTGGCGTAGTACGTAATTGTGCCTAAGTGCGTTGATGGAGTTTGCCCTCCGAAGGAAAAAAGGGCCGCAGATGGTTTCGGCGGCCCTTCTTCTGTCTGGAGAAATAACGGCTTTCTCCTTTATCATTTCCCGCTTCCGGTCCTGTCTGATCGGGCTCCCCCCATTCCATTGCGACCCTATTTGATCCGGTCCGGTTCGTGGGTTTCCAGATAGGTGACCTCGGCTTCCGTGAGCTCCATATCCTCAAAGCCGGTTATCATCGCCTTGGTATAGTGGGAGAGGGTCTTGCCCGTGGTGACCATATAGATATGGCCGATCACGAAGGCGACCATCAGGAAGGCACCAACAAGATGCAGCAGGACGATGGTGCTGAAGATGTCATTGTTGCCCGCATTGCCTTCCCAGAAGCTGTAAAACATATAGGCAAGCCCCGAGAGCCAGAGCAGGGGGCCGACCACGGTCATGATGGAGAAATAGGCGAAGGATTGCAGCGGATTCTGCTTGCGGCTGAGGGTGCGCTTGTAGGGGTGGGGCTGTCCGCGCATCATGCCGACGAGATAATGCATGATGACTTCCCAGAGCCCTGCGTTGGTGGGGACGAAATGGCGCCATTGCCCGGTGGTGAAAGTCCAGAAGGCGGTGAAGAGCCACAGGAAGATCAGCGCAAAGGCGGCGATATCATGCATCATCACCGCCGAATGGAAGGGGATGATGCGAATGGTGCCATGCACGGTGAAGCCGGAAAAGGCCAAGAGGAAAATCAGTATGGCCTGTGACCAGTGCCAGAACCGCTCATAACGGCTGTAATTCTTCACCTTGCGGGCAAAAGTCTTGCCTTTTTCGCCATTGGGTTTGCTTGCGGTCTTTGCAGAGGCAGAGGAGATGTCTGTCATGATTCTGTCCTCCTAATGTTGACGTTGCTTGCGGGTGGCAAAACGGAAGATCGAATGGATCGCGACGCCGATAATGGTCAGGATGATGAGGCCATAGCCGAACCAGTTGATCATCGGCATGTCATCCCGGCCCGGAATATAGACACCTTCGATATCTTCCAGACGGCCGCCCTTGACGTGGCATTCATCGCATTGAACGGCTTTGTCTGCCGGTGCGACCATGTGGGTGATCGGCCACCACATGCGGGTTTCGACAAATTCGAACTTGCCCGAATAGTCCTTGCCCATATAGGCCTGACCGGCCTTGATGGCATTGGGCCAGTCAAAGCTTTTCCAGAAGGCATCGGCGTCCTGACCGAACAGATGCATATAGACGAGTTTTCTGCTCTCGGCGTCTATGGGCTGCTTGGTATGCATCAGCTTGAAGGGCCAGATGCGGGCATTCTCGTCCTCGGCGCTGCCGCCAAGGGCGTTGAGGATCACCGGCTTCGAGGTGTCCAGAGCATCGTCGTCGGTGACATAGGTGACCTTGCCGTTGAACCAGCTATAGGTCGGCTGCACATTCTCTTCATAGATGAAGTCACCCTTCTTGGAATCATAGCTCGGATGGCCCTTGTCGTCCTGTTTGGTGAAGGGCTTGCCGTCTTTCAACTGGCCAGCGGTTGACCAGTCCCAGAGCATCTTGGTGGCAACGCCACCGCGGGCGAATTCGGGAATATGGCAGGTCTGGCAGGCGACCGTGTCGGTGTGGTTGTTCAGCTTGATTGCTTCCAGCGTCTTGCCCTGATGGGGCGCGTCGGTGTGGCAGCTCTCGCAGGAGGCGGTTTCATTCATCCGCCGCATGGCAAAGGAGGGCAGTTTCTTGCCTTCTTCGTCGCGAGCCTCCGGTTTGGCTTCCATGTCATAGCGCGAACCCGGCCAGACATGGCCAGAGCCGGAATGGCAGGCCGAGCAGGCCATGTTGCCGCCATCGGCAGCCATATGCACATCCAGATCAATGGAGGGATTGTCCAGAGAGCTGTCGATGTCGCCATGTTTGACGCCATCACCGCCGCCGCCATAATAATGGCAGGCACCGCAATTGTCGCGCTGGGGGAGCCCGACCGACTGGGCCGCTTCAATCAGGTTGGAGACCTTAAAGGGCTTGCCGCCGAACATCGTCGGTTCGGTAACGGGCAGGCCGGCTTTGGCCGGGAATTTCTTGTAATATTGGGTGTCTGCATGGCAGACGAGACAATCCACGGCTTCGGGGGCGGCCGGAGGATCCTTGCGCATGTCGGTCCAGCCATATCCGGCGTGGCAGGAGGTGCAGCGGGCCTCGTTTGAGGCAACATTGCCGCAAAAGGCATTTATGACATAGCGCTTGCCGAGTTTCTGGCCGGTTTTCTCATTGTCATAGTCCCATTTCCAGTGAATGGAATCATGCACCTGGGTCGCCGCTTCAGTGTGGCAGGAGAGGCAGGCTCTGGTTACTTCCGGTCCGCTCTTGAAATCCTGTTGCAGGATTTCGAACTTGCTGTGATCGGCGGTCTCACCCGGCTTTTTGCCGGTTATCTGCTCTGTCCTCTGTCCGGTTCTCTGCCCGGTTCTCTGGATGGTTGCAGAATTCTGAGCGGCGGGATTGTCTGGGGTAGCGGGATTGGCGAAAGCGCTGTTCCATCCGATCTCCGGTCCTGAAATGGATGCAAACAGAGTGAACAGGGTTGCCACAGACAGTAGTCTGAAGGCATAACCCAAGCCCCTAGAGGCTGCATGGTCCGTCATTTGGTCCTCCCAACGGATGCAGTATGCCCGATCGGTGGTCGTCGGAGGGCTGTTACCGATCGGTTTCGAGTCTGTACGCAGGGGCCGCTGTTCGCGCCTTGCGCAATCTGGTCATTGGGCGCCAGACTCGCCCGGTCCATATTTTAGTATATTGCAATATTCAAAAATTACGGAATTGTAATGTTGGACAGAATGTCGCACTTGTGGCAAAGTGGGGCCGATTGGACGGCAAACCTAAACGGTTTAGGAGAAGGGCCATGCTCCTACGACTTGGGGTTTACGGATTTCTCTGTAGCGGTGAAACGAATGTAGGCAGCCCCTTGTTGGTTGGGTACATTTGTGTGCAAGATTCTTGATGCAGAATGGCCAAAAATGACCGAATCTTGCTCAAGTTGCCTTGAATTGTCATGGGGGCTGCACTACTGTGCGCGGGCGAACGGGCTCGGCATATGTGTCAAGCCTATCTGTTCGCTTGTCTTTATTCCTTGCTGAAAATTTGGAGGGCTCAATGAGCTTTATCGCCGAGCAGCTTTCGCGCGTGAAACCGTCCGCTACCATTGCGGTCACAAACAAGGCTCGGGAACTGAAGGCCGCTGGACGTGATGTCATCGGTCTTGGAGCCGGAGAGCCGGATTTCGATACACCGGATAATATCAAGGCTGCTGCGATTAAGGCCATCAATGAAGGTAAAACCAAATATACTGCTGTTGATGGTCTGCCGGAATTGAAAGAGGCTATTTGCGCCAAGTTCAAACGTGAGAACGGCCTTGATTACAAGCCCAACCAAGTCACCGTTGGTACGGGTGGCAAGCAGGTGCTTTACAACGCACTGGTCTGCACCCTGAATCCGGGTGACGAGGTGCTCATTCCAACTCCTTACTGGGTTTCCTATCCTGACATGGTGCTGCTTGCTGGTGGCGAGCCGGTCGTCGTGGAAGCGGATCAGAAAACCTTCAAGCTGACACCCGAAGCGCTGGATGCCGCGATTACTCCGAAGACCAAATGGCTGATCTTCAACTCGCCGTCCAACCCCTCTGGTGCGGCCTATTCCGAGGCCGAACTGAAGGCGCTCACTGACGTGCTGGTCAAGCATCCTCATGTCTGGGTGATGAGCGATGACATGTATGAGCATCTGGTCTATGACGACTTCAAATTCACCACGCCAGCGCAGATCGAGCCAAAGCTCTATGATCGCACGCTGACGGTCAATGGTGTTTCCAAAGCCTATGCCATGACCGGCTGGCGTATCGGTTATGCCGCTGGCCCGGTTGAACTGATCAAGGCGATGGCGAAGCTGCAGTCGCAGTCGACCTCCAACCCTTGCTCGATTGCCCAATATGCATCGGTCGAGGCTCTCAATGGTACTCAGGATTTCATCGCCGAGCGTGCAGAAGTGTTCAAGCAGCGTCGTGACCTTGTCGTCAAGGCACTGAATGAATGTGAAGGTCTGACCTGTCCGATGCCGGAAGGGGCATTCTATGTCTATCCGTCCTGTGCCGGTACAATTGGCAAGACGGCTCCGTCTGGCAAAGTGATCGAAACCGACGAGGATTTCGTCACCGAGCTTCTGGAAGCGGAAGGCGTTGCCGTTGTGCAGGGCTCTGCTTTTGGTCTTGGCCCGAACTTCCGCATTTCCTATGCGACGTCAACCGAGGCTTTGACAGAAGCCTGCGCGCGCATCAAGAAATTCTGCGCTTCGCTGAAATAGCGGCTTGCTGCAAGTGCAAGCATGTTGGCCCGTCGGGCTGGCATCGAACGACTGATCCAAAGGGACGCCTCGGCGTCCCTTTTCTTTTTGTCTGGGAGTTGTAGACTGTCACTGATGCAGGTTAGGGGGCTGGCTATGTATCTCTGGGGGTTCGTATTCACTTTTCTGTTGGGGCTGTTGTTCTGGGCCTATCGCGACAAGGCCACGCGCTATCGTTTTTATGCTCATCCCGATGCGGTGATCCGCGCGCGGCAGGCTTATGAACGGGCCGGCTTTGAGAGCGGCGATTTGCCCGATCCTCTGACGGGCGTGGATGATCCGTCATTGGCGGCGGCCATTCTCATGGTCGGTTTCGTGCGGCTGGGTGGTGGCATGACCGAGGCCGACAGTGAAGAGATGACCCGTCTGCTGACGGCGGTGGCGCAGCTTGGTTCCGCCGAAGACCATCTTGATTATGCCCGTTTTGTCAATGATGCCGAGCGAGATGTCCGTATCCTGATTGATGGCATGGCGGAGATGTTGCGCGATACATTGACCTATCGCGAGCGGCATGAACTGATGGAAATGGTCAAGCGCATTTGCAGTCATCGCAGCATGACGACATCAGCTCAGACAGACGCTCTGCAGACCCTGCGCCACGGGCTTGGCCTTCTTGACTGAAGGCTGTCCGCTTTATGCATTTTCAATTTCCCTTTTTATTCAATTAGATAATTCGTCTTATAGACGAAAGGCGAGCGTTAGACGAAGGGCTGTCATCAAACTGCCAAATTGCAGTGAGTCCGCCCTTCAATCTGGCTTTCTTTTGCGTTTGATCAAACAGAGGTGGCAAATCTCGTCTAAGCTGAAGGATGTACTGTCCGCGCTTTTGTGAGTTTGGCGCGTTTTTCGCAAGTGAGAGGAGTGCAGTCAAACAAGCATTTTACACCAGGAGGAGCTGATGGGCTGATCGGGATGGAGCGGCTGGTCAGGCTGGTGCCGGACATCATGCAGAAACAGAAAGGAGGATCTGCCATGGGACAAACTGGCAGAAGAGTCGAGGGTCCACGTTGCGTAGCCATCGTCGGGCCCTTTGGTAGCGGTAAGACAACTCTCCTTGAAGCCTTGTTGGCGCGAACCGGTGCAATCAACAAGTTCGGATCCGTTGACAGTGGAGGGTCAGTTGGCGATGCTTCCGATGAAGCGCGCGCCCACCATATGTCGGTGGAAGCCAATATCGCCGAAACAGAGTTTTTAGGAGATCCCTATACCTTTATTGATTGTCCCGGCTCGGTCGAATTTCAGTTTGAAAGTCTTCCCGCGCTCTCTGCCGTAGATCTTGCGATCGTAGTCTGCGAACCGGACGAGAAGAAAATTCCTGCCTTGCAGGTCATTCTCAAGCAGCTTGAAGAGCGCAATATTCCCCGTATTCTCTTTATCAATAAAATGGACAAATGCACGACGCGCGTGCGTTCTGTCGTGGAAGCTCTTCAGCATGCGTCGAGCACGCCGTTGTTGCTGCGCCAGATTCCGATCTGGAAGGGCGAGCAGGCCATCGGCTATATCGATCTGGCGCTGGAGCGGGCCTTCCTCTATCAGGAGCATGCGCCCAGCGAACTGATTGACATGAGCGGCGATGATCAGGAGCGGGAGTGGGAAGCGCGTTATTCCATGCTCGAAACCCTGTCCGACCATGACGACAAGCTGATGGAAATGCTGCTCGAGGACATGGAGCCTTCCAAGGAACGGGTGTTTACCGATCTGGTCAAGGAAATGCGCGAAGGGCAGGTCATGCCTGTGCTGATCGGTGCTGCCGAACTGGAAAATGGCGTCATGCGCCTGCTCAAGGTTCTGCGCCATGAAGGGCTTGGCGTCAATTTCACGGCCGAGCGTCTTGGCTGTCCGGATATGGCCAATGGCGAGGCGATATTGCAGGTGATGAAGAGCATTCACACCTCCCATGGGGGCAAGCTGTCCATTTCCCGCGTGCTCAAGGGCTCGGTCAAGGATGGCGATGTCTTCTTTGCTGCGGATGGTGAGGAGATCGGACGCGTTTCCGGCCTGTTCCATGTGCAGGGGCAGAAGACGGTCAAGGATAATGCCGCCAATGCGGGTGACGTGATTGCTCTGGGCAAGCTGGATCAGGCCCATACCGGCATGACATTGACCACCGCCAAGGAGGGGATGGCGCCGCTCGACAGTTTCGATGCTCCGTCACCGGTCTTTGCCATGGCGGTCAAGCCCAAGGAGCATCGCGACGAGGTGAAACTCTATGCTACCCTGCAGAAGCTGGTGGAAGAGGATCCGTCCCTGATCATCGAACAAAATCAGGATAGCAGCGAAACCATTCTGCGCGGGCAGGGCGAGATGCATCTGCGCGTGGCACTGGAACGGCTGGAGGGCAAATATTCGATCAATATCGACAGCCATGTTCCGGCTATTCCCTATAAGGAAACCATCCGCAAGGGCGCAAGTGTGCGCGGGCGACACAAGAAGCAATCCGGTGGCCATGGCCAGTTTGGCGATGTGGTCATTGAAATCAAGCCGCTGGAGCGCGGCGAGGGCTTCCGGTTCAGTGAGAGCATCACCGGCGGTGTCGTACCCAAGCAATATTTCAGCTCCGTGGAGAATGGCGTCAAGGATGCTCTGGTGAAAGGGCCTCTGGGTTTTGAAGTGGTTGATCTGGCGGTCAATCTCTCCGATGGCTCCTATCACACGGTGGACAGCTCCGATCAGGCTTTCCGCTCGGCGGGTACGCTGGCCATGCGCGAGGGTTTGCCGCAATGCAGCCCGGTGCTGCTGGAGCCGATCATGAATGTGAAGATCGCTGTACCCAATGATGTGACGGCCAAGGTGAATACAATTGTCGCCGGGCGTCGCGGGCAGTTGATGGGCTATGATGCCCGCCCCGGCTGGGAAGGCTGGGATGTGGTTGAAAGCCTGATGCCGCAATCAGAGATCAGCGATCTGATCATCGAGCTGCGCTCGATCTCGGCTGGCGTTGCTTCCTATGAGGCCGTCTTCGATCACATGCAGGAACTGACCGGTCGACAGGCCGATCTTGTTCTTGAAGCGGCCAAGGCCGATTGATCATGCGTTTGCAGATCTGACCTTGAGGACGGGGCTTCGGCCCCGTCTCTGTTGCTGTTCCTATTTATATCCCAATCCCAATCCCAATCCCAATCCCAATCCTCATCTCCATCTCTTTTGCTTTTTTCTGCCTCAAGACCGGTTTCTTGCCCGGTCTCAATCTTTCTTGTCGCTTCTGTTGTGCGCTTTATTGGCGGATATGAGATTGACAGAAGCCAGACTATTGTCAGATTTTTGTTGCCTTTTGCCTTCTCAGGCCCGATATTGGAGTTGTCATTTCCCAGCTCTACGCACCTGCCCGCAAGGGTGGGCAAAGGCTCATGCGTGAGTGCGGTTCTTCTCAATCGCCGAAAGTGTCGGAAAGTCTCGCAAACATAAAGATCATAACTCGTGTCAGGATTCTCATGACTGAAGGATTTCTTATTACCTTTTTTACGCAACGCAGCCGCGAATATGAGGATCGCCCGCTTGCGCGCTGGATTATCGATCAGGCCATGAAGCTTGGTATTCGCGGTGCAACGCTGTCCACCGCGCAGGAAGGGTTCGGTCATGATGGCCGCTATCATTCCAACGAATATTTCGACATGCAGGACCCGCCCCAGCGTTTGACCATGGCGGTCACGGAAAAAGAGTGCGAACAGCTGTTTGCTCTTATGAAATCCCATGATCTCAAGGTGTTCTACACCAAGGAAGAGATTGAATTCGGTTTCACGTCTGAAGAATGACGCTGCTATAACCGGATTGTTCAGGTCTGGATTTCAAACCTGAAATTCAAGGCGGAAACGGTGGGGAGGACCATGTTTTCGTCAAACTCGGCTTTGTGCCAAAACCAGTCATCAAATGGCATGCAAGGCCATTTAAGTGGCAGTCATAAGCCACAAGAAGGAAGATAATATGATCGGTCCTCTCATTAACGGCTCGGCCATCGTGATCGGTTCCCTTGCGGGAGCCTTTATTGGAGCCAGAATAAAAGAGAATGTGAAACAGAATATGCCGATGGTGTTCGGCATTGCATCCATGGGGCTCGGGGTTGCCATGGCAAGCAAGGTTGTCGCCCTTGCCCCCGTTGTGCTTGCGCTGATCCTCGGGTCGCTGTTTGGCGAGATCGTGGAAATGGAAAAGGCCATTCACAAAATGTCCTTCAAGACCAAGAATCTGCTGTCGAAGCTGACACCTTCCGATGGTGCCCTGCCGCAGGATGAGTTTCTCAACCGGTTCGTTGCGCTTCTGGTGCTGTTTACGATGAGTGCGACCGGTATCTATGGTGCGATGGTGGAGGGCATGACTGGCGATACGACGCTGCTCGTCGTGAAGGCCATTCTTGATCTTTTCACCGCCATGATCTTTGCCGCAACCATGGGCTATATCATCGCATTGCTGGCCATTCCGCAGCTCATCGTGCAGTCGCTATTCTTCTTTGCGTCCGTGCTGATCATTCCCCTGACAACAGCGGACATGCTGGCCGACTTTTCCGCCTGCGGTGGCTGCATCATGCTGGCAGTGGGATTGCGCATTTGTGGCATCAAGCAGTTTCCTGTGGCCAATATGATTCCGGCGCTCTGGATCGTCATGCCCATCTCCTGGGGCTGGGCAACGATTTTTGCCTGAGGCTTGCTGAGGGCGCTTGCCAGAAGCGCTCGGGCAGCACACAGATTGGTGAATTGCATGTGTCCGCGCCTCTCGCTAGGCTTTTGCAAAGGCAAAATGCCTGATCCATAGCGAGGGGTGGGATATGTTTATCAAACGGGGCAAGTCCTGGGCAATCCGGGAAAGTCTGGTGACTGACGAGACGCATTATCTGGATCGCCGGAAATTTCTCAAGGGATCGTCCCTGCTGATTGGCGGCGCGGCCTTCGGGCTCTCTGCCTGCGACAATGCTTTGCAAAGCGAAGGTCAGGCCGGAGCCGCTGAAGGCGCAACAAGCCAGACCACCGGAACCTCGGACTTCAAGGATCCGACGCTGGATCTTTATCCGGCAGCCCGCAATGATGCCTACAAGGGCGCGCGTGCCCTGTCGGACGAGGCCTATACGGCGCGCTATAACAATTTCTATGAATTCGGCTCTCACAAGCAGATAGCGGATGCTGCGCAGCGGATGCAGACGCGGCCGTGGACCGTGACCATCGACGGCATGGTCGAGAAGGAAATGGTGCTGGATATTGACCAGCTCATTCGCTCCATGGCGCTGGAGGAGCGCATCTATCGCCATCGTTGCGTTGAGGCCTGGGCGATGACCATTCCATGGACCGGCTTTCCTCTGGCCGATCTGGTGCGGCTGGCCAAACCGCTCTCCAAGGCGCGTTACATCCGCATGGAAACCTTCCAGAATTCCGATTGGGCCAGCGGGCAAAAGCAGGTCTGGTATCCGTGGCCCTATAGCGAAGGGGTTACCATGGATGAGGCAATGAACGAGCTGGCCTTTCTGGTGACCGGCGTTTATGGCAAGCCTGCTGCCAAGCAGTTTGGTGCGCCCTTGCGTCTGGCGCTGCCGTGGAAATATGGCTTCAAGTCTATCAAGTCCATCGTCCGCTTGACCTTTACGGACGAACGGCCGGTCAGCTTCTGGCAGCAGCTGGCGGCCTCGGAATATGGCTTCTGGGCCAACGTCAACCCGGAGGTGCCCCATCCGCGCTGGAGTCAGGCGAGCGAACGCCTGCTTGGCACCGATGAGGTCGTGCCGACGCAGATCTATAATGGCTATGGCGAACAGGTCGCGCATCTCTATAAGGATCTGGGGGAGGCCGAGATACTCTATCGGTGACAGGGACGCGGGGCTAGGTATTTTTTCAAATGCTGCGGCCCTTCATTCCCTTGCGAGAATTTACAAATCTGCATAGCAAGAACTGATTAACAAATAGGCTTGCCTTATTTTTGATCAATTCTGAATTGTCGGGAGCGTTGTGAAGGGAAAGAAAAAAAGCCGGACCGAGGTCCGACTTATAAAGTTTTTCCGCACAAAAGTGCGGAGCAATCACCTTCCAGAGGGGAACAGCTGGCTACAAACATCGTCGCAGGGAGGAGGTTAGCAACGATTATTGCCTTCAGCTGAGGCATATATGCCTATTAAATAGTCTGTTTTCAATGCGCGCAGCTGCAGTTCTGTTATGCGTTTTCCGCATGGATATGGGTATATACACTAATGCGCACATGAGTGTTTGCTCATATGTGCAATGTATCTTCTAATAACACAGCGGTAAGAGGTTAATAATGCCAGCTTGCGGCTTTTGACAGCAGAAAATCGCGCACGGCATTAATGCGCATCGAGTTTCTCAGCTCGGCGGCATACACAAAATATGTCTCGAAACTCGGCATTTCCACACTTGGCAGCAGCTGAATCATCTCATCTCTTGGGTGAACCACGTAATCGGGGAGAATCGCAATGCCCGCTCCACGCATGACGGCATGGCGGATGCCGAGCAGGTTGTTCACCTTCAGAGCCATCTGACGCTTCTTGCCCGGAGGCATCTGCGCCGTTTCGAGCCAGTTCACATCCTTGAGATAGTTGGGATGGTTGTCACCAAAGCAAATCAGGCGGTGCTGTTCCAATTCGTCCATCGAGCGGGGCTGGCTGAATTTCTTCAGATAGCTGGCAGAGGCATACATATGGAAATGCACGGTGAAGAGCTTGCGCTGAATGAGGTCGGGCTGGGTTGGCTGATGCAGGCGGATGGCGACATCGGCCTGACGCATGCCCAGATCGAGATCTTCATTCTCCAGCAGCAGCGTCAGCGAAATGCCCGGATAGAGTTCCATGAACTCGGCCAGATGCGAGGTCAGCCAAGCGGAGCCAAGCCCGACGGTGGTGGTGACACGCAGCTCGCCGGTCGGCTTCTCCTTGGAGTCGGTCAGGTGGGTGCGCACCGTTTCCAGCTTCATGAGCACGTCATGGGCCGTGCGGTAGAGCAGCTCGCCCTGTTCGGTCAGGATCAGGCCGCGTGCATGGCGGTGAAACAGCGTAACACCCAGATCGGATTCAAGGGCACTGACCTGACGTGAAATCGCGGATTGGCTCATATGCAATTTGTCGCCCGCGTGCGTGAAGCTGCCTGCGTCGGCGGCCGCATGGAAAATGCGTAATTTGTCCCAATCCATTGTTTCCTCCGGCTGAATTGCATCCTTGCAATTCATGCTATTGTCTGGTTCCCTACGAACCTGTTGGCCGCAGATGACCTAACTCAACGTTATGCGTTTGAGCTACGCCAGATATGCGATTTCTAGCGTAGCCCTTAGTCTAATAAGTTTCAAACGCAAAACAAGATAGCCGGAGGTCTTACGCGTAATTTCTGGGCAAAACCCGTTATTATTCAGCGTCTTCTTGTTCCGTCAGGAAGCGTTCTGCCTCCAGAGCGGCCATGCAGCCCATACCAGCGGCGGTTACAGCCTGCCGATATTTGTCATCTGTTACGTCTCCGGCCGCGAAAATGCCCGGAATGGAGGTTGCTGTCGAATCAGGAGCCGTCCAGATATAGCCGTTTTCCTTCATCTTGAGCGTGTCCTTGAACAGCTCCACTGCCGGGGCATGGCCGATGGCCACGAAGATGCCGTCGGCGGTGATTTCGCTGACCTCTCCGCTTTTGACATTGCGCAGCTTGGCGCCGGTCACGCTCGGCGGGAAGCCCTGCTTGCCGACAAATTCTTCCACCACGCTGTCCCAGATGACCGAGATTTTCGGATTTTTCTCGAGGCGGTTCTGGAGGATTTTCTCGGCCCGGAATTCGTTCCGGCGATGGATGACGGTTACCTTGCTGGCATGGCGGGTGAGATAAAGCGCTTCTTCCACGGCCGTGTTGCCACCGCCGATCACCAGCACTTCCTTGCCGCGATAGAAAAAGCCGTCGCATGTGGCGCAGGCGGAAATGCCGAAGCCCTTGAACTTCTCTTCCGTTTCCATGCCCAGCCAGCGGGCCTGCGCTCCGGTGGCGATGATGATGCTGTCGGCGGTATATTCGGTGCCCGAGTCGCCTTTGGCCTTGAAGGGGCGGGCGGAGAGATCGACTTCGGTGATGATGTCCGACACCAGATTGGTGCCGACATGCTTGGCCTGTGCCTTCATCTGCTCCATCAGCCATGGTCCCTGAATTTCTTCTGCAAATCCGGGGTAATTTTCCAGCTCGGTGGTGATGGTCAGCTGGCCGCCTTCCTGCATACCAGCAACGAGCGTTGGCTCAAGCATGGCGCGGGCAGCGTAAATTGCGGCTGTGTAACCTGCCGGTCCAGAGCCAATGATCAAGACTTTGCTGTGCATCGGAGTATCTTTCTTTACTGAAGGGCGAAAAGAGGAATGAGGCCTGCTTGCTGGCTATCCTTCAAGTCTGGGTAGGGTTAAGCAGATGACGGATTTCTTCTGCGATCAATTCCGTTGAATCTATTGCGGGGCGCGTCCCTGTTTCAAGGGGGGCGGGGAGAAGTTGTACACATGGCTGTTGGATCAGCTGGTTAATTGTGCTTTTCAGCTTCTTTGGATAGGCATCCGGCTCGAAGATGTAAACAGGAACCTCGGTGGAGAGCACATCGGACAGCATGGAATGGGAATCAGCAGTCACAATGATGGCGTCGGCAAGGGCCAGCATGGCGAAATAGGGATTGTCGCCCTGTTCATCCCAGATCCACGAAGGGCGGGCCTGTAGCGCCTTGCGAACCGCGGTCTTGAGATGGCCGGGGGTGCGGCGAGAGGGCGTTACCATGACAGAGACATGGGGCGGCAGATCATGGGCCAGATAGTGCGCAAGGCGTCTGGAGGCGTGCGTGCCGAATTTCCCCTGAGCCGTGTCGCCGCCCAATATCAGGGCCACACGCGGCGCTGGCAGGTGCAAAAGGGCCTGAGGTGCCCTGTTTCTGGCCTCGGCGAGGCTGTCCGGATTGAGGCGCGTCGGTCCGGTCAGGGTGACGATGGTCCTGTCATCGCGGCGTTTGTCATGGAAGGGGACCCAGACCAGATCCGCATTCAGTTTCGTTGTGCGCGGATCCTTGAGGAATATGGTGACGGTTTTCGGGCTCACCTGCTTGAGCTTGTGCAGATAGGCAACGGTTCTGCGGCCCGAAGCAATGGCGATGTCGGGGAAGGGGCCATGGATGGGCGAGCGGGGTCGCTGGGGCCTGTCAGCGGGTGGCAGCGGGCCATAGGGCATAAGCCAGACCCACGGGGCCCTGGGGGCTACATGCCTGATTTCGATCGACCCACCCAGACGCTCGGCAACACTGAGGCATTGATTCTCATCGCCCGGCTTGCCATCGCTCAATATCCAGATTTTTCTGCCTGTTGTGGCTGCCACTTTCGTTGCTCCTGGAAAGGTGATCTTTCCAAATAATTCACTGAAACGACTTTCTATGTCCTAAAAGGGCACAGAAATATGTCTAAACTTTCCAGATTTGTCCATTTAGCGCTATCATAGCCACTCGCTGCACGCTATACCTTGGTATGGACAACAAGCTCAGGTTCCCTTGAGCTTCTCGAAAATAAGAGACCTTTTGCCTTGAAAGCAAGACTTGATCCTATCGACTGGAAGATCCTGAAAGAGCTTCAGGATGATGGTCGTATAACAAATGTAGAGCTGGCGCGTCGCGTTGGTATTTCTGCTCCCCCATGCCTGCGCCGCGTTCGTGCGCTGGAGGAAGCCGGAATCATCAAGGGCTATCGCGCTATCGTTGACGAAAAACAGATCGGTTTCGATGTTACCGCAATTGCCATGGTCGGGCTGCATAGTCAGGCCGAGGCGGATCTGGTGGCTTTTGAAGAGCGTGTGCGCCGATGGCCGCAGGTTCGCGAATGCTACATGTTGTCGGGGGATATCGACTTTGTTCTGCGCTGTGTCGCACCAGATCTTCAGGCTTTCCAGTCTTTCGTTATCAATGAGCTGACATCGGCCCCCAATGTGGATAGCGTGCGCACGTCGCTAACCATTCGCCTTAGCAAGAATGCACCCAACGTACCCATCAATCTGGGTGACTGATTAAGGCCGGGCCAGAAGCCTTACATTCATTTGAAAAAGCGCATTGTGTAGTTCTCTACCGATGCGCTTTTTTGTTGGCCTGCCCGATCATGGACAGACCTGTTTGCAAAGGTCTCCAGACCGTCAGATATATTTGATATCCAGAATTTCGTATGATTTGGATCCGCCCGGAGCTGTGACTTCAACGGAATCCTCAACCCTTTTGCCGATCAGGGCACGGGCGATTGGGGAGGAGAGCGAGATCTTGCCCTTTTTCAGATCGGCTTCAACATCGCCGACGATCTGATAGGTCTTTTCCTCTTCGGTATCCTCGTCCAGCAGGGTAACGGTTGCGCCGAACTTGATGGTGTCGCCGCTCATTTTAGTCACATCGATGACTTCTGCGCGCGAGAGCTTGTCTTCCAGCTCGGAAATGCGGCCTTCATTGAGGCTCTGCTGTTCCTTGGCTGCGTGATATTCGGCATTCTCCGAGAGGTCACCATGGGCGCGCGCTTCCGAAATGGCGGCAATGATCCGCGGGCGCTCTTCGCCGCTGCGCTGTTTCAATTCTTCACTAAGAGCCTGATATCCTGCAGGCGTCATTGGGATTTTTTCCATAGCCTTCGGAAAGCCTCCTGCTACAAGGGGACAGTGCCCCACAAAAAAGTTTAGCGTCCCGAGGGGTTCGTGCCCTCGAGACGCACATGAAAATTCCGTGCAAGACGAGTCTTCGTCTTACTTATCAGGAGAAATAGTCCTGCAAAGGCCGGACTTCAATATCTCCCTTCTTATAAGCTTCAATTCCCTGCGCTGCGGCCAAAGCTCCGGCAACAGTCGTGTAATAGGGAACCTTATGCAAAAGTGCCGCGCGGCGTAAATCCCGACTGTCGGAAATTGCCTTGGCGCCCTTGGTGGTGTTGAACACAAGGTGCACTTCACCATTCTTGAGAGCATCAACGATATGAGGCCGTCCCTCAAGCATTTTATTGATTTTTTCGCACTCAATTCCGTTTTCGGCCAGAAAACGCTGGGTGCCGCCGGTCGCGATGATGTGGAATCCGACATTTTTCAGGCGGCGAACCGCAGGCAGAATGGCAGGCTTGTCATCATCCTTGACGGAAATGAAGGCAGTTCCTTCGCTCGGAACCTTGGTGCCGCCCCCGAGCTGGGATTTGGCGAAGGCAACCGGGAAGGCCTTGTCGAGGCCCATGACCTCACCCGTGGAGCGCATTTCCGGCCCCAGAATGGTGTCCACGCCGGGGAAACGGGCAAACGGGAAGACCGCTTCCTTGACAGCGATATGCTCAAGCTTCTCATGGGCAACATCCTGCGCCGACAATGCCTCGCCAGTCATTACGCGCGAGGCGATGCTGGCAACCGGCTTGCCGATGGCCTTGGCCACGAATGGAACGGTACGAGAGGCGCGCGGGTTGACCTCGATAACGTAGATATCGCCTTCCTTGACTGCGAACTGGACATTCATCAGACCGACAACATTGAGCGCCAGTGCCATTTCTCTGGTCTGGCGGGCAAGTTCGTCCTGAATTTCCTGAGACAGAGAGTAAGGCGGCAGGGAGCAGGCCGAGTCGCCGGAATGGATGCCGGCTTCCTCGATATGTTCCATGATGCCGGCGATGACCACTTCCTTGCCGTCGCTCAGGCAGTCCACGTCGACTTCGATGGCGCCGGACAGATAGCTGTCGAACAGCAGCGCATTCTGGGCCAGAACGGCGTTGATCTGGCCAGTCTTGTCGTTGGGATATTTCAGACGAATGTCCGGCGGAACCAGTTCGGCCAGTGTCATCTGGATATATTTCTCGAAGGCTTCCGGCGTGCGGACGATTTCCATGGCGCGACCACCCAGCACGTAGGAGGGACGCACGACGACCGGGAAGCCGATCTGGTCGGCAACGATGCGGGCCTGTTCGATGGAATAGGCGATGCCGTTGCGCGGCTGCATCAGATCCAGCTTGTGCAGCAGCTTCTGGAAGCGGTCGCGGTCTTCGGCCAGATCGATGGCGTCAGGCGAGGTGCCAAGGATCGGAATGTCGGCATCCTGAAGGGCCTGAGCCAGTTTCAGCGGGGTCTGGCCGCCAAACTGCACGATAACGCCGATCAGTTCGCCATTTTCCTGTTCCTTGCGCAGGATCTCGATGACATCCTCGGCGGTCAGGGGCTCGAAATAGAGGCGATCGGAGGTGTCATAGTCGGTGGAGACGGTTTCGGGGTTGCAGTTGATCATGATGGTTTCATAGCCAGCTTCGCTCATGGCAAAGCAGGCATGACAGCAGCAATAATCAAACTCGATGCCCTGACCGATACGGTTGGGACCACCGCCCAGAATGGCGACCTTCTTGCGATCGGACGGTTTGGCTTCGCAGGCAGGGGCGCCGTTGAAAGGCACCTCGTAGCTGGAATACATATAGGCGGTTGGTGAGGCAAATTCCGCCGCGCAGGTGTCGATGCGCTTGAAGACCGGACGAACGCCCAGCTCATTGCGCAGCTTGGCGACTTTCTTGCCCGTGGTGCCGGACAGTTCGGCAAGGCGTGCATCCGAGAAGCCCATGCTTTTCAGCTTGCGCAGATTATAGGCATCCTGCGGCAGGCCATGGGCGCGAACGCGCTCTTCCATGTCGATGATGCCCTGCAGCTGCTCAAGGAACCAAGGGTCATATTTGCAGGTCTCGAAAATCTGTTCATGGCTGACGCCGAGGCGGATGGCCTGTGCGATCTTGAGCAGACGATCCGGCGTTGCCTTGGCGAGCGCGGCGCGGATGGCATTCTTGTCGTCGCCCTGATCGAGGCCTTCGATTTCCACTTCATTGAGACCGGTAAGGCCGGTTTCCAGACCGCGCAGGGCTTTCTGCAGGGATTCCTGGAAGGTACGGCCGATGGCCATGACCTCGCCAACCGATTTCATCGCGGTGGTCAGATAGGGTTCGGCTCCGGGGAATTTCTCGAAGGCAAAACGGGGAACCTTGGTGACGACATAGTCGATGGACGGTTCGAAGGATGCCGGGGTCGCGCCGCCGGTGATGTCATTGGCCAGTTCGTCCAGCGTGTAACCGACGGCCAGTTTTGCGGCAACCTTGGCAATCGGGAAGCCGGTGGCCTTGGATGCCAGCGCCGAAGAGCGGGACACGCGCGGATTCATCTCGATGACGATCAGGCGGCCATTTTCGGGATTGATGGAAAACTGAACGTTGGAACCGCCGGTTTCCACTCCGATCTCGCGCAGCACAGCCAGAGAGGCGTCGCGCATGATCTGATATTCCTTGTCGGTCAGCGTCAGGGCCGGAGCGATGGTGATCGAGTCGCCGGTATGGACGCCCATCGGATCAAGGTTTTCGATGGAGCAGATGATGATGCAGTTGTCATTCTTGTCGCGAACGACTTCCATCTCATATTCTTTCCAGCCGATGATGCTTTCTTCCACCAGAACTTCGGTGGTCGGAGAGGCGTCGAGGCCGGTTTCGATGATGTCGAGATATTCTTCGCGGTTATAGGCCACACCGCCGCCGGTGCCGCCCATGGTGAAGGAGGGGCGGATGATGGCTGGCAGGCCGACCACTTCCAGCGCTGCGAGCGCTTCGGGAATGTCGTGTGCCAGACGGGAGACCGGCGTGTCGAGGCCGATCTTGTTCATGGCTTCGCGGAAGAGTTCGCGATCCTCTGCCTTGTCGATGGCTTCTGCCGTCGCGCCGATCATTTCGACATTATATTTTTGCAGAACGCCCATCTTGCGTAGGGAAAGCGCACAGTTGAGCGCTGTCTGGCCACCCATGGTGGGCAGCAGTGCGTCCGGGCGTTCTTTCTCGATGATCTTGGCGACGATTTCCGGCGTGATCGGCTCGATATAGGTCGCGTCCGCCATGTCGGGGTCGGTCATGATCGTGGCCGGGTTGGAGTTCACCAGAATGATGCGGTAGCCTTCTTCCCGGAGGGCCTTGCAAGCTTGTGTTCCGGAATAGTCGAACTCGCAGGCCTGACCGATAATGATAGGTCCGGCACCGATAATGAGGATGGATTTTATGTCTGTCCGCTTTGGCATCGTTCTTCGCGCTCACGTCGAGGCACCGCTCACCCTTGTCTGAAGAGGAGCCTGGCCGTTGCTGGTCGGGGTGTGCAGATGAGATTTGGATCGCTATAGCGAAATATTGCTCACATTGCCATAGGCAAAGGACGTTTTTTTGTCTCTATCTCGCACTTTTTCGGATGATTGTTTGGCTAAAGTATACAGAAAGCCATTTTGTCATCGGAATTCAGGTCCAGAAAGGATTTTCTGGGGAAAATACTTATTTAATATCAGTCAGGGAGTGTTGCGAATCCCGTTGCTTCTCTCAGGCGGATTCCCGTTCGATTTCGCTTTCCGGCGAGACGAGGTCGGCTGTCGCTTCGCTATTGTCTTCTTCCTTCTCCCTGTCCTTGAATTTTGAAGGATCGAAATTGCTCACCTTGATGCCGTCAAAATCTGAAATTCCGATGGTCAGGGCGTAGCAGGCAAGGCGCACGGATTTGGGGATCGTTACGCTTTTGCCGTCCCGATTGCCCTTTTCATAATATTGAATCATGCGTTTTTTCAAGCCGAGCAAGTCTGCTGCGTCTTTCTGTTTGAGCCCCATTTCGCGCCGCCAGGCTCGAAATTGCTGCGCCGACATAAACTTATCGTCTTGTTTTTGATCAGATTTTGACACGTCTTTTTACTTAGTGCGCAAAAAGTGCGCCTCCCTATTGACATTAGTGCACATTGTGCGCATATTTAATGATGTAAGCGCACTGAGTGCAGTCTACCGAGACTATTTAAAGCCTACCTTAACGGTAAGGTCAATGGTTGAAGCTGCATAAGAGTGTGATGATAACCGGGATCCGGTGAGGGACCCATTTACGGAGTATACCCAATGTTGGTTGACCTTATGGTAAGTCGCGAAACACTGGGAGTTCGTCGTTCCTGCGACGTCCACAGATTTGCCCAGCTTCGTTGCTTCATTGCACGCGTGTTCAAAGATTTGACCTCGTAGCAAAACGGACCGCTCTATCGCTGATCGCAAGTGTGGTTCGCAAAATTGAAACGTCTCCCTTAAGAAACGGCCCGGTATTGATCGGGCCGTTTCTTTTTTTGTCTGTCCGCAAACTACTGCGCTTTCGCAAGCTGCCGGGATGCAGTTAGTGATTGCATATGCGGCTGTCTTCTGTTCATTGTAAATTATTGCAGGGAATGCTCTGGCAAATTGATCAGGGGATGGGGGAACTGAAGAGATGCGGTGGCGAGGCAGAAGAGAAAGCAGCAATGTCGAGGATCGGCGCGGTCAGTCCGGGGCAGGCTATTCCCGCTCCGGCATGCGGATGCCCATCGGCAGTGGGCGGGGGCGTCCCAGCCTGCTGGTGCTGATCGTCATTGGCGGCATACTCTGGATGATGGGGGTAAGCCCGACAACGATCCTGTCGATGCTGCTTGGCGGCGGCGGCGATTATGGAACGCAGATGCAAAGCCCGCAACAGTCATCCTCGACGCGTTCGGCTGCGGAAGATGAAATGGCCTCCTTCGTCAAGGTGGTGCTGGCCGAGACGGAAGATGTCTGGGGTACCATCTTTCAGAAGGCAGGGCAGAGCTATCCTCAGCCCAAGCTGGTGCTGTTTTCCAGCCAGATCCGATCAGCCTGCGGCTTTGCGTCTTCGGCAACCGGCCCCTTCTATTGTCCGGGAGATCAGAAGGTCTATATCGATCTGGGGTTCTATCAGGAACTGAGAAACCGCTTTGAAGCGCCGGGTGATTTTGCTCAGGCCTATGTCATTGCCCATGAGGTGGGCCATCACATCCAGAATGTGACCGGCGTTTTGCCCAAATTCAATGAAATGCGTCGCTCAATGAGCGAACTGGAAACCAACAAGATGTCCATTCGCGTGGAATTGCAGGCGGATTGCTATGCCGGGGTCTGGGGGCATTATACCAACCAGAAGGGCCTGCTCGATCAGGGCGATCTGGATGAGGCCCTTAATGCGGCAACCCAGATTGGTGATGATGCCTTGCAGAAGCGCATGCAGGGCTATGTGGTGCCCGACAGTTTCAATCACGGCACATCGGCGCAACGGAAAAAATGGTTTGCCAGAGGATATGAAAGCGGCAGCGTGGCCTCCTGTGACACTTTCTCGGTTGCCAATCCATAAAGAGAGTGGGTCGGCTGCCTTGAGTGGGTGATGATCACTCCGGGAATCCTGAGAGATACCGGATATCGCGTGGAGGCAATGAGACGCAATGAAAAGCCCGCCATCGTGAAGCACGAGGCGGGCTTTCCTTGTTTCTCAATCGGACTTCGTTGTCGCGCTTACTCTGCGACCTGTTCCATGCCCTTGCGGGCGCGCATCAGATTGGTAAAGCGTGTAAAGAGATAATGGCTGTCCCTTGGTCCCGGAGAGGCTTCGGGATGGAACTGGACCGAGAAGATCGGTTTGCCGGTAACGGCCAGTCCGCAGTTGGAGCCATCAAACAGGGAGATATGGGTTTCCTCGATGCCCTTGGGTAGGCTGTCGCCGTCAACGGCGAAGCCGTGGTTCATGGAGGTGATTTCCACCTTGCCGGTGGTCTTGTCCTGAACCGGATGGTTGGCACCATGGTGACCCTGATGCATCTTGGTGGTCTTGCCGCCAAGCGCCAGCGCCAGCATCTGGTGACCAAGGCAAATGCCAAACAGGGGAATGTCCGCCTCGATCACTGCCTTGATGGCATCAACAGAATAGGCACCGGTGGCTGCCGGATCGCCCGGACCGTTCGAGAGGAAGACGCCATCGGGCTTCAGTGCCAGAATATCCTCGCCGGTTGCCGTGGCGGGCAGAACCGTCAGCTTGCAGCCCTGATCGGCCAGCAGGCGCAGAATGTTGCGCTTCATGCCATAGTCGACTGCCACCACATGGAAGCTGGGATCCTTGAGCTTGCCGAAGCCTTCATTCCATACCCAGGATGTTTCGTCCCACTCGAAGGTTTTATTGGCGGTGACATCCTTGGCAAGATCGGCACCGACCAGACCATTCCAGCCTGCGGCTTCGCGCTTGAGCGCTTCGATGTCGAATTTGCCATCGGGGGAATGGGTGATCACTGCGTTGGCGAGGCCCTTCTCACGAATGAGCGAGGTCAGCGCGCGGGTGTCGATGCCGGCGATGCCAATGATGCCACGCGACTTCAGCCATGCGTCGAAATGACGGGTCGCGCGATAGTTGGAAGGCTCGGTGATGTTGGTCTTGATCACTGCGCCGCGCACGCCGGCGTCATTGTCGAGGTCGATGGTTTCCACATCTTCCTCATTGGTGCCCACATTGCCGATATGAGGGAAGGTGAAGGTCACGATCTGGCCTGCATAGGATGGATCGGTGAGAATTTCCTGATACCCGGTGATCGCTGTGTTGAAGCAGACTTCTGCGACCGCGGATCCTGTGGTGCCGATGCCCTGGCCTTCGATGACCGTGCCGTCTGCCAGAACCAGAAGTGCTGTCGGTTTGAAGTCGTCCCAGGGGGCCGGTGTCGTCTGAGCCGGTGAAGAAGCGGGGTGAGCCATGCCGAGGGTGTCCTGAAAATGCTGTTAGTCTGATCTCCCTGTCCGTTCTCACCCGCCGAAGCCCTTATGCTTCTGCGTGGTAGCCAACGAGGATGGAGACGGGAAAATGCTTGTTCTCAGAGGTGATGATCTATGACAAAAGTGCTCAAGCGTCAATGAGGCATGATGAAATAATTCGAAAAATAATTTTTCAAACGCCTTCTTTTGCAAAATATTGTGCCGTTTTGCGCTTTCCGAACGCTGTTATGCAAATATGGTGGGCCGGATATTGTCTTTTTCCCCATGTTCATTGGCGCAGGTTCTTTTCTCAGAAAGGCCGATCATTGGATCGGTCATGAGATATTCTCTCTGGAATCAGCAAAATGGCGGAGTCTGGCAGGGTGCAATTCATGTCGTGCGGTTTGCCGGTCACGGAGTTTTGAACATTGGTTAACATAATATATCCCCGTTTGGCGGAAACCTATCCACAGATGGAGAGAAGCTTGATTTTCCGCCACTTTTTGCGTTTTGCGACGGGGATTTATCGTTTGCATGTGACCGGTTCGATTTAGACCTAAGTGCTATGCCGACTTGCCTATTGTTGAAAGTCGCTGTATCAAACATTAAGTTTTTTCGGTGGCAAAGCCATGATAACGTGGCAGAAAACTGCCGATATCGTGGCGAAAATCAGCCACTTTCAGGAATTTTGCTCTTGGCCTTCAGACGGGAACTGCTTTCTTGCCGAGAGCAACTTGTGATTCCTGACAATGAAGGCCAACAGAGATGAGAGGCCAGAATTATGCGTGAGCAGATTACCGCAAACCTGACAGAGGCAATCAAGGCTCAGGACAAGCGCCGTATGGCAACCCTGCGTCTGGTGACCGCCGCTATCAAGGATCGCGATGTGGAAGCACGTGGTCAGGGCAAGGAAGGGGTCTCGGACGATGAAATCTTGCAGATCCTTGCCAAGATGATCAAACAGCGCGAAGAATCCATCCGCGTCTATGCCGAAGCCGGTCGTCAGGAACTGGCCCAGCAGGAGAGCGAGGAAGCCGATATCATCAAGGAATTCCTGCCCCAGCAGATGGATGACGAGGAAGTTTCCGTGACATGCGCCAAGGCGGTTGAAGAACTTGATGCCGAAGGTCTGCGCGACATGGGCAAGGTGATGAATCACCTCAAGGCCACATATCCCGGCCAGATGGATTTCGGCAAGGCGAGCTGCATCGTCAAGGGGCTTCTGCTCTAGCGCGCCATTTCAAATATACCGAGACTTGTGAATGAAGGGGCCTCTCCGAGAGTGGCCCCGTCGTCGTCTTAGGTCCAATGATCTCCTCTCTGGAGGAGATTGTCGCTTTTGTGATATCTGGTAATATCGTCAGATTGTCCGGTCCGGGAGTGATGGCAGAGCTGTCAAGCCGGAGGCCGGGGTAAAAACGCGTTTGCCTGCCGTTGCCAGATGGTGACGGGATGGCCCGTAACTGGTTTCGAGTCTTGTCAATGAAGTTTCCGCAAAGCCTGCTTGAAGAAATCCGCGAACGCATACCGGTGTCCGATGTTGTCGGGCGCAAGGTGAAACTGCGTCGTCAGGGGCGGGAATTTGCCGGGCTGTCGCCCTTCAACAAGGAAAAGACGCCCAGTTTCTTCGTCAATGACCAGAAGCAGTTCTATCATTGCTTCTCATCGGGCAAGCATGGTGACATCTTCAAGTTTCTGATGGAAACCGAAGGGTTGAGTTTCCCCGAGGCGGTTGAGCTGCTGGCCAATCAGGCTGGTGTTCCCCTGCCTGATCCTGATCCGCAGGTGCAGAGGCGCGAGCGTGAGCGGGCCAGTCTTTATGATGTCATGGAGATGGCGACCAAATTCTTCCAGCTGCAATTGCATTCCGAACTGGGGCGGGAAGCCCGCATCTATACTCAGGGGCGCCGGCTTTCCGATGAGACCATGCGGACCTTCCGGATGGGTTTTGCGCCCAACAGTCGCGATCATCTCAAGAGCTATCTTATCGGGCACGGGGTCAGCGAGCAGGATATGCTGGAAACCGGCCTGATCATCAAACCCGATGACGGCCGTCCGACCTATGACCGTTTTCGCAACCGGCTGATGATTCCCATTGAGGATGAGCGCGGGCGGGTCGTGGCCTTTGGCGGGCGTATTCTGGACAAGGATGGCAAGCCGAAATATCTCAATTCGCCCGAGACGCGGCTGTTCTTCAAGGGCAACATGGTTTTCAACGCCCATCGCGCAAGGCAAGCGGCCCATGAAGCCGGCGCAGCGATCGTGGTGGAAGGCTATATGGATGCCATTGCGCTCTATCAGGCAGGTATTCGCCATGTGGTGGCCTCGCTGGGCACGGCCTTTACCGAACAGCAGATTGCGCGGATGTGGCGTTTTTCCAATGAACCCTATATCTGCTTTGACGGTGACCGGGCCGGTCGGCAGGCTGCCCATCGTTCGATTGAACGCATCCTGCCCAATCTGAAGGCGGGCTATTCCTTCCAGTTCGTCTTCCTGCCCAATGGCAAGGACCCTGATGATCTGGTGCGCGAGCAGGGGGCGGATGCCTTCGCTCCGGTGCTGGCGCAGGCGCGCAGTCTGTTCGATGTCATCTGGGAGCGAGAGCTGGAAAGCCAGCCCGCCGATACACCCGAGCGCAAGGCCGCACTTGAAAAGCGCATCGAAGATCTGGTGCGCCTGATTCAGGATGAGCGGGTGCAGCGCCAGTATCAGATGAGCTTCAAATCGGCGCTCTCCACCTTCTTCTGGGAGCAGGAGCGGGAAAAGCGGGATCAGAATCGCAACCGCTTCTTCACCGGCGGTGGTGCCCGCGCAGGCAAGGGGGCCGGGCCATCCAGCGCCCTACAGGCTTCGGGCAATGTTTCTCGCGTGCCCGAAGACGGGCAGTCGACGGAATATGAATATTGCCTGATCGGGCTGTCCATTCACATGCCCTATCTGTTCGAGCAGTTCGCCGAGCAGATCCTTGCCGTGCCTTTCCAGAAGGAGAGCCTTGAGGCCTTTAAGTTCGTGCTGTCTCATATCATTTTCGATCAGCAGGCGCGCACCTACAAGGACATCTATGCCCTGTGCCCGGAGAATCTGAAGGAGCTGCTCGATGACATGCATGGCATCGAAGTGCGCGATGAGACAGGGAAGCTGATCCATCCGTGGGGGTGGCGCCTTGCCGGGCGGCGCAGGGTGCATCAGCTAGTCTATAAACCCAGCCGCCTCTTTCTGGAGCGGCTCTTCCAGTCCTATCTCAATGTTCTGGAGGTGCGGGAGACGGAAAAGGATCTGGAGCGAGAGCGCGCCAGCCTTTCCAACGGCGTGGACGAAGGCAGCTTTCATCGCATCCAGTCCCTGACCAATGAATTGCACCGCCGTCGCGAGGAAAATCTGCGCGAGGAGCAGGAACTGAGCGAGCTTTATGACCAGATGAAAAGTGGAGGGGATATGGTGCCTCTCGAAGAAGTGCTGCTGCAACTGGCCGAGCCTGCGGCGGAGAATGCCTGAGGCGGAGAATGCCTGCGGCCAAGTGACTCTGACTATTGGCGAATCACGACCAAAGAGGCAGAAACGCGGTTAAAGGACGATTCGGAGCACAAGAATCTGTAAAAATGATTCGAAAACCGTCTTAAAACCATATTTTTTCCACTCTTGGGGGTTGCCGAATCGAATCACTGCGCTAAATATCTAGTTCCGGCAGCCCCATGCGCCAAATGTCAAGTTGGCGAAGAAATGATTTATGCTGCGGATAACCGAACGTGATCTGAAGCCGGGGACTTTGCCGTCTAACCGGCCTGTTTTTGTGGATATATGTGCAGGGGACTGCAGCGACTGCACCATGCAGGCTTGGGTTAAGAGGCGTTTAACGAACCCATCTATATGAATGGACGTGAGTCCTGAACATCATGCGGTTGTTGCGAGCACCGGCATAATTGCATGACCTACCGTTCGTACGAGTGGATGCCGAAGCAGACGCCCCTGATACCGGGTGTCTTTGGAGACTGGAATGGCAACAAAGGCAATGCAAAACGACGATAAGACCAACAGCGATGGCTCCAACTCGGATGCGCCACTGTTGGATATGACGGATACTGCTGTCAAGCAGATGATCAAGACCGCCAAGAAGCGCGGTTACGTCACTTATGATGAATTGAACGAAGTTTTGCCGTCGGAAGAAGTTTCCTCTGAACAGATCGAAGACACGATGTCCATGCTGTCCGACATGGGGATCAATGTCATCGAGTCCGAAGAGGCTGATGACAACGATAACGATAGCGACAACGATAACGACGATTCAGACAGCGACTCGAAAGAGCTGGTGGAATCCAAAGGATCCACCGCTGTTGCAAAAACCTCTTCCAGCAAGGAACCGACGGATCGCACGGATGACCCTGTGCGGATGTATCTGCGCGAGATGGGGTCGGTAGAGCTTCTCTCCCGTGAAGGCGAAATTGCGATCGCCAAGCGGATCGAAGCTGGCCGTGAAGCCATGATTGCAGGCTTGTGCGAAAGCCCGCTGACCTTCCAGGCGATCATCATCTGGCGCGACGAATTGCTGGATGGCAATATTCTTCTGCGTGACATTATTGACCTGGAAGCAACCTATGCTGGTCCGGGCAACGAGGAAGAGGACGACGAGGAAGAGGGCGACGAGGATGCTGATGGCGAAAGCGCAGCAGCGGCCCCTGTCGCAGAAGCCGTTTCCAAGCCGGCTCCTGCTCCTGTCGCAAAGCCATCCTCTGACGAGGAGGATGAAACCTCTGAGGGCGAAGGCGAGGGAGATGATGAGGATGAAGACGAGGATGATCTCGAAAACAACCTCTCTCTAGCCGCCATGGAAGCCGAGTTGAAGCCGAAGGTCTTGATCATTTTCGATCAGATTGCCGAGGACTACAAGAAGCTGCGTCGCCTGCAGGATCAGCTTGTTGAACATCGCATGGCCAACAAGGCGCTCTCTCCGAGTCAGGAACGTCGTTACGACAAGCTCAAGGAAGACATCATTGTCGAGGTCAAGAGCCTGTCCCTGAACCAGAATCGTATTGATGCACTGGTTTCCCAGCTCTATGAAATCAACAAGCAGCTGGTTGGCCGCGAAGGGCGTCTTCTGCGTCTGGCCGAGGCCTATGGTGTCAACCGTTCAGAGTTCCTGAAGAATTATCAGGGCAACGAGCTGGATCCGAACTGGATCGAGCGCGTCGCTGAACTGACCAGCCGGGGCTGGAAGGAATTCGTCCATCATGAGGGCGACCGGATTCAGGATCTGCGTGAAGACATCCAGATGCTCTCCACCGAAACCGGTCTGGAGATTGGTGAATTCCGCCGCATCGTTTCTTCCGTGCAGAAGGGCGAGCGCGAGGCCCGTCAGGCCAAGAAGGAAATGGTCGAGGCCAACCTGCGTCTGGTTATCTCGATTGCCAAGAAATATACCAACCGCGGTTTGCAATTCCTCGACCTCATTCAGGAAGGCAATATCGGTCTGATGAAGGCGGTCGACAAATTTGAATATCGCCGCGGTTACAAATTCTCGACCTATGCCACATGGTGGATCAGGCAGGCCATCACCCGCTCAATCGCGGATCAGGCCCGGACGATCCGTATCCCTGTGCACATGATAGAGACGATCAACAAGATCGTTCGTACCAGCCGTCAGATGCTGCATGAAATCGGTCGCGAGCCAACACCAGAAGAGCTGTCTGATAAATTGCAGATGCCGCTCGAGAAGGTGCGCAAGGTGCTCAAGATTGCCAAGGAGCCGATCTCTCTTGAAACCCCGATCGGGGACGAGGAAGATTCCCATCTTGGCGATTTCATCGAGGACAAGAATGCGATCCTGCCAATCGATGCAGCCATTCAGGCGAACCTCAGAGAGACGACAACCCGCGTTCTGGCCTCGCTCACCCCGCGTGAAGAACGCGTGTTGCGCATGCGCTTCGGCATCGGGATGAACACTGACCATACCCTCGAAGAGGTTGGCCAGCAATTCTCGGTAACGCGCGAACGTATTCGTCAGATCGAGGCCAAGGCATTGCGCAAGCTCAAGCATCCGAGCCGCTCGCGCAAGCTGCGCAGCTTCCTTGACAGCTAGAATCAACTCGCTATCAATCTGATTCACAAAGTCCGGACATGTTATTGTCCGGGCTTTGTTTTTTGTTTTGGTTAAAGTGGTCTTAAAGGTCTTTGTTAAGTCCTTTAAGCTTCAGTGGAGAGTCAGCTTCTTCACAAATTGATTCAAGATGACCAGAATCAATCGTCCTTCAGATACCAGTTGGCATTGACCGTGATGGATACGGCCATTTCTCCCTCGGCAACAGGCACGTCGGAAGAAAAGGCTTCCATTTTGGCCGCCCGCATCATCAATGGCTGAGGGGCGCTGAAGCCACCGGATTCAGACAGGCTCTGCAGGCTGCTCAGGCTTGAGCCCAATTCTGCCGCATAGAGTTCGGCCTTGTGGCGGGCATCGGCCAGAGCTTGCTTTCGGGCTTCATCCAGCAACTGGTCCTTGTTGGAAATGTCGAAGGTCAGGCCCGAGATATCATTCGAACCGGCATTGACCAGAGCTGTCAGAACGGAGCCGACCGAACCCAGATCATGGATGCGAATGGTGGCCCGATTGCTTACCACATAACCGGTCACCTCAGGGGCTTTCGCCTCGCTGCTGCTCTTGGGATAGATCAGTTGCGGATATATGTTGAAGCTGCTGGTCTGAATATTCTTGCCTTCAATGCCAGCCTTTTTCAGCTCGGCCATAAGGGCTGCCATTTTCTCATTATTGTCTGCCAGCGCATCCTTGGCGTTCTTGGCTCTGGATTCCACGCCCGCTGACACGATGGCCATATCGGGGGCCGCTCTCAGGCTGCCTTCCCCAGAGACGGAAATCGTTCCGCTTTTCATCTCCTCTGCCGCCGCGGGCAGCGCCGTCAGAATCAAAAGAGTGGTCAGTGTGATCAGGCTTTTCTTCATGATGCAGTTGCTCCGCATAGACAGGGGTTCATTTTGCAATCTTCAAACAGGATCTGCTAGGTTTCACAGATGCTCTTCTCTTCAGGTTGGCTCCATCGTGGCAAGGGTTTGTGGCCGCAGTGGGGTGACATGGGCGATCCTTTCGGAGGAACACACCTGTTTGGTCTGGCTATCCACTGATCACGCTCTCGGGGCTTGCCTGAAATGGCTTTTCAGTATAGTTCAAATGCACCTGAAAATCAGGGCCTGTAGCTCAATTGGTTAGAGCCGACCGCTCATAACGGTCTGGTTGGGGGTTCGAGTCCCTCCGGGCCCACCATTCCCCGACTTTGCAAATTACCGCATTTTCCGTTTTTCGGTGGAGCGCTGACCTTGCCATATTTGTGCTGTGGGAAGAGTTGCTCAATCGCCTCATCGAATCCCTTCGCTGTGATGGTAAGAATCGTTCCTGTTTCCAAGCTGAAGTTGCATTGTGTGATTCTTTTGACGCCCGTCGCTTCTCATCGCAACAGAGCTGGCAATCCGCCTTTTTGTTTGAGGCAGAGATAAGCTGGTGCGGTTGAAAAAACAATCCGCGCTCTTGTGGCAAAATCTGTTTCTCTCAAATCCTTCATAGGGTTGCTGGGACAAGGCGGTCCCTGACAGCCACTCACTTTATATATTTTGGATGTGTTATCCCAAAAAAATTGCCTGACAGCGTTATTGTTCTTGTTTGGTTGTACTTTGGTTTATATACTCGAATAAATTGCATTAAAGTTGGGTGGGGATCACAGATTGATGGAAGATCATAACCAGGTCGCCGAACAGGAAATTGAGGCATTCATGATCGTTCGGGCAATTGGAGCCCGTTTTGTCGCCGCTGAGCGCTTTAGCGTTCGGCAAGCGGACAATTGTTGTATTGTTTATGTTGGAAATAATGATGGTATGCCGATTTGCGGCTTTTTTTTCAAGTCAGCGACAGAGAAAAGCGTCCTTCTCTTTCTGCAGGGCAGACGGCAGGTTCGCTATCATGTCGAGGACCCCTCGGACATTCTTACTTTTTATCGCGAGATTGAGACTGTCGTGAAGGCAAGCATGCAATATGCGTAAGGGATTTTTTCAAGTCCCTTAGGGCTGTCGGCTCTGCTGCCACAGGCCTTGCCGGTTTGTATTTTGGGCGCGGTCTATGGTGATGAAAGTATCAGGCAGACAGATTTGTACAAAAATGATATTTGGTTTTAAAGGGCATCGCTTTACACTTAAAAAGAGATGACAGAATCGGGAGGGGCGACTAAAAATTACCCCGCATCTTGGTGTTTTTGTGTGGTTTTTTCCGTTGTCGCTATATTGAAATAGTTGATTGTCAAATGTTTTGGAGCCGGTGGTCGCCAATCCGGGAACGGTGTCGGCCTCAGGATCATTGCAGGTTCACATTACAAGGCTGAAGAGTTTCTCTGATGAATGCATGGTATTTCACATTCGAATACCCGCCGGAATTTGGTGGCGGGCTTAGCACTTATATGCGCATTGTGACCGATGCCTATGCTGCGCGGAGAGATGCCTCTCTGGTCATATTTTGCTTGTCCCGCACCCAATCGGGGCTGATGTCGCGCCGCTATCTGAGCGACAATGTTCAGTTGATCTCCATTAATCCGCATCGCTCCAAAGAGCAGCAGGAATTGGGCTACTGGGTGAATATCTCGCATCAATTCGAGCGATTTGCCGATCTGTGCATGGCGGAAATTGATGGTGGGCTCGCCGATTTCAAGAAACCGGATTATGTGGAATTTGCCGATGGATTCGCGATTGGCACTCTGACCATTCAGCAGAAACTCTGCCTGAATTCTCGCCTCGGAGACATTCCTATTCTTGTTACGGCTCATACGCCCACCCATCTGATCGACCGGCTGAACCAGCTGTCAATCTACAAGTTGCCCAATTACTGGACCGGAAGGATGGAGTTGCAGGCCCTTGCCGGTGCTGATCTGGTGATCGGCTGCTCGCAGAGCATATTGGACTTTGTGGGCGAGGAGCTTGCTCGCACAGGGGCATCCTTCAGGCGGAGCAAAGTTCTTCACAATCCGTTCCCGGTCGGCGATAAACAGTCGCACAAATATGGCTTCGAATGCGACCATTTTTACATGGCGTCGCGGCTGACTCACTGGAAGGGCGTTGAAACGGCCATCAAGGCATTCAAGATCCTTTGGACCGACGGTATTGAGGTTCCGTTACGCATTTTCGGTGAAGACACGCCTTTCGAGGTCTCCGGAACGCAATATTCGGCTTATATCAAACAGCGCTATGGTGAGTTTGTCGAACGTGGTCTCATTCAATTGATGGGCAAGCAGCCGCGGCAAGTCATTTCCGAGATGTCAAAGAGCGCTTTCGCTCAATTGCATCCCTCCCATTTCGACAATTTCCCCTACAGTCTGGTGGAAGCCATGAGCGAGGGGACCGTCTGCGTCGCCGGGCTGAATGGCGGCATCAAGGAAATCGCCGAGCACGGCAAGGATCTATTTCTGGTCGATGTGCATGATGCGGAAGGCTTCGCTCGGATATTGAAGCAGGTGATGGGGCTTTCTGCCAAAGAGCGGGAGAAAATCGGGCGCAATGCTCAGAAGAAGGTTGCCCGCCATTGTGACGTTGCGCGCTATTTCGAACAGAAAGAAGCGCTGGTTGCTGACGTGAAGGCCGAGCTTCAGGCGGCAACGGGCAAGAGCTTTCCTTTTCTCAGCCATCCTGATGCCCGCTGTGTCTTTCCGGCGCAAAAGGCTCTTCGCGGTGAGCCAGAGCTCTCTGTTGTCATTCCCTATTTCAATATGGGGGCCTTCATTGATGAAACGCTCAAGAGTGTTCTGCAATGCTCGAAAAAGGATTTGGAGCTTGTTCTGGTCAATGACGGCTCGACGGATCCGCAATCGCAGGAGCGGCTGCTTCAGCTGCATTCGGATTATGGCTTGAGCGAGGAGCAATTACGGATCATCACCATCCCGAATGGAGGGGTGGCCAATGCCCGAAATACCGGTGTGCGCCATGCCAGAGCGCCGCTGGTGACTTTGCTCGATTCCGATGATCTGATCGGCGCCAGATATTATGAGAAGGCGGTCAATATTCTTTCGGCCTATGACAATGTGTCATTCTGTGGTGCCTGGATTGAGGACTATAACAGCCATGGTCGTATCCGCAACTGGGCGACATGGAACGCTGAGCCGCCGCATCAGTTGATCCTGAACCAGACCAATTGCCAGTCTCTGGTTTATAAACGGGCCGCGTTTGAAGACAGCGGCTGGCATGATCCGGATTTGCGTATGTATCTGGATGATTGGGAGGGCGTGATTTCGCTCATCGCCGGAGGTCATCGCGGGGTGATGATACCTGAAGCCCTGTTCGAATATCGCATTCGCGCAAACTCGATTTTCCGCTCCAACCGTAGCCTGTGGGATATCAATTTTGAAAAGATAACCCATAAGCACAGGGATCTTTATAACCACTGGGGTGCTGATATTGCAGCCTTCATGAATGTTAATGGACCGAATAAATTCTATCATATTCTGGGCAAAGAAAGCGCTCTTTCCCGATAGGTGGGTTCGTCTTGTTACCTCTGATTTTGTGAAATGAAAGACATGATAAGAACACTTGGAAAATTTTCGGTTGACCCCGAGAGCACCCAATTCAAGAAGCTGCTGACCAAGGAAATGGTGCATGTGAAGTCATTTGCCCTTGGAGACCAGTTGAATGTCAAATTTGACGGCAAATGTGACGGCAGCATCGCGCTTTCAGCTCACAGGCCGAAAATCGGAGGGGCGCATTATCGCATTGCTCCTGTCAATATGGGCGCTGCGAGCTGGTACAATATCGAGTTTGACATAAAGGGCAGTGATCTCAGGAATATTGGGCAAGTCATACCATGTCTGGAAGCCGCCAGCCCCAAGTCTCTGACGCTTTTTTCGCTCATGCGTTTCTTCTACAAGAATGGTCGCAGTCAGGATGTGAGTTCCGCCCAGATTGAGCTGTGTCGCAATCGGCGCAGACAGTCCTTTCCAATTCAATTGGACGATTTGGCTCACATGCCCACTGAAGAGATTGATTATGCGCGCGTCATTTTCAAAATCGAAGCGCGCAATGTCGATATCGAGCTTTATGATCTCACGATCATGGGAGTCGAAAATGCCTCTGCTGAAATGGCTCCTGACGGGGCTGGCGCACTGCAGGCAATGGGCGATAGTGCCGACTTTCCCATGAGCCGGGTCTTCATCATCCCGCAGGAAAAAGACATCTGGACGGGCGCCGCTTCCCAACATCGCGCCCTATCCGATGGTGTCTTTATCGATTTTGAAGTCGGGGAAGGGCGTCAGGTTAAAATTGCGCAAAAACGCAATGTTGCATCCTTTGATTTCAGGCAGACTGCAGCGTCAGGCTGGCGCAATCTTGAATTTCGTTTCACCAATGTGAAAAATACTGGTGCGGTTTGTGCGCTGCTTCGGGCTTCGGGTGCCCATGCCGGGTCAAACTCGATTGAGACAAATGTCATCCTCAGGGAATATGACGAGAATTTCAAATGGCAGGATTCGCCTTTGGCATTGAAAATGCCGCTTTTCTCGAAGGGCAGCAGTGTTCAGCAGATTATCGATTTGTCTCCCAAATTGGCAGACAGCAGGCAGTCTCACACCTTCGGCATTTTGCTTTTCTTCCCACCGGAAACAACTGAATTACAGATTTCAGAACTGGAGATGTTCATTTTTGATCGGATGCTGTAACGCCCGTTGCAGGATCGAGGATGCCGTTTTTCATGGAGGGAGAGAGGCCGTCCTCTCTCTGTTTTTGCCGATAACAGGATTGGGCTCAGGGTTTTGCTGTTTCAATTTTGCGGCTCAACGCTTGGGCAAGTGGACATGAAGACTGCCGCCGATCCCTGCGTGTAGCTTGATAGCTTTGCTTGATTGTGATTGCTAAGCGAGATTGTTTGGTATATTGGTTGCCAAATAATATCTATTGTATGGTTTTATGAACTTTGCAACTCTAGATTTAAAATGAGTGCAAGATGGAGTTTTTCTCAGGCTTACAGTCTCTCAAAACCAGATTTGCGAGCTAAGTTAGGTAAGAAGTATGCACGAACGTACTGTTTTTGAGCGTCTATCACGCGCTGTCCACTATATCGATGGCTCAAATTTGGTGTATGTCGAAAATCCCAAGGTTGCCTGTTCCAATATTAAATGGTCGCTGGTCAATATGTTTCGACCGGAAATGATGGAAGACATAACCCGTATTCATGATCGTCGGGAGACGCCATTTATCACGGGCTTTCCAGACATTGTTGCCAGTTTGAGAGGGGACAACAAAACCGTTTTTTCAGTTGTCCGGCATCCTCGCAAAAGATTTATTTCAGCCTATTTTGACAAGATGTATGAGGGAAGAGATCAGTCCGTTTGGCGATTGATTGCAAACCATCTCGGGCTTGAAGAAGACAAGGTCTATGAACCCAAAATTGTTTTGGACCGGCTGATCGACGTGTCGAAACAGGATCTGGATCCTCATGTGGGCTGTCAATATGGCAATCTGTTTTTGGGAGCAATTCCGTATACCAAAATTTTCCATCTGGAAAAATTGGACAAAGCCAGTAACGAATTGAGCTTTTCGGACTTTACATTGCAAATGATTGATCGTCAGAGCCATTCAACTTCTTCCAGAGTTAAAGCCTCTGTCTTTGATGAAGAGGCGCTGGAAATGGTGGATGCGATGTATGCTGATGACTATGCGTGTTTCAATTATCGCGCAGATGCCGAAGCTCCTGTCGGAGATATTTGTCTGCCGGATGTGCGAGACTTTTTTCTAGAGTTTTTGGGGTCTGACAGGCCAGTCTTATATTTGAAGCATTTCTTCGAGGGCGGGCCTCAAGAATTGAGTCTTCTTGAGACCGAAGCTGTCATAGATCGGATCAGTCAATTCTCGTTGTGGGACAAGCTGACGCACCGCCTGCTTGACTTCATCATCGTTCGTAATGCCATTCAGCAGAAAGACAATATCGCGCGTTTCAATGCCCACTTCACCGAATTTCCTTCCTGAACATGAGGGCAAGAGGCTGCTTACAGAGAAATTCTGACCAGCTATGGCCATGCTAATCGGGATAGTGTGTTCCGTGTCGCGTCGTCAGTCGCGGTGATGACGGGAAATGCTGGGTGGATGGCTTGCCGGGCTGAGAGCTGCCCGGCGCCTCGTCAGATTGCCAGTTGCATGCTATGCTCGAACATGACCGTGCCATTCTTGTAGATGGTGGTCTCCATTGTCATATCTCCTTCGAATTCTGGAGGATTGATGGCAATGGAATTCCAGTTCCCCAGCAGCAATTCCTGTTCGAAAATCAGTGCTTTTCTCTGATAGGTCAAATAGCCGGACTTGATCGACCAGGAAACCCTCACATCGAGTTCGTCATCTTCCTTGAAGAAAATGGCCTCGTCTGTCATGCCCGCAACGAAGGGGCGAATGCGCATGAAGGATTCGAGGCTGTCCTGAAGCGTCTCGGGGACAATGACTTCGAATTCCAGCAGACTGTCATCCTGAAGATATTTCTTTTTCGGTTTCTTTTTGAAGAAAGGCAGCGAGAAGCGCCAGTCTCCACCGGTGGCGAGGAAGCCGGATTCATGGCTGACCTTGACAGACAGCTGTTCTTCGCGATCCATTTCTGGATCGGCAAACTCGCCCATGGTGCGAGAGCTCGCCAATCTTCCCGTCAGGTTTGAAATCACAATCCTGTCTTCGGATTCGAAGGCTTCGCCGGGTACCAGATTGGGGTTTTTGTAATAATTTTCATAGCCCATCGCGTAGGAATGGCAGCTGTTTGCGTCGTTGATCACGCGCAGGGTGCCATCCATTTCGAGGAATTGCTTGAGATGCCATTTTTTAAGAAACAGCTGCCAGCCGTAATTGCGATGTCTGAGTTTCTTATATTTCTGCAGCGATGTGGGATGGTGATGATAGGCGACCAGTTTGGGCGTATAGGCAACCTTAAAATCGCTGTTGAGTTTGAGATTCAGATAGAAATCCTCATGCTCGCCGTTTGATTTGAAAATGGGATCCCAGCGGATTTTTTCACTGAACATCGCGGTGCGGAAAACGGCGAAATTCATCACCGCATCGCACTCATAATAAGCTTCGCTGCCGACATATTTGGGATCGGGCAGGAAATAATGGACCGGAAGCGTCAGCAATTTCTGCTTTTGCTCATCATAATGGAAAAGCAGTTCCCAATGGCGATTGGCCCGATATTCCTTTCCGTTTGCCAGAAAGACATCATAAAGCCTGCCGCCAACGACCCCGATTTCCGGCTTTGCTTTCAATATTTTAAGCGGAGCCTCAAAGCTGGTATTGTCGCCGAAAATAAAGTCATCATCGCAAAGAACGAAATAGGGTTCCTTGACCTTGTCCAGAGACGCATTGCGGGAGGCGCATACCCCTGCGTCATGCTCCATCCATATGACGGTGCAATTGTTGCGACGATAGAATGCTTCCATGACGGCACTTTTGCCCGATTGATCGCCAATATAAATCGGCATGTCCGGGAAGTGCTTGCGGACCGAATTGATCAGCCTTTGCGTGGTATGTTCGCGCGATATCGTGGCGAAGACCAGAGCCAGTTCCGGTTCTTTTGTGATTTGCTTTGTCATTATCGTCCCGCCAAAATATTTGCCGCAGCCAGCGCATAGCCTAAGCTGTAGACTCTGATCAAAGTTTCTTCGAAATCCGGGCTTTCGCTATAGTTCAATGTCGAGAGCCAGCTTTTTTCATTCATCGGCAAAAGCAGCGAGGTGGAAGGGGGAACGTCGCAGCCATTCTCCCGCAAATATTGCTGCACGATATAGCCGGTAACGCCCTGCCAGAAATATCGGCGGCGGAACCATTCCTGCGTCATTCTTTGCGGAGCGATTTGATGCTTGACCCGTATCTCCGGGTCAAAGAAAAAGCGATAACCGTCACGCAGAAGCAGTTCGTTGACGGCATTTTCACCGGATAGCAGATTGTTGCCGATGCGGCCGAGCTTCTCAGGGAAACCTCCTCTTTCGAGGATCGGGGCGATGCGGTAGGCGCTGTTGGCTTCGCAAAGCCACTCATCCGCTCCAAGATGGCGGGCGATGTCAGACCAGTGCAGTTCGACCGAGAGGGAACGAAGCAGGTCCTTTCCTTTGAGCCATTCGGGCTTTTCATGCGGCCAGACAGGATCCAGCTCTCCCCCGACGGCTACGGTCTTTTCATCCAGCGTCGAGAATCGGTTCGAGATGCGCTCAAGCCAGTCGTCGGCGGGAATCGCGTCGTCATCGGTAAAGGCCACCACATCATGGCATACTTCTCTTATGCCACGGTTCCTGGCGATCGCGAGGCCGAGCCTTTCTTCCCTGATATATTTGAAATTCTCGTTTCGCTTCACATAGGCATCGGCAATCTGGGGTGACTGATCGGTAGAGGCATTGTCGACGACAAGGATCTCATGCAGGTCCTTGGAGAGCGTTTGCCTTTCCAGCGCAGACAGGCATGCATCGAGAGTATCTTCGCGATTGTGAACGCAGACGACTGCGGAAATCTTGGTCATATCAAACTCACATTACATCCAGATCTAAAAAGATGTTCAGCATGGATAGGGAAAAGACGTAGTCGTCTTTCTTCGGTGCGAGAATCAGCAATTTTGCCGAATTGAACTCACCTTCAGCGAACTTCTCGATTTTTGTGGAGAATGTGTCCTGATAGTAGGCCTTCTTGCCGTCGGGAACGAGGGTTCCCAATCTTGTGTCCTTAAAGCTCCCATCGCCCCGGTTGAGGCGCAGGTCGATGTCGAAGGCTTCGCGCAGCGAGCTTTTTATAGAGATGAGGACAGTGAAGCGTTTTCCCAATTTGAATTTCGAGATATCCAGCTTCTTCTCGATTGATATCCATTGGGAGTCTGCCAGATCCTGAATATTCACATTGAAGACAAAAGCGTGATCGGGGGGAGAAACGAGATTGCCTTCCTTCTTGCTTTGGGAAATTGCAATTTTGGCATTCTCGTCTGAAAAACCAATCTGAAATTCGTTGAAGACTGTCTGAAAGGGGGAGACCAGAAGTTCTTCCTGTAAATATTCAGGCACCATAAATGGGGTTTGGGTAAAGCTCATATGTCCACTTAAGCCTCAAATATATCGATTAAACATGGATAGAGTGAATGAAATGCTTGGTTCTTCATATTGAAATTGAAGCGATGTAATTCCGGTAGTTGATACTGCATGAATGTCTAACTGATGCTTTCCTTCATATATGCGTCTTTAGATACCCATATCGTTCCTATCGTCCAATCTTCCTGACTGGAAATGTTGTGAGCAACAATTCCGGAAAATACATCATAGAGATCGTCTATCGACATGTAGGTGGAGACATGTGCTTCATGCTCATTGCCATATACTTCACCTTGCGGGCATTCGCCCAGAGGAACCGAGATGAAAATATTGCCGGTATAGCGAACCATCATATCAATAACGGTCTTGGCTTCATCTTTTGTCATATGTTCCAGAACATCACCACAGAAGGCGACATCGAAATTTCCCAGTTTGGCATAATCGACAGACCTGGCATCCTGCTCGATGATTTCATCATAGAGCTTGGTCAGGCCGAAACGCTCGATATAGGGACTGAAAATCTCCACGCCAATCCATTCGGCATCCGGGCAAAGAGCGCGAAACAACTTTGAGTAGCGCCCGGCACCCACGCCGATATCCAGAACCCTGCCAATCTGTTCAAGTTCGCGAAGCCTTTCCCCGATCCAAGGCTTGCTTGCTTCTGCGCTAAAGGGCATAGCACTCTCCTGTTCTGTGCAATAAGTGTCGTAGCCCAGACTTTCGAACGGCTTCCGAGTGAGGTTACCTGTTGATTGGTAAAACAAAGTCGGAATAAACTCAACTTAGATCGCTTGGCAGCGCCCAGAAAATCCCTCACGATAGGTAGTGGCCAAGCAGACTATAAATTCATAAATTTGAATGACTTGGTGATAAATGCCAATTCAAAGCAATATTTTGACCGAGCTTGCAGTTTTCCGGATTGTTCGGCATATGTAGCCTTGTTCTAATGGCATCTCATAAGTGCAAATTTGTTTTATAACCATTTTTCGAAAGCAAGAATATGAGTGAAAATTCTCCTGACTTCATCGGTATTGGAGCCCAGAAGAGCGGTACAACCTTTCTTTTTGAGGCCCTGCGACACTGCCCGGGGGTCAATTTTCCCGCAATGCCAAGAAAATTTGACTTCTTGTCCAAGAGTAAAGTCGATGGCGTGGTTCTGAACACATTGCCAAAGGAGATACAATTTCTGGTGGGCCCCAACAAGGAGCTGTCCTGGGAGCAATATCTGGAAGTCTTTTCCCATACTCCTGAAGGAGAGGTTGCGGGCGAGATTTCACCTTCCTATATGCGGGCGCCTCGCGAACGAATCGAGCAATTGCATCAGCATTGTCCGAATGTGAAGCTGTTCGCCATTTTCAGAAATCCGATCGAGCGGGACTGGTCTGCCATCCGGATGATTGCCAAACGCCGGGGACAGCTCGATGACGAGGCGGCTTTGCTCGACATTGCGGTCATGAAGCATGTGATCGAAATGGGAGATTATGTAGCGCCACTCAAGCGGTGGTTCGAGATTTTCCCCCGCACGGCCTTTTCCTTCCATATGACAGACGAAATTGACGCCGATCCCAAACCGGTGGTCAAGAAGCTGCTTGCTCATATCGGGCTGGATGGTGGCCATCTGGGAAAAATCAAGGAAGAGAAGGTGTTTGTCGGACCAAGCAAGCAATGCCCGACAAGCGTCAAGGACATTCTTCTAAAGCGTCATGAAAACACGTTGGAAGAATTTGCCGATTTGACCGGTTTGCAAATCGATCACTGGTTTTAAGACTGGCCTGAGATTCCGGCGCCTTAGGCGATTGCTGGCAGGCAAGAGGATGCCCGGACCATTCATGCTGTAAAGCTGGCCTCTTTACAGTTCTGAATATCAAATTGTCAGCATGAAATGTGAAGTTGCATTGTGTTTTTAAACACAACAAGATGGGGCCGCGATTCAATTTTAAATCGATAATGGGCGCGTTAATATGAAGTTTTTATTTGTGGCCGGCAGCCGGAGCGGCAGTGAATTTTCCATTCGTCTGGTTTCTGCGCTTTTTGGCCGAATGCCTTATCCGTTCGGAAAAGTGAATTCAGCCCGAAAATCTGCCGAAGGGTTGGTTCCCACCTATCATTCCTTCAGAGATCAGGGGAAGATCGAGGAATTTGTCAATCATCACAATCTGGAGGCACTCAAGCTGGAAGATCCCGGCGTTGATGATGACGCCATGAGGCTGTTTGACATCTTTCCCGAAGCGGCAGTCATTGCGACTTATCGTCCCTTGCAGAAGGTCATCAATTCTCATGGCAATATCAAGCCATGGGGAATGCGTCCGGCCAGGGTCGAGCATCTTTGGACGAAGAATCTCGAATTTTACGAGCATGCGGAAAAAGCCGGCCGGTTGGTGATGATCCCGCTGGAGGAACGCGACATTTTCGATCCGGTCCGGGCGTCGCAGTGTCTGAAGTGTGAAATCTCGGATAAATGGCAGGACTTCTGGGAACAGTGGCCGGTCGTCAATGATCTCAAGAGTCAAAAGGAATATAGCAAGGACAATTCCGAGATTTCTTTCTTCATGAGCCGGGAAGAGATGTTGTCGAAATTTCCCGGAGTGGAAGAGAAGGAACGGCGTTATGAGGCGCTGCTGAAAGGGGATGCGGCGATTTAGGGGCCTTTTGGGCAATCGTCTCCGAGCGGTAGCGGTTCTCAGAAATGACACGCGGTAGCGGTTCTCAGACGTGACGAGCCGGAAGCGGCGCGTAGAGATGACGAGCGGCGATGCAGGACGGCGGCTTGCTGTTTATGCAGCCATGCTTTCCGCCATGGAGCGTCTCAATCTGGTCTTGTTGTGATTTCAGTGTAAGGGCCCGTTAGGGCCCTTTGCTCTTTCATGGACTGACTTGTCTTTGGCAGGCTGGTATTTTGCCGCGCATTTTCTGGCCTCGTCAGTGTAGCCGGGCGTGATTTGCCGAGATTACAGCACCGTTTGCCTGTTGCCATATTCGGCAATGAAGGGCAACGGGGCATCCTGCTCCGGATAGTCAAGATCCTGTTGCTTCAGCCAGTCGGCAAGATAGCGGTTGAAATCCGCAATGCCGAATTGAACCGGGCGGAAGCGCGGGGCCCATGGTGCGGGGTGATAGCTGCCGTCCTTCTCGAAGCTGCCGCCGTTCCAGTCGGTCCAGGGGGCGGCGGGATTGATGTGGCTGCCGATGCGGCTATGCAGCACCGCGACCTTGCCCACCGCTTCAAGGGTCTTGAGTGCAATCGTGCCGGTCGGCTCCTCATAATGGGAAAGCTCTCCCAGCGTGCAGCTATAGTTAGGAACCGGAGAGGTGCCATAGGGGGTTGCCCGAACTCGCTCGAACCATTGCCGACCGAGATAGAAAGTACCCTTCTGGGCGGCCTCGCTGTCATCATGGGTGAAATCGCAATTCCAGAAAACGATGCCATAGGGAATATGGATGTTGGTGCTGGGGGCTGCGACATAGGTGTCTGATGTGCGCGCGCCTTTGGAGCAAATTTCGCAATGGTCGAAAAAGGCCGTGCTGTTGCCGAAGATGAAATCGACATCCCCCTCAATATAGCAATCCTTATAATAGGATTTTACCGTGACCTTTGGTTCGTTGGTCTTGAAATAGAGCGTGTCCTGATCACCCAGCAGACGCACATTCTCGAACATGACCCGGTCTGCGCCATCCACCAATAAGGCCACGGCCTGATGCTGGCCATGGGAATATTGGCCCTTGTCATTGCGCGAAACATCCGCCCTGTTGGCAATATCCGGGGTCAGGCGGTCTTCATTATAGCGGTTTTCGATGGTCAGGTTGACCGCCTCGAAGCCGTCATTGCGAATGCGCAAGACGCAGGAATTGGTGGTGCCGATATCGAACGTGCCGCGCGAGGCAACCTCCTTGAACATGTCCCTGATGGTATGTTCGGTGTTGAGGAAAGCGGGGCCGAACAGTTCGCTATAGGCATCGGCGGTAAGGCCCTGATCGATATTTACGGAGATTTTTGTCAGGCTTGCATCGCTCTCCCGGCCATAGAGCGTGATCGGTACTTTCTGGCCATTCACTTCCAGAGCCGGAATATAGACCAGTTCGTCATAGGTGCCCGGTGCAATCTCGATATAGAGGCGGCGGGTGCGGCGGTGGATCTTGGCATCGCTGACGGCCTTGCTGATTGCCTGCTGGATGGAAGCGAAGCAGTCGAGGCTGGTCATGTCGCCCGGATCGACCCGATAATCGGGAACAAGTGCCCGAGGGCTGTCTGTCAGCGCCGGGGCAATCGGATCCCATTTCGCCCGCTCTTTTTCGGCGACATCATGCTTGAGGACCATTTCCGGGCGATAGAGGTCTGCCTGCTCTTTGGTCATTTGCGGCCGGGTCGGAGTGCTGGTCATTAGCATGTCTGTCATTCTTTTGCCTTTGGTGACTTCGGCTTTTGCCTTCGGTGATCTTGCGGGTTTGCCGTTTGGCGCGGGGCCTTTGCAGACTTGTGAGAAAATTTCAGCTTACTCAGCCTGCCTGCGGCTCACCTTGGCTCCGTCGGTTAGCCCGGAGGAGGGGTAGAGAATGATCTCGTCTCCCGACTTTAGTCCATCAAGAATTTGAGCCGAAATGCCATTGTCTTTTCCGACCTTTACACCGGTTTGATATGCAGTTTTGTGCACGACTTTAAAGACCGCCCACTTCTCGCCATCCCGGAACAGGGCATTGGAGGGAATGAGCAGGCTGTTGTCGGTCGACCAGATGACGATTTTTACCTCAACCCTGTAGCCATGGCCGAGCTTGTCGCGCAGCTCTTTCGGACCGGTAAAGGCGATGATGGTTTTCACCCGTTGTTCCTCAACGCCGAGAGAGGAATATTTCGTATAACCCCATGGTTCGACCCGCTTGACGGTGCCTTCAAGCTGCGCCTCACCGCCCCAGTCCTCTATCATCACGCGGTCGCCGGGGGTGACCTGCACCGCATCGGTGGAGAGCAATTCCACCACCACTTCCAGATCATGATCGACATTGCCAATTTCCATGATGTCGGTGCCTGCGGAAAGGGTGGTCTCGCTCTTCTGGATGACGCGCAGGATGGTGCCGGTCGCAGGGGCAGTCAGGGGGATGATGGAAAGCGTAGTGTCAGAGCCGGTGTTGCCATTTTCCTCAAAGCCGATGAGGCGGGCGCGGGCATTGGCCAGTTCCGCTTCTCTTACCGCAATCACCGCTTCTGTGCTGTCTCTGGCGGCGCTGGCGCTGCGATAATTGGCCTCGGCCTCGTCAAGTTGGGCCTTGCTGGCTGTGCCCTTTTCTGCGAGCTGGCGGGTGCGGCTCAGTTCCTCGCGGGCGAGTTCCAGATCGGAGCCGGCCTTGTTGAGGTCGGCCTTTGCGACGCGCAGGGTGGCTTGTGCAGCCGTTACGGATGCTCTTGCCTGCTCGCGGGTTCTGATGTCGAGCATGGCCGGACTGGCAGGGCGAATTTGCGCGATGACCGTCTCGCCCTTCAATACGGGATCGCCCGGTTCGACCTCGACGCGCAGCAATCGCCCTGTCACCGGGCTTGCCACCACATAGGCATCATGCACGCGGGTGAAGCCTTCCTCATCGACGGTGACAATCATCGATCCCGTCTGAGCCGTGCCGATGTCGACCGAAAGCGGGCGCGGCCAGAAGGCATAAGTCAGCCCGGCGATGACGAAGAGCGCCGCAGTGATGGCAAAATAGGAACGGGATCTTTTTTTGGCCATGATGAGCCCTCCGGTTAGCGATAGCCGTTCATTCCCTGATTTTCAGGGCCGCAACGAGATCGGCGCGATCTATGTCGCGTCGCACGATCCAGCCTGAAAAGACCGCCGCGACCAGCACCGCAAGCGATGCCCGGCCATAGCTTTCCGGAATGAACAGGATCGGGATCTGGTAAAGATCCGTGCTGAAGCCCTTGGCAATCACGATGGTGAAATAATAGCCCAGAATGGAGCCGATGGGCAGTGCGGCCAATGTGATGATGGCCAGTTCGCCCAGCAGCACAAATGAAACCTCGGGTCTGGTAAAGCCCATAACCCTGAGGCTGGCCAGATCGCGCTGGCGCTCGGCAAAGGCGATGCGGGCGGCGTTATAGACAATGCCGAAGGTGATGATGCCCGCTATGATCAGCATGATATAGCGCATCGAGCCAGCGCCGGTGTCCATCATCTTCTGGAAGGCGGCCCGCGCATCGGATTTCATGCTGACGCCTGCCACATAGGGGCGGCTCTTGAGCGCCTTGAAAATGCTGCTGGCCTTGTTCTTGTCGATCCGCAAATAAACCGCCGAGACGCGCCCCGGTTCCCCCAGAAGCCGCGTCAGGGTTTGCATGCGCATATAGGCGGGAGAACCCAGCAGGCTTTCGGCCACCCCGCTCACCGGGATGATCAGGGTGGGGCGCTGGCCTTCAAGCACTTCGATGCCGAGGCTTTCTCCGGGCTCGATATCAAGCTCGGCTGCAAGGGAGCGCGACAGGATGATACCGCGTTCCGGCAGCGGGATGGGCGCGCTTTTGTCATCAAGGGCGCGTTTGAGGCGCGGTTCCGGAACGAGGGCATTGATGGCGCCGCGATAGCTCCTGGTTCCGTTGCGGAAGACAACGGCCACGCTGCGTTCCGGCTCTGTTTCGATAACGCCGGGGATGCTGTCCAGCTCGTGAATGCTTTGCGGCCCCAGCGCATGGGTGAAGGTTACCGTCACGTCGGAGCGGTCTGTCACGCTGTAGGTCAGGTCGATGGTGCGGTCAAAGCCCGCCAGCATCGATATCATCGACACGGACAGGGCCATGCCGCAGGCAATGCCCATCAGCGAGCCGAGCATCCGGCCCGGCTGGCGGGTGATCCGTCTTAACACCATGCGGCTTGGCTGATCGAGAAAGCGATTGAGCCTTTTGCCCAGACGATTGCTTTTTGAGTAATCTGGCGGGGCGGGCGGGCGCATGGCTTCGGCTGGTGTTAGGGCGAAAACCTTGTGCAAGACCAGCAATCCACCAGCCGAGGCGGCAGCGACTGAGGTCAGGATCGCGGTGGCAAAAGAGGCCGGCTCCAATCGGAAAAGCAATATCGGGAATTTGTAATAGGTCTGGTAGAGCGGCATCATCGAACGCCCCAGCGCGATGCCGCCGATGCAGCCAAGAATGGCACCGCCAATGGCGATCACCAGCACGAATTTGAAATAATGCAGACCGACTTCCCAATTGGTATAGCCAAAGGACTTGATCAGCCCGATCTGTTCACGCTCGGCCTCCACCATGCGGGAAATGACGATATTGAGCAGGAAGGCAGCAACCGCGAGGAACAGCGGCGGTACGATTTTGGCCGAGGAACGCATGCCCTCGATTTCCTCGGTGACAAAGCGATTGGATGTCAGATCCTTGAGGCCGTAGGCTCCAAGGCCACCATAAGGGGCAAGGATCTTGTCAACCTGATCAAGGGTTTCCTGCAAATGATTGCTGCGGCCAAGAGAGAGAATGATCTCGTTGAATGCCCCCTGCATGTCAAAGGCGGCGGCAAGGGCTGTCTGGCTCATCCAGATGACGCCAAAGCGGCTGTCATCGGACACCATTTCGCCCGGCGCGACGCTGTAGAGATATTCCGGAGACTGGGCCAGACCGACGATTTGCAGATTGCGTTTGGCCCCATTCATCGTGGCGGATATTGTGTCGCCCGGCTTGAGGTCGTGCGCCTTGGCGAAGCTGTTGAGCAAGATGATTTCATCGGAATTTCGGACATCCATGCGGCGACCATCGGTGAGATGAATGGCATTGAGGCGCGGCTCGCCATGGTCGGGCAGGGAAATGGCACTGGCGCGCAGGGGGAGATCAAGGCTGGGCAGGCTGACAAGCGCCGAACCGGTGATGCGGCCCTCTGCTGCGGAGACGCCGGGCAGGGCGGACAATTTGCGGACAATATGGGCAGGCGCCCGTTTGACCGGGGCAAACAGATCACCGAGGCGATTGCGCTCATAATAGACGCGCCGGGTTTCCTCGAGCGAATTGATGACACCGGCCATCATCACCAGCAGGGTGACACCGGTGGCGATCACCATCGCAATGGCAATTGCCTGCCCCTTGATGCGCCAGAGGTCTCTTGCCAGTTTCCGGTCCAGAGGAGACATGTTGTTTCTCTCCTACCATTCGATCTCTTCGGGATCGCGCTTATTCTCGTTTTTCACCACTTCTCTGATATGCCCGTCGGCAAAGTGGATGACGCGATCGGCCATGGCCGCAGTGCTGGCCGCATGGGTGACGATGAGCAGAGTTGCTCCCAGCGTCTCGTTGATATCCTTGAGGACCTTGAGCACCACCTTGCCGGTCTTGCTGTCCAGCGCGCCGGTCGGCTCGTCGCAGAAAAGAACGGTGGGCTGCTTGGCGATGGCGCGGGCGATGGCCACTCTTTGCTGCTCTCCGCCGGAAAGCTGGGCGGGGAAATGGTCGGCCCGCTCGGCAAGACCGACCAGCGCCAGCGCTTCTTGCGCCGATATGGGGTCGTCGGCAATCTCTGTTACCAGCTCGACATTCTCATGGGCGGTGAGGCTCGGCATCAGATTGTAGAATTGGAAGACGAAGCCGACATGGTCGCGGCGATAGAGGGTCAACTTGTCATCGGGAAGATCGGACAGACACAGGTCGCGAAAATAGACTTCGCCGTCGGTGGCTCGATCAAGGCCGCCGATGATATTGAGCAGGGTCGATTTGCCGCTGCCGGATGGGCCTAGCAGCACCACGATTTCGCCGGAGGGAATTTCCAGATCAACCCCGCGCAGGGCATGCACCGCTGCATTGCCTTGGCCATAGACCTTGGTTAGACCTTTTGTCCTGAAGGCAAGGGATTGGCTTTTGCCGTTATGCATCTGATCGACCTCACATAGGGGATGCCTGTTGATCTTCACATTCTGCATTCATTGGCATTATACAGCATTTTTGCTCAAATGCCCCTGCTATGGGCGTATGAGCAAAAATGCTGTATAAAGGTCTGTGTGGTCGGCGGCTGTCAGTCCAGCGTCTTGCGGAAGCGAGCGAGCGAGAAAATGACCAGCAGCACGGTGAAACCGACAAGCGCCAGCATGGGCGAACGCATGGCCTCCAGATCTGCCCCCTTCAGCATCACGCCGCGCACGATGCGCAGGAAATGGGTGAGCGGGAAAATCTCGCCGATCGACTGCGCCCAGTGCGGCATGCCCTTGAAGGGAAACATGAAGCCCGACAGCATCAGCGAGGGCAGGAAGAAAAAGAAGCTCATCTGCATGGCCTGCATCTGGCTGCCTGCGACGGTGGAGATGAAATAGCCAATGAGGACGAGGGACGAGATGAAGACCAGAATGCCACCAACAAGCAGCCCCAGCGAGCCGACAAAGGGCACATGGAAGACCAGCTTGGCCGCGACCAGAATGACCACGACCTGCACGGCTCCGACTCCCAGATAGGGCAGAACCTTGCCCAGCATGATCTCGAAGGGCGTGGCAGGCATGGCGAGCAGATTTTCCATCGTTCCCCGCTCCACCTCGCGGGTCAGCGCCATGGCGGTCATCATCACCATGACCAGTTGCAGGATGACGCCGAGCAGGCCGGGCACGATGTTGTACTGTGAGATGCCTTCGGGATTGAAGCGTTTGTGAACGACGATATCGAGACTGCTGCTGCTTGAGCTATCATCGCTGTCCAGTTCGCGGGCAAAGGCCTTTTGGGCGACGGTTGCCAGCGTCGACACGGCACCGGAAGAAGCGGACGGGTCAGAGGCGTCCGCTTCTATCAGGATCTGCGGGTTGTCGCCGCGCAGCAGTCGCTTGGAAAGATCGGATGGAATGGTCACGATGAAGGAGATGCGCCCTTCCAGCATCAATTCATCGGCTTCCTCTGCCGAGATGCCGACATAATCGAAGCGGTAATAGTTGGTCACCTGCAAGGCCGAGACAATGGCGCGGGTGAACTGGTCCTGCGATGTGGTTACAAGGGCAGAGGGCAGTTGCTTGGGGTCGGTGTTGATGGCAAAGCCGAATAGCGCCAGCTGCACCAGCGGAATGCCGATCATCATGGCAAATGTGATGCGGTCCCGCATCATTTGCGTGATTTCCTTGGCCAGCAGGGCGTAGAGGCGGTAGAAGGAGAACAGATTATGCATGTCCGTGTCCCCCGTTTTCCGGCTCGGCCATATTGTCTCTGGAGCTGGACATATATTGGATGAACACATCTTCCAGCGTGGTCTGGCCGGGCTCGCACAGGATGTCAAATTGTCGGGAGGCTTTTTGTACGGCCGCTTCTAGCAGCGCCTTGTCCTTGCCGACCACATGCAGGCTGTTGCCGAAGGGGGCAATCTGGTCAACGCCCGGCTCATTTTCCAGCATGCGGGCGGCCTTCTGGGCGCTTTTGCCGGAGAGGATGAAGGTGTTGAGACCAGCCTCGGCGACAACCTCTGCGACAGAACCTGAGGTGAGCAATTTGCCATAGGCGATATAGTTGATGCGGTGGCAACGCTCAGCCTCGTCCATATAATGGGTGGAGACCATCACCGTCATGCCGTCTGCGGCAAGGTCGTGGATTTCGTCCCAGAATTCTCGTCGTGCCTTGGGGTCAACGCCTGCGGTGGGTTCATCCAGCAACAGCAATCTGGGTTTATGCATGATGCAGGCGGCCAGCGCCAGACGCTGCTTCCAGCCCCCTGACAACAGGCCGGAAAGCTGATGGCGGCGCGAGGTGAGGCCCAGTTTGTCCAGCGTATCGCGCACATAGGCGCTGGCCGGTGAAAGGCCATAGAGACGGGCGACAAAGAAGAGATTTTCCTCGATCGTCAGATCCGTATAGAAGGAGAATTTCTGCGTCATATAGCCTACCTGACGCTTGATCCGGAGTTGATCGGCGCGCAGGTCATAGCCCAGAACGGTGCCTTCCCCCTCATCCGGTGTCAGCAGGCCGCACATGACGCGAATGGTCGTGGTCTTGCCTGAACCGTTGGGGCCGAGAAAGCCGGAAATCTCGCCTTCCTCGACGGACAGGGTGACATTGTCGACCACGGTCTTGCCGCCGAAGCGCTTGACCAGATTGCGTACATCAATCGCCTTCATCAGTTGCCTCCGGCGGGTGCGTCCGGCAGCCAGGCAGAAACGATCTGGCCGGGTTTGAGGCTTGATCCCTTTTGCGCTCTGGCCTCGATGAGATAGACGAGTTTCTGGCGGTTTTCGATGGAATAGATTACGGGCGGGGTGAATTCCGGTCCGTCCGAAATATAGCTGACCTCTGCGAATAAATCACTTTGGCAGGAGTCGCACGTGACCGAGAGCCTGCTGCCCAGATGAATTTCGGCAAGGCTTTTCTCTGCGATATAGAGTTTGAGCTTGATGCCGTCATCAGGCAGGATCGATAATATGGGGACCTGAGGTCCGGCCATCTCACCCGCCTCGTGAATGATATCTGTTACAGTGCCCGCTTCGCTGACTTTCAGCGTGCGCTGCTGGAGCTTCCATTCCGCCGTCTTGAGGCTGGCATAGGCCTGTTTCACCGAGGCTCTGGCCGCTTCGATCTCATTGTCCCGTGACGGCAGTCTGGTATAGGCCAGATTGGCCTTGATTTCCTCGACTTGTGCTTTGGCGACATCGTAGCTGGTGCGGGCATTGTCATAGGTGCTTTGTGCAGCAGACCCCTTGTCGAGCAGGGTTTTCTGGCGTTGCAAATCGCGATTGGCCTGTTCTGCCGTCAGCCTTGCTGCCTCCAGCGAGGCTACCAGCGCGGCAATCTGTTCGGGCCTTGCGCCCTGTTCCAGATTTGCCAGCGTGCTGCGCGCCTGCATGAGTGCGCCTTGCGCATTGTCGACGGCAAGGCTTGCGTCCTGATGTTCGAGTCTGGCGATAATCTCGCCGGATTTGACATGGTCGCCCCTTTTGACCGGGATTTCGATGATCCGCGCCGTCTCGATCGGGGCGATTTCGACATAGGTGCCTTCAACATAACCGGTCGCCAGAGGGGCCGGAGGAATGCAACCTGCAAGCAGGGTGGCGACGACGGGGAGGCTGCAGAGAAAACTCATGTTTTTCTCCTATAGTTGGCGACTATGCCGCGAATGTTGCCTTGCAGGACACGCAGCATGAGTTCGGTCTGTTCTGACTGATAGGCTGGCCAGTTCTGGTGCCTGAGGATGACGGGCTCGGCGATCCGGAAATAGGCGAGCATGCTGATGATGGAAAAGATCGCGATCTTCAACTCTTCCCGCTTTTCCTCGTCATCGGTCCGGTGCGTTGCCTGCAGGAACAATTGATAGAAGAAGGTGAAGACCGGATTGAAGAAGTGTTTATAGACATGATCAAAAACTTCACCCTCTTCCTGCGCTTCACGCAACAGAAAGCGCATGATCAGCTGGGCCTCTTCAAGGCCCAGAACGATGATGGCCTGTCGCAGCAGCGCTGCTTCAAATTCGGTTTCGGGTTTTTGCAAGCCCTCGGGTAGCTGGATCAGGTCTGGCTTCTTTCGCAAATGCTCGAAGCGGTCAATGATTGTTTCCGCGCAAGCCAGACGCAGACCGGCCTTGCCGCTGAAATGATAATTGATCGAGGCGATGTTGGTTTCGGCGCGCGCGGCAATCTCGCGGGTGGAGGTGCCTTCATAGCCCTGTTCCGCAAAGAGCTGAAAGGCGGCGCGTATGAGCGCCATTTTGGTCGTATCTGATCGTGCCTGAGCCATTTGAACCTGTTTTGCCTGCCTTTGAGGAGATCTGCTTGCTGATCTTTAGCGCGACTATATCAGGATGAGAAATTTTAATCAATCGATTGATTGAAATAATGGTGAAGCGTTTCTTCCACGTCGTTGATGATTGCTAAAACGCCTCGGGATGTCGTTTGATTGTTGGCAGAAAGCTTTGTATGGTCCGGGCAGTTTTTCGATAATCTGCAAGGCCCTTTCATGACATCTTCCAAGGCTTCACCCGACGCAACTGGCTCCGGAGCGGTCACTTTCCGCCTTGCGGAGCGACAGGACGCCGCACTTCTTCGACAGATGGTTGCCGATTTGGCTGTCTTTCTTGGTGAAAGCCACAAGCATACGGCTTGCGTGGAGGATTATGAAAGGCACGGCTTTGGCGAGCGGCCGCGATTTGAAGCCATCATTGCCGATATGGATGGCGAACCTGTTGGCATGTGTCTGTTCTTTGACAGTTTTTCGACATGGGCAGGCAAGCCCGGTTTCTATGTTCAGGATCTCTATGTCTCGCCTCGGGCGCGGGGGCTGAAGCTGGGGCGCCTGTTGCTTGAGCAGGTCGCCAAACTGGGGCTGGATCGGGGCTACAGCTATGTCCGCCTGTCGGTCGATGCCAACAATGTCAATGCGCAAGGCTTTTACGAGGCCTGCGGTTTGGAATGGTCGAATGCCGAACGGCTTTATGTGGCCAAGGGTGAGGCCTTCAGGGCTTTGGCGGAGCGTGCGTGATGGAAAGTTTGCTGGATGAATTGGAGGCCTGCGAAGGTTGGCGCCGGGCGCTTGAAGATCAGCTATCGCATCTAGGCGCGCTGGAGCGTTGGCTCGCAGAGGAAGAGCGGGACTATCAGATCCTGCCGCCGCGCGGTATGCGGCTCAATGCACTGCGCTATACGCCGCTTGATCAGGTCAAGGTGGTTATCACCGGACAGGATCCCTATCCGGGGCTGGAGGGGTCTGTTCCTCATGCCATGGGATTGTCCTTCTCCGTACCGCGAGGCATCAAGCCGCCGCGCTCGCTGAATAATATCTACAAGGAACTGGCTGAAGATTGCGGTCTCGTCCCGCCCGGCCACGGTGATTTGTCCGCTTGGGCAGGGCAGGGGGTGTTGATGCTCAACAGTACTTTGACCCTGCGGCAGGGAGAAGCAGCTTCCCATGCCAAGAAGGGGTGGGAGGCCTTTACCGGGGCAGTGCTGGCGCGCGTCAATGAAACAGCCGGGCCGATCGTGTTTCTCGCCTGGGGCAAGCATAGCCATAAGCTGCTTGCTGGCATCGACGAAGCGAGGCATTGCGTGATCCGGACCTCGCATCCCAGCCCGCTTGGGGCGCGCAAGGCGGGGGCTGATTTCGAGGCTTTCCTCGGGTCGCGCTGTTTTTCCCGCGCCAATGCCTATCTGGCGGCGCGTGGGAGAGAGGAAATTGATTGGTGCAAACTATAGGTTGAGGCGAGCAAAGGGCGCAAATCGTCCAAAACTGTCATATTTGCCAATGATTTCTCCTGTGTTCGGCTTACGAAATTTAAATTATTCCAAATGATACTGATTGAAATATTTTGATATTCGAAACCGAAAATATTTCCCGAGGCCTCCCCCACCTCTGGTCTTAGATCAGGAAAAATTCGTGTCAAAAGTGCTCGAAAGTCTGGATAAAGAGTTTTTTGTATCTGTTCTGGATGCATTGAATGACGGGGTCTATTTCGTAAATCGCAAGCGTCGTGTTCTGTTCTGGAACAAGGGCGCCGAGAGGCTTAGCGGTTTCAGCGCCAAGGAGGTGTTGGGCAAAAGCTGCGCCGATCATACGCTCAATCATGTTGATGATCACGGCAACTGCCTCTGCCTGAAGGGCTGTCCGCTTGCTTCCTGCATGCGCGATGGCCAGTCGCGGGAAGTCAGCGTTTACATGCATCACAAGCTGGGCCATCGCATCCCGGTCAATATCCGCTCTTTTCCAATCCGCGATGAGCGGGGGAAAATCACCGGATCGGTCGAGGTGTTCAAGGACAACAGCCAGCATCTCACCATGGTGTCTGAGTTTGAATCGCTGCAACAGGAAGTCTTGACCGATGCTCTGACAGGGGTTGGCAACAGGCGATATGCCGATCTTTCGCTGGAACGGCTGCAAGCCAAGCAGGACAAGGAGCAGCAGCCATTCGGGGTCATTCTTGCCGATATCGACAATTTCAAGAGCATCAATGATACCTGGGGGCATATGGTTGGTGACCGCGTCATCGTGGCGATAGCCAAAACCCTGTCCGGCATTCTCAGGCCCTCCGATATTGTCTGCCGGCTGGGGGGAGACGAATTCATCATTCTGCTGCCCAACGCTACCGCGCCGGGGCTGGAAATAGTCGGCAAGCGGCTCGATCTTCTGATCAAGGAATCCTGGATGGATCTGGGCGATGAGATCCTTTCCTTCTCCGCTTCGATGGGCGGGGTTCTTTCCGATCCGTCTCATTGTGTCGAGACAATCGTCGATCTTGCTGACAAGCAGCTCTATCTCAGCAAGCGCGAAGGGCGTGGCTGCGTGCATGTGAGCGGCAAGAAGCTCTAGGGCGGGAAGCCAGCGCCTAAACCAACACTGGCGCCAGCTCTGGAACCAGCACTGGGGCCAGCATTGGGGCCAACGCCATGCCAAAGTCTTCATGAACAGTCACAAGAATAGGGATTGAAACGCCGGGCTCTGGCCTTTAAAACGGGGCAACCCGCGTTTCCCCTCAAGCGTTGCCATGATTCCCTGCGGATATGGGCAATGCCAGCCTGCTTAAACGGCTCGCGTTTGTTGGCACATTCGGGATGGTTTGACGCGCACACACTCTATTCGGACGGTAGCGATATATGGCTCGACAATTCATTTATCACATGCATGGTCTTTCCAAGACCTACAGCGGCGGCAAGAAGGTTCTGGAGAATGTCCATCTTTCTTTCTACCCTGATGCGAAAATCGGCATTCTCGGCCCGAACGGTGCAGGTAAATCCACCGTGCTGCGGATCATGGCCGGCCTCGACAAGGAATTCACCGGTGAAGCCTGGGCGGCGGAAGGAGCCAAGATTGGCTATCTGCCACAGGAGCCGGTGCTGGATGAAAGCAAGGATGTTCTGGGCAACGTGATGGAAGGGGTCGCTGAAAAGCAGGCCATTCTGGATCGCTACAACGAACTGATGATGAACTATTCCGACGAAACCGCGGAAGAGGGTGCCAAGCTGCAGGATGTCATCGACAGCCAGAATCTCTGGGATTTGCAGTCTCAGGTGGAAATGGCCATGGATGCCCTGCGTTGCCCGCCGTCTGATGCGGATGTCTCGGTTCTTTCCGGCGGTGAGAAACGCCGCGTGGCGCTGTGCAAATTGTTGCTGGCCGAGCCGGATCTGCTGCTGCTTGACGAACCGACCAACCATCTGGACGCGGAAACCGTGCATTGGCTTGAAAAGCATCTGCGCGAATTCAAGGGCGCTGTTCTGATCATCACCCATGACCGTTACTTCCTTGACAATGTGACCGGCTGGATTCTGGAACTCGACCGTGGTCGTGGCATTCCTTACGAAGGCAACTATAGCGCCTATCTGCAAGCCAAGGCGAAACGTCTGGCTCAGGAAGGCCGCGAAGAGGCTGCCCGCCAGCGTGCCCTGTCTCGCGAACAGGAGTGGATTGCCGCCAGCCCGAAAGCCCGTCAGGCCAAGTCCAAGGCCCGTATCAAGGCCTATGACGAATTGCTCAAGCGCAACGAGGAACGTGCGCCGGGTACAGCCCAGATCATTATCCCGCCGGGAGAACGCCTTGGCGACGTGGTCATCGATGTCGAAGGTCTCAAGAAGGGCTTTGGTGAGAAATTGCTGATCGATGGCCTCGATTTCCGCCTGCCACCGGGTGGCATTGTTGGCGTGATCGGTCCCAACGGTGTGGGCAAATCGACCCTGTTCAAGATGTTGACCGGGCATGACAAACCCGATGGCGGCGCGATCACTCTGGGTGAGACCGTGCATCTGGGTTATGTCGACCAGTCCCGCGATGCGCTGGATGCGGACAAGACCGTGTGGGAAGAAATCTCCGAAGGGGATGACATCATCAAACTGGGCAAGCGCGAAATGAACAGTCGCGCCTATTGCTCCGCCTTCAATTTCAAGGGCGGAGACCAGCAGCAGAAGGTGGGATCGCTTTCGGGTGGTCAGCGCAACCGTGTCCATCTGGCCAAGGTTCTCAAGTCCGGAGCCAACGTGCTGCTGCTCGACGAGCCGACCAACGACCTTGATACCGAAACTCTGGCAGCCCTTGAGGATGCGCTGGAGGATTTCGCAGGCTGCGCCGTGGTCATCAGCCATGATCGTATGTTCCTTGACCGTCTTGCCACTCACATTCTGGCCTTTGAAGGCGATAGCCATGTGGAATGGTTCGAGGGTAACTTCGAGGATTACGAGAAGGACAAGATCCGTCGGCTTGGCCCGGATGCGGTCAATCCCAAGCGCGTCAAATACAAGCCTTTCACGCGTTAGAATGACGCAGACTGCTTTGTCTGAATTGTTAAAGCCCTGTTCACCGAACAGGGCTTTTTCTTTGCCAAATTCTTTGTCAAATCTTAATGGTTGAATCTGTCCAAAAGATCAATTTGGAATGATTGTAGAAATTTTTTTGCCATTCCACATCAGTTTTTTTGCTCTGATTTTTCGTCAGGATTGCCAGTGATCCGGTCTTGCAACTCAAGATTATTGCTGGGTTGTACGTGGCTTAGTCCTTGATTGCGTTGGGAAAATAGGACTTGCGGTGGCAAGGATACTCGATCATTCCAATTTTAATTAAATTTGCTCTTATTTTTCAGAGCTTTATCGTCAAATCTCGGTTTGATGTTTAGGTCTTTATATATGGCTTGTCTGTAAATTGGTCCGGAAACCAGCTTCCCTGAGGGGAGAGTAAAGTTAAACAGGATTTGTCGAAATGCAGGCTGCCAACGTAAAAACCGAGCTTGTGGACTGGAAAGTTCTCAACGGTCAAAGCGAACATGGTAAGAGCGATGAATTGATGCGCCATGTTGCGTCCCTGTTCTCGCTTACAGCATCTCATTGCGATGAGGAGCAATTGGCCACTTATGACACGGTCTTTCAGAGACTGGCAGATCTCGTATGCGAAGATACCCGCTCCTTCGCGGCTCAGAAAATCTGCCATCTGGAAAATGCCCCGCACAGTATCGTCCGCAGATTTGCCTTTGATGTGATCAAGGTAGCCGATCCTGTGCTGCGTCATTCTCCGGTGCTGACGGATCACGATCTGATTGAGGTGAGCAACGAGACCAGTGATGACCATATGGTCTCTATCTGCATGCGCAAAAGCCTCAGTTCTGTCGTTACCGACGTGTTGGTCAAGTCCGGGCGCAGCGTCATCATGATCAAGCTTGCCGCCAACAATGGTGCGGAGATTTCTGAAGGCAGCATGCAGGCTCTGGATCAGGCTGCAGCCAATGACAGCTTTCTGGCGCATGAACTGGCCAACCGGATCGTCGAGCGGCACAAGCCCAGCCCGGTCAACAGTCATCAGGCTTCCTCACGCAAGTTTATGGATTTGAGTGGGGTCTGGAAAAGCCTCGAACCGGCGATTGAAGAGCGGTTCTACAATCTTTCCCGCCATTCCTATCTGGCGCGCTACCGTTTTGATCCCTCCCTTGCCAAGATCGAGAAGCTCCATGAACAGGGGTTCCTTGGTAATGGTGTGCTCAGACAATTTGCCTGCAATGACCAGTTTGCTGATCTTGTTTGCGGTATCGCCAAATTGACCGGTTTTCCACATCAGATCATTGCGCGCATGATGTCGTCGCTGGAATGGGATCAGGTCTTGAGCCTGTTCAAGCTGCAGTCCTTCTCGGAGGAACTGGTGCGCGATATTCTGGAATGTGGGCCATGGATGCTGTGTCTTTCTGCCAATCAGTGCAGCGCCGTGCTCAAGCGCTATCGCCAGATGAGCACCGAAGAGGCCCTGAGCATCGTCAATGACTGGCCCAACTCCGGCCTCATTCTGGATTGATCGCCGATCCGCCTGTCCTTCTGTTTTCAAGAAGAGGGAACCGGGCGCTTTCCTGCATGAATATAAAGAAGGTGACCGCATATTCGGGTCACCTTTTTTCGTTTGGCTTTGCTGCAAGTGATACACCAATCGTAGGATCCTTCTTGCTGTAAATCCGTTGTATCCTCGAGCTGATAACGGCTGCCTTCAAGAGAACTTGTAAAAACAAAGCTTTGAAGCAAGCGTGATGCAGACAAAACAATAAACGCTCTGTTGATTACAATTGTTTTGCCTGCTATGGATTTCGTAGGTCGGTGATTTCAAGTGCCGACGGGCAGTATAGGGGCCAACAAATGCATGTAACCGCATTCCGGATTTTCGTCAGAGATCTCGCAGTCGCTCGCGATTTTTATGCAAACTCCCTCCAATGGCCCATGGTTTGGGACCGTTTTGAGCAGGGCGCGGTTGGTTTCGAGCCGGGCATGCTTGTGATTATCGAGGAAGAGGATGCTCGCGGCCCACAGGCTTCCCTGATTGGCCGCTTTACCGGTCTTTCCCTTGCCGTCGATGACCTGCCGAGCCTTTACAAGACGCTGAAGGCGCGCGGTGTTCCCTTTGTTGCGCCACCCGAAAGGCAATTCTGGGGTGGTTCTCTGGTTCACCTGATCGATCCTTCAGGCAATATCATCACACTTGTCGAATAGGTGCCAATGCCAAGGGTGGCTGCTGTGATAGTTCATCTGGTTTAAAGCCCTGCGGGCACCGTGCCTGTCTGATCGGGCAGAAGATGATTTCTGGATAAAAGAAAAGCGGGCTTTGGGCCCGCTTTCTGTTTATGGTCTGATGCGCACGCACATGCAGATTTGGCCAAAAGCCCGCTTATTTGCTCGATGTGTCATATTTTTCGATGATCGAGCGGATGGTGCCTGCTACATTGGGTGCAATGTCATCGCGTTCCATACCAAAGGCGACATTCGCCATCAGGAAACCGGATTTGGAGCCGCAGTCGAAGGTGTCCCCTTCATAGATCATGCCGGTGAAGCTCTGGTCGTTATTCAGGCTGATCATGGCGTCGGTCAACTGGATTTCGTTGCCACTGCCCGGCTGCTGGTCCTTGAGATAATCGAAGATTTCCGGCTGCAGAATATAGCGGCCGGACAGGATGAGGTTGGATGGTGCGGTGCCCGGTTCGGGTTTTTCGACCATGCCGGTGATCTCAAGGCCATCTTCATAGCGTGTGCCCGGCTGGATGACACCATATTTGAATGTCATTTCCATGGGCACTTCTTCAAGAGCAACGACGTTGCCAGCATGTTTGTTATAGACATCCATCATCTGGGAGAGGCAGCCCTTGGGGGATTTCATGATCATGTCCGGCAGCAGCAGTGCGAAGGGCTCGCGACCAACAAGTTCCTTGGCGCAGAGAACCGCATGGCCAAGGCCCAGAGGTTGCTGCTGGCGCGTGAACATGGTGTGTCCAGCCTTGGGCAGATCCTTGCGCAAGCTTTTCAGAATGTCATATTTGCCGCGCTGCTTGAGCGTATCTTCCAATTCCACCTGAACGTCGAAATGGTCTTCGATAACGGCCTTGTTTCGTCCGGTAATGAAAATGAATTGCTCGACACCGGCAGCTCTGGCTTCGTCAACCACATATTGAATCACTGGCCTGTCGACAATCGTCAGCATTTCCTTGGGCAGGGCTTTGGTCGCTGGTAGAAAACGCGTTCCAAGACCTGCTACAGGGAATACGGCTTTGCGGATTGGCTGTACCATTTGCTTGTGCTCCGATAAGTTAATTTGTCTATCAAAATTGCTAGGTTTGAAGAATAAGTACCGCTTCATTCAAACCAGAAATTCTCCAATTATGCAAATAGGGAGAATGAATTTGGATGGTGAACTGTTACTATCTTGGCCATAATTGGGTTGCATAGTGATTCACTGCTGCTCTTTATTTGCGAGATCGGGATTTGTTTATGCCAATAGGAAAATGGTCAAGATCAATCAGCTATAGCTCCATGAAGGGGTTGGTTGCTACGGGTTTTGTGTTGTTTGCACTCTTCTGTGCCGAGGCCAGTGCACAAACGGCCCAGGGGTTTCAGGACTGGATCCGGTCTTTCTGGCCCACCGCTCGGGCTCAGGGCATAACTGCGCAAACCTACAATGCCGCTTTTGCCGGGGCGCAGTTTGACAGTTCCGTGATCAAGCGGGCGACCAATCAGCCCGAATTCGTCAAGCCCATATGGTCCTATATGGATGGCGCGGTCAGCGATCTGCGCATCAAGAATGGTCAGGAAATGCGGCGCAAATATGCTTCCCTGTTGGCAAAGCTGGAGCAGAGCTACGGGGTTGACCGGCACGTCCTTCTCGCCATCTGGGGCATGGAGACCGCCTATGGTTCCATTTTCAGCAACAAGGCACTGATCAAACCGACGATCCAGTCGCTGGCGATGCTGGCCTATGCGGACCCGCAGCGGGGCGAATTTGGCCGTACACAGCTGATTGCTGCGCTCAAGATCTTGCAGAATGGAGACATCACGCCTTCCGGGATGGTCGGGTCATGGGCCGGAGCCATGGGGCATACTCAATTCATTCCCACCACCTTCCTTTCCAAGGCTGTGGATTTCGATGGCGATGGCCATCGCGATATCTGGAATTCGATTCCTGATGCTCTGGCCTCCAGCGCCAATCTGCTCAAGGAAGCTGGCTGGGAAAGTGGCAAGACCTGGGGCTATGAGGTTACGCTACCGGGCAATTTTGCCTTCGAACTGGCTGATGGCAATGTTACCAAGACGCTGGCGGACTGGCAGGCGCTTGGTGCAAAGCGGGTTCACGGGCGCTCCTTCCCGCGCCCCGATGATCGGGCGCAGTTGATCATGCCTGCGGGATATCGCGGCCCGGCATTCCTTATCCTGAAGAATTTCTCCGTCATCAAGCGCTACAACAATGCCACCTCCTATGCATTGGCGATTGGCCATCTGGCCGACCGGATTCGCGGTGGTGGCGGCTTTGCCCATGAATGGCCAAGGTCTGACAGAATGCTGACAAGGAGTGAACGCGAGGAGGTGCAGACTATCCTCAATCGCCTTGGATATGATACAGGTGGCGTCGATGGTCGGCTGGGTTCCAAGTCGCGCGCCGCCATTCGGCATTGGCAGAAAAAGTCTGGACTGGTGCCAGACGGATTTGCCAGTGGCGATTTGCTTGAAGCCCTGCGCAAGAGAGGCTAGAGCTGTCCTTCAGGAATTGGATCGGAGCGGCTGTAAGACATGCATGGAGACAAGAAGATGAGCCTTCGGACGAGAAAAAGCGTGCCTGTTCGCCTCTATGGACTGGTGTGTCTTCTGACGGCGGCCGGTTTTCTCTTGCAGTCTGTTCTGACCGATCCTGCAATGGCTGCATCCACAAGCCCTCTGGCCGGTCTTTCTGGCGGCCAGTCCTCCCAGCGGCAGGTGCACCCGGATGATGGTCGATATGAAGTGGCGCTGGGATTCTTTGAGCTGTTGTTCAAACGCCGGACGCCGAAGAAGGAGGCAAAGCCGGATGCTTCCAGTCAGAAAACGGTTAAGAAGGCACCTTCCGAGCCCGTCATCAAAACCGTGACAAAGGATCCAGACGCTTCTGTCATCGCCGTCTTTGGCGATGAATTTTCTCAGGATATCGCCTGGGGGCTTCAGGATGCCTTTGCCAATGTTTCCGACGTCAAGGTGGAAATCCATTCCAAGCCCAACAGCGGGCTTGTCTATCACGCCAAAAACAATCCTCTGAGCGATGCCGAGGATTATTTTGCAGCCCATCCTTTCAATTTTGCGGTGGTGATGGTCGGGCTTAATGACCGTCGGGAAATGCCCGCGCAAAAGGATGCGGAGGGTAACGAGATAACGCCCGCCTATGAATTTCGTACCGATGAATGGGCGCGGGCCTATCAGCGTGAGATTGACAGGGTGCGTCTGGCTTTTGCCAAACAGGACAAGCCGGTTTTCTGGGTGGGGTTGCCCCCTGTTGGCAGCGAGCCACTCGCCGCAGACATGCGCTATCTCAATGATCTGGTTTCAAGCCGCCTGACCGAGCGTGATGAGGAATTTATTGATATCTGGGATGCCTTTTCCGATGAAGAGGGCAACTTCTCCTTCCGCGGACCGGATCTGACCGGTCAGGATGTGAGGCTGCGGCTCAAGAATGCCATTCGCTTCACCGCCGCCGGACGACGCAAACTGGCCTTCTATGTCGAGAAGCTGGTCATTCGGGTCCTGTCCCAGTCGGTGGATGAAGATGTGTTGCCGAAGAATCTGGCCAAGGCAGATGAAACGGCCCTGCGTGAAGGGCTCGGGGCACGGCGCGATATCTATGTGCTGCGCAAACCGCCGCTTGATTCTGACGAGCTGATCAATCCTACCCTTTTCACATTGTCCTTTGCAGAGGGATCCTCTGGTGAAGACCAGCTCTCGAGCGCAGGAAATGCACCGAAATATCGGGTGGATGATTTCGCCTGGAGCGCTCGCCCGTAGGCTCTTGCCTTTGGCATTCTTGGCTTTGATGGCTGTTCTTTGGTTCTGATGCGTCTTTATTGCATTGCCCGGCGCTATCCCATTGGCTACAAATCATGATGATCAGAGACGGAGAATAACAGCATCTCTGTCTTATATTGAGCTTCGGTTTCGTCTGATCCCGAACCGTCGGTGCTCGTGCCTCTTTTCGGGGCGAGCAGAAATAGTGATGAAAGCATTTCAAATGACCCCTGATCGCACACCGGATTTCGATTTTCTGCACCAACTGGCCGATTTGGCGGGAGAAACGGTCATGCCGCTGTTTCGCAAGGCCATCGAGATAGAGAATAAACTCGAAGGGGGCTTTGATCCGGTTACCGATGCGGACAAGCAGGCCGAACTGAAAATGCGCGGGCTCATTCAGGAGCAATTTCCCGGCCATGGCATTCTGGGCGAGGAATTCGAGGGCAAGGATCTGGATGCCGATGGTCTCTGGGTGCTGGATCCAATTGACGGAACGCGGGCCTTCATTGCCGGATTGCCGACCTGGGGGACGCTGATCGGCTATCGCCATCAGGGCGGGCAGAGCCTTGGCATGATGAGCCAGCCCTTCACCAAAGAGCGGTTCTTCGGCGATGGCAAAAAGGCTTTCTATCAAGGGCCGGATGGGGAGCGCAGCGTCAGCAGCCGCAAATGCAGTGCCCTTGGCGAAGCGACCCTTTTCACGACGGCTCCGGACATTTTTGCCCCCGATGAGCTGGCCGCCTTTCGCAAGGTGGAGCAGAAGGTTCGCCTGTCACGCTATGGTGTGGATTGCTATGCCTATTGCATGCTGGCGATCGGGATGGTGGATCTGGTGATCGAGGCTGGATTGAAGCCGGTGGATATTGCGCCGCTTATTCCGCTGATTGAAGGTGCGGGCGGCGTCGTCACCAACTGGCAGGGCAATTCTGCTTTTGACGGTGGGCAGGTGGTGGCCACTGGTGACCCGGATCTGCATCAGTCGGTGCTGGATCTGTTGTCGGGTCGGAGCTGATCGACACTCTTGGATGGGGGCGGCGGCTCGGTTCGGCCCTCATCTGGTCGGGGTTGATCTGATCTCAATTGCCGCTTGGTTGCAGGGCATTCTCTCCGGGAATGAAGCTGTCAAAGGCCGCCCAGAATTGTTCGCGTATGATCTCGCGTTCCATCATGATTTCATGCCTGCTGCCAGCTATGCAAACCGCGCCTGCGGCGCGTGTTGTCAGAGCGAAGAGTTCGGCTGCTTTTGAATCAACGACTTCGTCATTGCCTGCCGTGACAATCAGGGTGGGCGTGTAAATGGATGACTGGAAATCGCTGGAATGCAGCCGCTCCATCGCCTTGCAATTTTCATGCAGCCAGCGAATGGTCGGGCCGGCGATTGCCAGATCGGGATAATCGATCATAAACTGGCGGTTTCTGTCATAGCGCGGTCCGTCGGACGTGACATGGTTGTTGTAAAAGCCCTGTCTGTCGAAGGGCGTGCGGGAAACCCCCGGCGCGTAGCGCTCGCCTTGCCCCAGATAGCGCATCAGAGCTGTCAGCTTGCGGATGCCAGACTGGCTTGGCGTGTGGCCCAGAAAGCTGTATCGGCTGGTTGAAAGCGCAATCAGGGGCGCACATAACACGGCCCGATCGATCTTGATTCGCATTTGCGGCAGATTGGAAAGAAGAATGAGGCCACCCATGGAATGGGTCAGGGCAAAGCAGGGGGGCGGGCAATCAGGCAGAATGATCTCGCGAATGAACTGGATGAGATCTTTGCCATAATCTGAGAAGTGCCGCACGTCTCCTTTCAGTGGATGCCCCGCCTGTCGGTCCGAAAGGCCTTGTCCGCGCCAATCCATTGTGGCCACAGCAAAGCCACGCTGGCGCAATTCGCGGATCACTTCGTAATATTTCTCAATGAATTCAGCCCGGCCATGCAGCAGGCAGATGGTGCCCTTGGGGGCAGAGGAAAGGGCAGGCCAACGGGCAACGCGCACTTGCCGATTATCCCAGCATGTCATGCCATGGCAGATTCCATCTGCCAGATCGGGATATTTATCAAGATGATTCAAATGCATATCTGCCCCTCGGAAGCCTTTTTGCGTGCAGTTTAGCGAAAAGTGCTGCGGATGGGAGGGGAAAATTGCCTATATCGGGCTTTTTCACGGCTAACAGCAACTTATGGGAAAAACAGGGCGCAAGCGGCCATGAAAAAGCCTGTGACCCTTGGGGGGAGGGCCACAGGCTGCAGGGCTGAAATATCGCGTTTCAGCAGGAAATGGTGGCTGCTCAGTAAGACCAGCGGCCCTGACCTATCTGAAGCAGGCTGTTCAGCTGCAGGATGAAGGAAACGCCACTATTGTCCATGGGACGGTTATAGCTGCGTTCATATCCACCATAATAGCGGTCTGCGCTCCGGTGATATCCACCCCAATTGCGATGTTCGTCTCTGCGGGAAAGGGCGGTCTGTTTCACAAAACTGCCCGTATAGGCATTGATTTCAAGGCTATAGAGCCGACCGTAGCGATCACGCGCCTTCATAGAGGCGATCTTGCCGCGCTGGGAGAAATCACGAATGTCCCGATAGCCGTTTCTCTCTGCAATCCGGATCAGTTCATGACTGGAAAGCGCCCGCTGCTTTGGTGGCTCGATGACGGTTTTCTTGACGACCTTGCGCTGGGTGACGGTTTTCTGAATTACGGTTTTCTTGCCGCTTTCGTTGCGGATCACCTTTCGCTCGACGCTCTTTTGGCGGGTAACTTCTCTGGTGCTCTGCGGCTTTTCCGCCTTTTTGTTCAGATCACGCCCGAGGGGAGGCTGGGTGTAGTAACCGGACTGATAGACCTGATAATAGCGGTTTGAATCCTGCCAATGGCTCCGTCCATAGTCCTGCCCGTAATATGGCGTGTAATCCCGTCCATAACTGCGTCCATAGTCCTGAGCCTGCGCTGGTTGGTAAACGGTAAATGCGACCAATATGGGAAGTGCGATTGCTGTCAGTTTCATTGTCTTGCCTTTCCTTGATTCTGTTTGGTTCGGGCTTTGCCGTATTGTTGTGAGGATAGGCTAGCAGAGGCATCATGAACCCATTCGGAAAGGCTCGTTCATATCGGGTTCAGCAACAAGGCGAGGATGTGGCAAGGCTCTGAAATGGCATGTTTCCGCCATTCATGGAAAATGATTTGAGGGTCTTGAAATGCTCGGCGGGCATTTCCATATCATTTAATGTCGGAGGCCAATGCGGCTCCGGCTTCATTCCCTTCCTGCCACAGAACGGGGGAAGGGGTAGGTTAACGAACGCAATTTTTGTCGCTCAAAAGGAGGACTCTATCATGCGTCACTACGATCTCACTCCGCTTTATCGCTCTACTGTCGGCTTTGACAAGCTCTTCTCCATGCTGGACACCGTAACGGGTCCGGACAGTAGCGCCCAGTCCTATCCACCTTACAATATCGAACGTCTGGCCGAGAATTCCTATCGTATCTCGATGGCCGTTGCCGGTTTTGCCGAGAAGGATCTTTCCATCGAAGTGAAAGAGAATAGCCTCAAGGTAACCGGTGAGAAAGTCGTGGAAGAAAGCGAACAGGAAAAAGACTATCTGCACCGCGGCATTGCTTCGCGTGCCTTCGAACGTCAGTTCCAGCTCGCCGACTATATGCAGGTTGAAGGGGCAAGCATGGAACATGGTCTGCTCCATATCGACCTCAAGCGCGAAATCCCCGAAGCCATGAAACCGCGCCAGATCGAGATCCGCTCCTCTGGCAAGGAGACAGATCCGAGGGTGATTGAGGGCGCTACCCACTGATTTTCCGACAGATCGCAGCCCGACCCTGAAAGGCCGGGCGCGACAGCTGGCCTCAAAATAGGCCCGCACGCTTCTTCATCCCAAGAAGGGTTGTCGGAAGAGGTGCCGTCTTTGCCGCTTCCGGCAACCACTCTCTCACAGAAAAGCGCTCTTCCTTGCGGTTGAGCGCTTTTTTCTATTTCGAATAGCTCGCTTTTTCAGGCAGTCTTCATTTCAGACAATCTTCATTTCAGGCAATCGAGGAACTGGTCCACTTCGCCTGCCGTGGTCGCAAAGGAGCAGACCAGACGCAAGAGCACTTCGCCCTCTTTGGGGCATTCTTCGCGATCAAGGCCGAAGGTTGGCCAGTCATAGAAGATCGCGCCTGCTGCCTTTGCCTTCTCGGCAGATTTTTTCGGCACGATTGCAAAAATTTCATTGGAGCCGGTCGGCCAGGCCAGGCGGCTATCGCTGAGCCCTTCCAGACCCTTGACCAGCCTTTGCGCCATGGCGTTGGAATGGCGGGCGTTATTCAGCCAGTGATCATGCTCGAAATAGCCTTCGAACTGGGCTGCGGCAAAGCGCATCTTGGAGAAGAGCTGACCGGCGCGCTTGCGGCGGTAGATGAAGTCTTTTGCATAATCCTTGTTGAAGAAGACGACGGCTTCGGCGCACCATGCGCCATTTTTCGTGGCGCCGAAGGAGAGCACGTCCACCCCGGCTTTCCATGTCATTTCTGCTGGCGTTACGCCCAGCGTGACGAGGGCATTGGCAAAGCGGGCTCCATCCATATGCACCGCGAGTCCGTTGGCCTTGGCCTGTTCGGACAATGCGGAGATTTCCTCGACGCTGTAGATGGTGCCGACTTCGGTGGCCTGCGTCAGCGAAATGGCGCTTGGCTGGCCGTGATGAACCACGCCATGGGGCACTTCCTGAAAGCCGATCGCAAGGGCCTGCGCGTTCAATTTGCCATGCTTGCCTTCAAGGCCCCACATGCGCGCCCCTGAGGTCAGAAATTCCGGAGCGCCGCATTCGTCTACCCGGATATGGGCTTCCTTGTGACAGAAAACGGTGCCCGCCGGTCCCGTTAGGGCAGACAGGGCCAGTGCATTGGCCGCAGTTCCGGTGCCGACAACGAACACGGCGCAATCCGTTTCAAAAATCTCCTGAAAGCGCCGCTCGATGGACTCGCTGAGCTTGCCACTGCCATAAGCCGGTTCATAGCCATCCTTGTGACGCATCAAGGCGTTCATGATCGGGTCGGAGGCTCCGGCCCAGTTGTCGCTAGCAAAATACATGAGGTGTTTGATCCTTGAGGTGGGGAACTTTTCCTGCCTATACGACAGATTTGCTGGCTTCAGGTCAAGTGGCAAGTAGGCAATAGCGCTATCACAATGATCTGAAAATCAAGGCAAGGTGAAGAAAAAATAATGAGAAAGGGCAGGCTTTCAATGCCCGAATTTTCGAAAGGCGGGCAGATTTGCTTCGAAAATGAGCAAAAATGCGAATTTTTACGACTTGCGTAAATATTATGCACATTAATTGCTTGTCATGGGGTGTCGCTTTTGAGGCATTTAAAAATAAGTAATTTCAGCTATTTGTTGGTTTGTGATTAATTTTTGGGCAAAATTTTTCTTTTTGCCAGCCATTTGCGAATTGGGGCGCTTCCGGGCTTGCTTGACAGTTTTGGGTTGTAAATGCGATCTTCTTCTTGCGGAACATTTTTCCCGCCGCCCTTGCTGGGCGTTTCCTCCTTAGACTTTTCGGGCCGCGCAAAGCGGCCTTTTTTTTGTTTGCAGTCAAGCGTCTGGTGCAAAAGGGCGTCTGGCAAGGCTGGTGAACAAGCGCCGGTAGCACAAAGTTCCGAATAATGAAGGTTGCAGCCACTGGTTGTTTGCTGTGGGGAGGGCTGGGCGAGAGGCTGGGGAGGGGCTATTCGGCTGCTGCTGCGGTGGGGTAGAGCGCGTCACTTGCACATTGCATCAGCAACTCGGAAAAGCGCCCGAACAAATCGACCAACTCATCGAAATGTGGCACCGGTTCGAAGGTCTCTTCATTCATATAGAGACTGCGATCGATTTCGATTTGCAGGGCATGCAGTCCCTTGAGTGGCCTGCCATAATGCTGCGTGATGAAGCCGCCGGCATAGGGGCGGTTGATTTCGACACGCAATCCCAGATGATTGAAAATGCTTTTGGCGGCTGACAGCAGCGAGGGATGGCAGCTGGTGCCATAGCGATCGCCCAGCACGATGTCCGGCCGGTTGTTGGGGTTGGCATTCTGAAACACCCGCGCAGGCATGGAATGGCAATCGATCAGGCAGGCATAGCCGAAATTGACATGGGCCAGAGCCAGCTCGCGCCGCAAGCTTTGGTGATAGGGCTTGTAAAGCGTTTCAATCCGTTCAAGGCCCTCTTGCAGGCTGAGCTTGTGGCGGTAGATTTCCTTGCGCTCGGCGACAATACGGGCAATCGTTCCCAAACCGCTGCCGACCCTTGTTCCGGACGTCTTGGCGTAAGAGGGCAGGGGATCGCTGAAAATGAGCGGATCCAGCTCATAGGGCTCGCGGTTGAGATCCAGATAGGCGCGCGGAAAGTTGGCTGCCATCAATGGCGCGCCGGATTCGGGCACTTTGCCATAGAGCAGGTCGATATAGGAATCTTCAGAACTGCGCAGTTCCAGTTCGGTCAGGCGGCTGGCATTCTTGAACGCGGCGGTATAGCATCGCCCGGAATGGGGCGAGCTGAAAATGAAGGGTGCCAGTTGCTGTTCGGGCCTCTCGATCCAAAAAGGGACATCCAGCGTTTCTGTGGGCTGAAATTTATTGGAACTCAAATTGCCCTCTATTTTCATGTTACACATGGCTGCCGCTCCGGGCGGCCGGATTTGTGCTTTTCCCACCTTTTTGCCTGATGAGGATGTCTGGTGGGATAAAAGAATGATTCGTGATTATCTTCTCTCTTGTCAGAGAAGTGTAATTCAATATTATCATTATTGGGAGCGCTACTTACAAGCAAAAAGGGATGATTTTGTCCCGAATTGAAGAGAGGCTGGTTGAAATCTCTTCTGGTTCACGGGATTTTTACCTCAATGGCTTTGTATTGTAGTCTACCCAATCCCGAAATCGGGTTAAGACGAATTTGCTGAAATATGCCCACCAGCGGGCTGGAGAACACTATAAAATGTCGCAGATTTTGCTTGCTGAAGACGATAATGACATGCGCCGCTTCCTTTCGCGTGCCTTGCAGAATGCGGGATATGAAGTTGTCTCGTTTGACAACGGGAAAAGCGCCTATGATCGTTTGCGTGAGGAACCCTTCACTCTGTTGCTGACGGATATCGTTATGCCGGAGATGGATGGTATTGAACTGGCGCGCCGGGCAACCGAACTTGATCCTGATCTGAAGGTGATGTTCATCACCGGTTTTGCCGCTGTCGCGCTCAATCCCGATAGCAATACGCCCAAGGATGCAAAAGTGCTGTCAAAGCCCTTCCATCTGCGTGATCTGGTCAATGAAGTGAGCAAAATGCTGGCTGCCTAAGCCGCTGCCAGCGCCAGTGAGGCTGTTTGCGAGGATTGATATCTAAGGTTTTTCACAGCCTGACTGTTCATTGATGACAGAAATGTAAAAGGGGGTTGCAATCCCTCCAACAGGGCGGTAGAAGCCTTCTCACCGCTTGAACTGAAACAACTCGGTTCACCAAGGATGGGCGTATAGCTCAGCGGGAGAGCACTACGTTGACATCGTAGGGGTCACTGGTTCAATCCCAGTTACGCCCACCATCCTTTCCTCAATGAAAACAATCGCTTGTGAATTGATCCGCTTTCTGTTGAGCCGCAATTGCTGCTTCGACTCGACTAGATCTCTCTAGAGATGCTCTTGCTCTCTGGATATCATCTGGTGCGCATGGCCTGTTGCTTTCACGCTGGCCACTCAAGCGTTTCTTGAAAGATGTCAATATCAGGCGGCGGGGTGGGGTCAGGCGAATTTTTCTGCCAGATAAGCGATATAGCTTGAACAATCTTCCGGATCGGCACCGATACCGGCAATGATTTCGCGTCGGCTTTTCGAGCGTCCATATTGCCAGACGGTCTTCTGCAAGGCAGACCGCAAGGGGGCCAGATCACCGGCATTGACCGTATCACGCAAAGCGGGGGTGGTGGCATCGAAATGGGCCATGATCTGCGCGGCGGTGATGTTGCCAATCGTGTAGGTGGGGAAAGAGCCGATATAGCCGCTGGACCAGTGAATGTCCTGAAGGCAGCCTAAGCTGTCATCGGGCACCTCAAGGCCAAGGTCCTCGCGGATCGCTTCGTTCCATGCTTGAGGAATGTCATCCACACTCAAGGAGCCGTCCATCAGTGCCATCTCAAGCCGTGCGCGCAGCATGATATGCAGATCGTAGGTCAACTCGTCGGCTTCGACTCTTATGAAACCCGGCTCGCACCGATTGATCGCCGCGACAAATTCCTCGATTGTCACATCCGTCAATTGCTCGGCAAAATGGCTCTTCAGCAGGCCAAAATGCTGCTCCCAGAAAGACGCAGAGCGTCCGATATGATTCTCGAACAGGCGCGACTGGCTTTCGTGCATGCCAAAGCTGCTGCCGCCAACGGCATAAAGACCGATGAGGTCGGTGGTGTGAGCGGTGCGGGTGAGGGACGGATCAATGCCCTGCTCATAGAGCGCATGGCCCGTCTCATGCATCGTGCCGAATATCGACATGGGCAGATAGGTTTCGTTCCAGCGGGAAGTGATGCGCACATCCTGACGGGTGAAGGAAATCTCGAAGGGGTGGACCGCAGTGTCAAGGCGGCTGCGGTTCATGTCCAGCCCGAGCAAAGCTGCCAATTGACCACAGACCGCCTTCTGATCCGTAACGGGATAGCTGCGATAAAGAAAATCTTTGCGCGGTTGCGGGTGCGAGAGAACCCTCTCAAGGATCGGCTTGATACCCTTGCGCAAGGCTGAGAACAGGGTGTCGAGCGACTTTGCCGTCTCTCCGGGTTCATAGATTTGCAGCATGGCATCATAGGGATGCTCGTCATAGCCAATGGCATCGGCCATCTGACGGGAAAGCGCGAGAATCTCGGCAAGGTGTGGCTTGAAGCTTGCGAAGTCGCCCCTGGCGCGAGCATCGGCCCATGCCTTGCTGGAAATGACCGACTGCTCATCCAGTCGCTTCAGAAGTCTGGTGGGAATGCGTTGATGCCAAGCACGCGCTTCAAGAACAGCCTCGGCTGCCTTCCTATCGGTGTCATTATCGGCATTTTCCAATGCATCGGCGGCGGCATCGCCAAAGGCGTCATCAAGCAGCATGGCGCGGGCATAAGCCTTCAAGGTGGCGATTTGTTGCCCCCGCGTCTCAGAGCCGCCCGCAGGCATCGTGACGCGTGCATCCCATTGCAACATATTGACCGCGCAGAGCGTGTCATTGATACGCCCGATCTGGTCGGAAAAGAACTGGTTCATGCTGCCTCCGTTATTTCGGTTCCGCCGTCATTGAGATGACAGGCTACATGGGCGCCGCCTTCCTTGGATGGCTTGAGGGCGGGGAGTTCCACCTTACATCGCGGGCCCGCCATGGGGCAACGTGGGTGAAACGCGCAGCCCTTTGGCGGATTGAGTGGCGAGGGGATTTCGCCCTTGATGGGCTGGAAATTTGCCCGGCCCGTGCCAAGGGTCGGGATCGATCCGAACAGGGCCTTGGTGTAGGGATGTTTCGGATTTTGATATAGCTCGGCGGCGGTTGCGAGTTCCACGATGCGGCCAAGATACATGATGGCAACCCGATCGCAGACATGACGCACCACAGAAAGATCGTGGCTGATGAAGACGGCGGTGAGATCAAGCTCCTTGCGCAGCTCCATGAACAGATTGAGCACCTGCGCCTGAATGGAAACATCGAGCGAGGCCACCGCTTCGTCGAGCACCAGCAATTTGGGCTCCATGGCCAAGGCGCGCGCAATGGCCACGCGCTGGCGCTGACCACCGGAGAATTGATGCGGCAGCCTGTCGGCATAAGCCCCTTCAAGGCCGACTTTTTCAAGCAGCGAGCGCACCCGGCTCTGGGCCTCTTTCGGCTTCAGCAAGCCATGGACGCGCGGTCCTTCGGCGATGGTCTCGCCAACCTTCATGCGAGGGTTGAGGCTGGCGAACGGGTCCTGATGGATCATCTGGACTTCTGTCGTCAGTTTCTTGACGGAGTCGCCATAAACGGTAGCGACAGGTTCGCCATCAAGGAAGACATGCCCGTCGCTGGGGCTGTAAATGCCTGAAATGATGCGGCCAAGGGTGGATTTGCCACAGCCGGATTCGCCCACCAGACCGAGCACTTCGCCCGGATCAACTGACAGGGTGATATCGGAGAGCGCATGCACAGTGGAGCCGGATTGGCGTCCGGTCAGACGATCGATCCCTTGCGTGACCAGACCGGGCTTGCGGATGAAGCGTTTATGGACAGCCTTGACGGTGAGAAGCGGCGCGCTCATGAGGCCTCCATCGGGTGGTGGCAGGCAACGAAATGCCCGTCGGTTTCGGTCGTTGGTGGTTCGCTTGCGCAAATGTCTGTCGCATGGGCACAGCGGGGCCGGAACGGACAACCCGTCGGCAGGTTGGACAATTGCGGTGTAGAGCCGGGGATCTGCGGCAAGGGCGTGCCCGGTTCATGCAGGCTCGGCACCGAGCCGATCAGCCCCACCGTATAGGGGTGGCGCGGCCCGGATATAACCGCCTCGGCGGTGCCTCTCTCCACGATCCGGCCCGCATACATGACGCAGATATCGTCGGCCAGACTGGAAATCACCGCAAGGTCATGGGTGACCCAGACAATGGCTGTGCCGGTTTCATCTGCAAGCCGCCGGACCTCGGCAAGGATCTGCCCCTGAATGGACACATCAAGCGCAGTCGTCGGCTCATCGGCGATGATGACGGCGGGGCGATGCAGCAGGGCAGTGGCAATGGCTACGCGCTGACGCATGCCGCCGGAGAGTTGATGCGGATAGGCCTTGAGCCTTTCCGCAGGCGCGGGGATGCCGACAATCTCGAGCGCTTCTCGGGCTTTCTCCCATGCGGCGCGTTTGGACATTTTCTCATGCACCCGCACGGCCATGGTCATCTGATCGCCAACCCGCAGCACCGGATTGAGGGTCATCATCGGGTCCTGAAACACCATGGCGACCTTGGAGCCGCGCAATTTACGCAAGGCTTCAGGCTTGAGGGCGCGCAAATTCTGGCCCTCGACAAGAACCTCGCCGCCGGTGATTTTGCCCGGCTCGTCAATGAGCCCCAGAATGGAAAAGCCCGTGACGCTCTTGCCGGAGCCGCTTTCTCCGACCAGCCCCATGATGCGCCCTTTTTCGACAGAAAAGCTGACGCCATTCACTGCGGTGACCATACCCTTGCGGGTCTCAAATCGGGTGGTCAGCCCTCGCACTTCCAAAGCTTTGGTCATCGATTTTGCCTCGGATCCAGAACTGTACGAACCTGATCGCCAACTAGATTGATTGCAACGACGGTGATCATCAGGAACAGGCCGGGAAAGATGGAAAGCCAATAGCGGTCTGTATGGATATATTTGAAGCCGTTGGCGATCAGCGAGCCAAGAGAAGGCTCGGTCAGTGGCAAGCCGACCCCGAGGAAGGACAGGGTTGCCTCCAGCGCTATGGCACTTGCGACCTGAACGGTTGCCACGACGATCAGCGGCGGCAGAACATTCGGCAACAGGTGGCGAAACAGGACCCTGCTTGTGGGCAGAGGCGTGGAGCGTGCCGCTTCGATATAGTCCTTGCCCCGTTCCACCTTGGCCGCGCCATGGGTGGTGCGCGCGAAATAGGCATATTGCGCGATGACAAGGGCGAGAATGATCTGCGAGATGCCTTGCCCCAGAACGGCCACCAGCACCAGCGCCAGCAGAATGGCTGGCATGGAGAGCTGAAGGTCAACAATGCGCATGATCACCGCCTCGATGCGACCGCCAAAATAGGCGGCTATCAAGCCAAGGCAGATGCCGACCATGAGCGCAAGGGCTCCGGCCGAAAGGCCGATCACGAAACTGGTGCGCAGACCGTAGAAAATGGCCGACAGCATGTCGCGGCCCGCATTGTCTGTGCCGAGCGTGTGGACATAGCCCCCCGAGCCGACCGTTCCGGGACGCAGGAATGCATCCATCCAGTCCAGCTTGGCCAGATCATAGGGATCCTGTGGCGAAACAAGCGGAGCCGCGAAGGATACGAACATCAGGCAAAGAATGAGAATAAGAGAGATGACCGCTACAGGCGAGCGGGCAAAGTCTGAAACAAAATTGCGCAAACGGGCAGAATGAATTTCCGCTTGCGCTGTGGTTGGCGAGGCATCGGTCATCACTGACCTCCTTTCAACCGGACACGCGGGTCAAGGCGTGCATAGACTAGGTCGACAATGAGATTGATAAGCACGAAAAGAACAACAACAAGAACCAGATAGGTAACCATGACGGGGCGGTCGAGCTGGAGAATGGAGTCAATGATCAGCTTGCCGACACCTGGCCAATTGAACACGCTCTCGGTCACCACGGCAAAGGCCAGCGTTGAGCCGACCTCGAGCCCGAAGACGGTCACAATCGGAATGGAAATATTGCGCATGATATGGCTGAAGACGATCTGGCGATCCGGTAGGCCTTGTGCGCGGGCGAATTTGACATAATCGGTCTGCATCGCTTCCACCATGCCTGCGCGGGTGAGGCGGATCATCAGGCCCATCATGAAGAGTGACAGGTTGATTGCCGGCATTATGACATGCTCCCAGCCATCAACCGTGGCAAGGGATGTGGGAATGCCGAAAATCTCGCCCACATCGCCGCGCCCGCCAGAGGGCAGCCAGCCCAGATTGACCGCGAATGCCATGATGAGCAGCATGCCGATCCAGAAGGTCGGAACCGAGAAGCCCAAAACGGACAAGGCCATGATGGAGCGGGCAAACAGCTTGTTTGGCCGATATCCGGCATAGATGCCTGCGGGAATGCCGATCATGGAGGCAAGCAGAACAGCGATGCCCACCAGTTCCAATGTTGCAGGCAAGCGGGAGAAGACAAGGCTGGTCACGGAGATATTGTAGACCATCGACTTGCCCAGATCACCATGGAGCACATTGCTCAGGAAGGTCAGATATTGCTGCCACAGGGGCTGGTCGAGACCATATTGATGGATCAATTGCTCACGAATGGCCTGTGTGGCTCCGGGGTCAATGAGCACGTCAATGGGGTTGCCGATAGCATAGACGCCGACAAACACGATGATCGACATGGCGAATACGACCAGAACCGCCTGCAACAGGCGATTGACGAGGAAAGCGAGCATGTGAGCCTCGAGACTGACGGCAAGCCGGGCGAGGTGCCAGAACGCAACGGTTTGGCGTCAGGCCCCAGTTTGCATCGGTTTGCATCGGTTTGAAGGGCGCGGTGCGCACGAACAGCAATGAGATGCACCCGGCCGAACCGGGTGCATCTGGTATTTTAGAAACGAAAGTTTCTCTCAGGCAATTCTAGTTCGCGGATGCCGGAGTGATTTCGTAAGCGCGCGTTTCCTGATCTACACGAGGTGTGATTTTCAGAGTGCCAGCATCTGCCGCCCAGACCGTTTGCAGAATGACAGTCGGGATGAGCGCACGGTCTTCCATGGCGATGTAGGATGCTTCTTCATAAAGCGCCTTGCGCTTGTCGGCGTCGAGGGTCTGGGTGCCTTCGTCAAACACCTTGTCGAATTCCGGATTGGAATAGCCGGTGCGGTTGAAGTTGCCAAAGCCCTTGTCAGCATCCTTGGTGTGGGTCAGTGCGCCGTAGGTGTAGGCAGCTTCCCCGGTCAGGGTGCCCCAAGCTGACATGGTCATGGTATATTCTTCGCGAGCGGCTGCCGGGAAGAAGACGGTGCCGTTCAGAGCCTGGGCATTGACCTTCAGGCCGAGACGCGACCACATCTGCGCCAGAGCTTCACAGACAACAGCATCGCCCGGGACGCGGTTGTTGGTGCAGGTGAAGTCAATCTCGAAGCCGTTCGGATAACCGGCATCAGCCAGCAGGCTCTTGGCCTGATCAATGTCATATTCGCGTTTGCCGAGTTTATCTGAATAGCCAAAGAAGCCTTCCGGCATGAGCTGGTTTGCCGGAGCGCCAAGGCCTTCCAGAACCACATTGACGAGCACGTCGCGGTTAATCGCAAGATCAAGCGCCTTGCGGACGCGCAGGTCTTGCAACGGGTTGCCATCAACCGGCTTGCCGTCGATGGTGATTGGCTGTGGTTCTTCGTCCTTGACGCTTGGTGCGATGTTCAGAATATAGACTGAATCGGAAACAAAGGTTTCCAGATCCTTGTTGCTCTTGAAGGCCAGATAGTCGGACGCGGGGACATAGTTGATCATGTCGACTTCGCCGGAGCGAAGAGCGGCAACGCGGGCAGCGTCATCGGCGATTTCACGACGAATGACTTTTTCCCAAGCAGCCTTGCCGCCCCAATAGTCATCAAAGCGCTCGAGAACGAGATCGCCCTTTGGCTGCCATGAAACAAATTTGTAAGGGCCGGTGCCGATGGCGGCTTTACCTGAGTTGAACTCTTCGTTGCGGGCTTCCATGCCGGTTTCAGAGGGGACGACAAACAGGCGGGTAAAGTCGTTCGGAAGGGCCGGGGCCATGCCTTTGGTGTGAATGCGAATTGTGTAATCGTCAATGATTTCAACGCTATCGACATATTTCGTGTAGAGCGTCATCGGCATTGGGCCGGTGACAACGGGAATGCGTTCGATGGAGAATTTGACGTCTTCTGCGGTGAAGTCGGAGCCGTCATGGAACTTGACGCCCTGACGCAGTTTGAAATCCCATGTTGTGTCGTCGACAGGGGCCCAGCTTACGGCGAGGCCCGGCTTGAGCTGGAGTTTTTCGTCAACATCCACCAGCGTGTCATAGATGTGGCGCAGGGCTTCTGCCTGACTTCCCAATGTTGACCAGTGCGGGTCGATGGAATCGGGGCCTGCACGCAGACCCAGAATGAGATCCTGGGCATAAACGGAAGGCACCGCAGCAAGCAGGGCAACTGTGGCCACGGCTGTTCTCAAAAATGATTTCGTCATTTGGTTTTCCCTTGTGGTTGGGTGGAATTGCTTTTTTTATGTTTCATTTGATTGATACATTAATGGACAAAATTTGATACGGTCAACATTAAATTGATACAAATCGCTGAATTAAATATGTTGAAGGTCGCGATTGCAGGACTTGGCAGGGGTGGTGTTTTTGTTCATTATAACACTATGACAAATATTCAAGCACAATTTGATCAGGCCATGGATCGCATCGTAGAGGCTATTGATCGCACGTCGTCGGTCCCGGTTTCAGTTCAATTGCGCGGAGCGTTGGAGTTTGGCATCGCGTCAGGAGAATTGCCGGAAGGTGGCCGGTTGCCCTCTGTTCGGTCGCTGGCTGGCCGGTTGAAAATATCACCCGTTACTGTCAGTACGGTCTATGCAGCCCTGCAGGAAGTGGGCAATATCGAAGGGCGTGTCGGTTGCGGCACCTTCGTGAAAAGCATGACCCTGTCGGCAAATGCCGCAAAATTGCGCGAACTTGACGGCAAAATCGCCGAGCTTGTCGATCTGGCCTATGATTGTGGCATTGCTCCATCCGAGCTTGCAACGCGCGTTTCCATGACGCCACGACAGGTGCATGTTTCCATGCGGCTGCTTATTCTGGGCAATTTCTGGGAGCCGACGGAAGCCTATGCGCAAGCGTTGCGTCCCCATCTGGACAAGGCCGACAGGCTGGTTGTGGGAACGATGGAAGACCGCTCTTCGCTGGAAGGGCAACAGTTTGATCTGGTTATTTCCCCGCGCAGTCTGCTTGAGCCTGCAAAGACATATTTCCCTGATACACCGATCACCGGCGTCACTCTCATTCCGGACGAGGCGACACGCGTCGCGCTTGCTTCGCTTTCGACCGATGAGCGCGTTGTCGGATATTCCTATTTTGATACCTTTGTTACCATGCTCAAGGCGGGCATCCATCGCTTTGGGCCGCATATTTCCGATGTCCAGATTGTTGTGCGTGGCGAGCCTGATGCCGAAGCTGCCATCGAGGCGGCGGACGTGCTGGTCTATGCGACGGGTGCGGACTATCTGCTCAAGAGTTTGCGAGCGGACCAGAAGGCCTTCGAATATCGCCACACGCCCGATATCAATGCTGTCAAAAAAGAACTGCTTCCGACCATCGAGGCATATAGAACAAAAATCATGAAAACCCGGAGGGGCTAAGTTGAAAATTTCCGAGAGCAACTGGTTTGAGGTCGAAGAATATCTGAAGACGGATGACCGGTGTGTGTTGCCGCTTGGCAGCACCGAGCAGCATGCATGGCTGAGCCTTTCCGTGGATAGCATCCTGTCTGAAAAAGTGGCCGCTGATGCGGCCGAGCCCTTGGGGGTGCCCGTCTTTCCTGCCGTTCCCTATGGTCTCACACCCTATTTTATGGCCTTTCCCGGCACTGTTTCGCTGAAAGTTTCGACCTATGCCGCTGTGCTGACGGATATTCTCGATAGCCTCTACAAGACCGGCTTTCGCCGCATTCTGATTGTCAATGGGCATGGCGGAAACACCCATATTCTGCCGGTGACAATGGAATGGATGGAGCAAAATAAAGGTGCGCGCTGTCGGTTTCACGATTGGTGGCGGGCACCCAAGACCATGGGGCTGGTCAAGGAAATTGATCCCGTTGCGAGCCATGCAAGCTGGATGGAAAATTTCCCCTGCACCCGCCTTGAAGGTCGTGCCATGCCTGATGAACAGAAGCCCTATGTCGATTTCGACCGCCTCAGGGATCGCGATGCTGCCGGGGTTCGCGCGCTGATCGGAGATGGCAATTATGGCGGTCGATACCAGCGTTCCGATGAAGAGATGGAGCGCATCTGGGCCGTTGCCGTTGAAGAGACCCGTGCTCAGATCGCGGGCGAATGGGAATGACACAGCCTTCCATTCTGATCTGGGGTGCCGGAGCCATTGGCGGAGTGCTGGGAGCCTATTTCGCGCGCGCCGGTCACAAGGTGCATATGGTCGATATCGTGCCTGAACATGTTGAGGCGATGCGCACCTCCGGCCTGAAAATCGAAGGGCCGGTCGAGGAATTTACGCAAATTCTACCCGCAAGTTTGCCTGAAGAGCTGCAAGGAACGTTCGACATTGTGTTCCTTGCCGTCAAGGCCCATCACACCGAGACGGCGCTTGGCATGCTCAAGAAGCATCTCGCGCCCAATGGCTATGTTGTATCCGCCCAGAACGGCCTCAATGAAAAGGTAATCGCCGCTGCCATTGGTGCAGAAAATACGGTTGGCTGCTTTGTGAATTTCGGAGCCGACTGGCTGGAGCCGGGGCTTGTTCTCTATGGCAATCGGGCTGCAGTCGCGGTCGGCGAACTTGATGGCCAGCGCACGCCCCGCGTGGAAAGAGTTCATGCCTTGCTGTCGCTTGTCGAACCCGGAGCCGTGCTGACGGACAATATCTGGGGCTATCTTTGGGGCAAGATGGGCTACGGCTCGCTGCTCTTCTGTACCGCGCTCACCCCGGATTCCATGTCGGACGCCATGGCGCGACCGGAACATCGCGTGGTTTATGAGACGCTCGGCCATGAAGTGATGGCACTGGCTAAGGCCGAAGGTGTCAGCCCGATTGGTTTTAACGGCTTTGATCCGGCGGCCTTTCTGGCCTCCGACCCGGTCGGCATGAGGAAAGCCATGGACACCATGGTGGCGCACAATCGCAAGACCGCAAAGACCCATTCGGGCATTTGGCGCGATCTTGCCGTGCGCAAACGCAAGACCGAGGTGGATGCCCAGATTGGCACGATGATCCCTCTGGCCCAATCGCATGGATTGCAGGTTCCGGCGCTGACGAAAATGGTGGACTTGATCCACGATATCGAAGATGGCAAACGCGCGCAATCGGCAAAGCTGGTTGATGAAATGGTGCCTCTATGCAGCTAGATCTTTCAGGGAAAATATTCGCGGTCACTGGTGCCGCTCAAGGCATCGGCGCAGCCATCGCGCGCCAGCTCAAGGCCTCCGGCGCAGAGGTTGCCGCCATTGATATTGATGCTGCCGGAATGGCATCGCTCAAGGAAGAGGGCATCGGCATGCATCAGGGTGATCTGTCCTCGCGGGACGGCGTTGTCTCTGTGATGCAGGATGTGCTGGGGCATTATGGCCATATTGATGGGCTTGTTACGTCTGCTGGCGGTGTGCGCGGTCAGGTTGGTCGCCCGATCGATGAGATTGGCGAAGAGGACTGGCATGCCATTTTCAAGGTCAATGTAGACGCTGCCATGTGGTGCGCTCAGGCTGTGGCTCCTCACATGAAAGAGCGCAGGTCGGGCCGGATCATCACCATCTCTTCGGGCGCGGGCCTGCGCCCCAGCCTTACTGGCATTCAAGCTTATGCAAGCGCCAAGCATGCTCTGGTCGGGCTGACCAGACAGTTGGCGCTTGAGCTGGGGCCTTTCGGCATCACGGTCAATTCCGTGGCACCGGGCTTCATTCTTTCCAATCCGTCGACGGAGAAGCAATGGCAGGCCTTCGGGTCGGAGCGCCAGAAGGCTGTCATCGGCGGAATTCATATGCGCCGCCTCGGTCTGCCACAGGATATCGCCAACGCCGTGACGTTTCTGGCGTCGCCTCAGGCTGACTGGATCAGCGGTCAAATACTCTCGGTCGATGGAGGCCACGCATGAAAGAACCCTATGAATGGGACGAAGCGACCTGGCGCGGTCGGGTCAATCAGGTCCGTGCAGGCCAGTCCCTGCTGCCCAAAAGCTGGCCGGGTGGCGCGCGTTGTGCCGTGGCGCTGAGCTTTGACAGCGACCACGAAACCAACGAACTGCGCGATGGCGGTGAATCGCCCGCCCGTCTCAGTTGGGGCGAATATGGCGCTCGGCGGGGCATCCCGCGCATCCGCAAGCTTCTTGACCGATATGGCGTCAAGGTCACCTTCTTCGTGCCTGCTGTGTCCGCCTTGCTGCATCCTGAAGAACAGGTGTCGCTGTCCGCGGAAGGTCATGAAATTGCATTGCATGGCTGGATCCATGAGCGCAACGCGCAGGTGCCTGCCGATGAGGAGCGTGAATTGATGCTCCGCTCTGCGGATACATTGGAAAAGATCACCGGTGTGCGGCCTGTGGGCATGCGGACGCCTTCTTGGGATTATTCCGACGTCACCCTGAAAATCGCCCGCGAGCTTGGTCTGATCTATGACAGTTCCCTGTTTGCTGATGACGATCCATACGAGATCCTCGACAATGGCGAGAAGACGGGTATTGTCGAATTGCCAGTGGAGTGGATTCGCGATGATGCGGTCTATTTCATGATGAACCGGTTCGGTGCGCAACGCCCCTATACCGCGCCAACGGATGTGCTCGATATCTTCAAGCGCGAATTCGATGGCGCCTATGAGGAAGGCGGCATGTTCTTGTTGACCATGCATCCGCATATCACCGGCTACCGGTCTCGTATCTTCATTCTGGAAGAATTGCTGTCTCACATCACGGCGAAAGGCGATTGCTGGATCGCGCCCCATGCCGAAATCGCCCGTTACTGCGCAACGCAAGCCGGGCTGAAGGTCTGAATATGAGCTACTCTCTCGTGGTCCATGGTGGGGCCGGAACGATTTTGAAATCAACCATGACGCCTGAGAAGGAAGCGGCCTATCACGCAGGCCTTTCCCGTGCGCTGAAGGCTGGGGAAGATGTGCTGAGCGCCGGTGGAACGGCGCTTGATGCGGTCACCGCCGCCGTTTGTGCGCTGGAAGACGAGCCTTTGTTCAACTCCGGACGCGGCGCTGTTTTTACCGATCAGGGCGAACAGGAAATGGACGCCGCGATCATGGACGGCAAGGACCGCAGCGCCGGAGCCGTGGCCAGCATCTTTGGCCCCAAAAACCCGGTGCGGGCAGCTCGTGCGGTGATGGAAAATACCGTTCATGTGATGATGACCGGTCCCAATGCCTTGGCGGTTGCCCGCAAGGCCGGTCTCGAATTTGCTGAGAAAGATTATTTCTTCACCCAGGCGCGCTGGGATGCTCTTCAGGAAACCTTGGCGATGAAACAGGCCGGATCAGAGGATGATGATCCTTCCCGCAAGCATGGTACCGTGGGTGCTGTGGCGCGGGACGAGGCTGGCAATCTGGCTGCCGCCACCTCTACCGGCGGCTGGACAGGAAAGGCGGCGGGCCGCATCGGCGATACGCCTGTTATCGGTGCAGGAACCTATGCCGACAATGAAACCTGTGCGGTGTCTGCTACCGGCCATGGCGAGGTGTTTATCCGCTACACCGCAGCCTCGGAGATTGCATCGCGCATGCGCTATGCGGGCGAGACGCTGGAACAGGCCGCAAATCATGTGGTGATGCACGACCTTGCCAATAATGATGGCTCGGGTGGCGTCATCGCAGTGGATCGTGAGGGCAACATCACCCTGCCATTCAACTCGGAAGGCATGTATCGCGGCTATGTCCGCTCTGGCGAAGAGCCCCATACGGAAATCTATCGCTGATCTGTCCGAGGCTGTCGGTTTCGGCTTTGTCGATATAGTCTAGCCGATAGCACCGTGTTGACTGCAGCTTCTTTCGAGGCCGTTTTATTGAAGCCTTTTGCAGCGAGCCATTTCAGACAAACATTCGAACCGCGCAATAGATGAGCAGTGCGGCCAGTATGTTGTTGACGATGCGTCCATGCTGCCGGAACAGGGTCTGGAAGCCGTGGCCAGCAAGGGCCCAGCACATATTTCCAAAGCAGCCGATGATCGTCAAAATGATGCTGACGCCGAAGATGCTTGCCATGTCTCTGGTATAGGGCAGCACAAAGGTGGAGAGCGCCGTTATGCCATAGAGGATGATCTTGATATTGACGAATTGCAGGAAAATACTGTTCCAGAAGCTCAAGGGCGGTACGTCATGATCGGACGTGGGGGGAGTGCTGCGCGCTATACGCCAGGCGAGCCACAAGACATAGGCCGCACCGATCCATCTCATCCATCCGGTAACAGAGGGAAGCGTGCTGACCAGCGAATAGGTGAAGATCGCACAGAACAGCATCGTGATCAGAAAGCCGACTGCTATGCCGCCAAGGACGCGCGCGCTGCGTCGGAAGCCATATTGGGTGGCCATGCTCAGCGCGATGATATTGTTCGGGCCGGGGGTCAGCGCTGTGATCAGGGTGTAGGTCAGAAATGCAGAGATGATGGGCGGTATCACGGCAATACTCCATGTTGCCGCGTCATTTTATCGCACCTTTCCACTTCAACATAATGAATATATTTGAACTATATATTCAAAAATATTGATATGTCTGAATGCTGCATACGCTTCAATGCCAATATGTCGCTCTCAATGCCGTTTGCATGAGGGGCCGAAGTAGGCCGTTGCCTCCCTTGCGGGAGGCTCTGTGGGTGGCCGAAACAGCCGCGATCAACGGATCTTGATCGCGGGTTCCTGTTGCGGTGAGGATTTGGGGTTCCATTCCACCCGGTAAAGATCAAACCGGCGGTCTTTCAGATTCTGGACCGTTCCGGAATTGCGGCTGATGGTCAGTTGATCGGTCTTCAGATCAGAGAAGATGATGGTTTCGGTATTGGCATCGGCCAGCGCCGCAATGCCGTCGCGGGCAAAGGGGAAGTCGCAAGGGGTGAAAATGCCGCTCTCGGCATAATGCACATCCATATTCTCGACATCGGGCAGGTTGCCCACGATACCGGAGGTGACCACATAGATCTGGTTTTCGATGGCGCGGGCCTGACAGCAATAACGCACCCTGAGATAGCCCTGTCGCTCATCGGTGCAGAAGGGCACGAACAGGATTTTCATGCCCTGATCCGTCAGATGGCGGGCCAGTTCCGGGAATTCGGAATCATAGCAGATCAACACGCCAATCGGGCCGCAGTCGGTCTGGATCGGCTTGAGCTTGTCGCCGCCTTCGATGTTCCACCAATAGCGCTCGTTGGGAGTCGGGTGGATCTTGGACTGGGTATGTACGGCACCGGTGCGCAGGAAGACATAGGCCAGATTTTCCAAGCTGCCATCCTTCATCACCGTGGGGTGGGTGCCGCCGATGATGTTGATATTATAGGAAATGGCCAGATTCTGCATGAAGGTGACGAATTTTTCGGTATAGGTCGAAATCTTCTCGATCGACTGCTGCGGCGTCAGCTTCTTGCTCTCGATGGAGAGAAGCGGAATGGTCAGCATTTCCGGGAAGACCACGAAATCGGAGCGGTAGACCGTGGCGACATCAACGAAATATTCAAGCTGGGCGGCGAAATCCTCGAAGGATTTGACCTTGCGGGCCTGATATTGCACGGAAGCGACGCGAACGGAATCTCGCGACAGGCCGCGCTTGGAGAGCGGCTTGGGCTGGTCGCGGTCGATCTTGGGATTATACCAGACCATATGGGTGGCATAGCCCAGAGATTCCTTGTCAAAGGGCAGATAGCCCTTGAGCAGCCCGAGCACGGTGAAGCCGTTGCGGATCTGGAAGCCGATCACCGGGTCATTCTGTTTGCCGTTGATCACCTGCTCGAGATAATCCTCCGGCGTGCCATATTGTTTTAGCTTCTTGTGCAGATTGGGCATGCGTCCGCCAAAGATGATGCCCTTGAGCTCCAGCTTTTCGCACAGATGCTTGCGCCCATCATAAAGGCGCTGGCCGATGCGCAGGCCGCGAAAGCGCTCATCGACGACAACTTCCATGCCATAGAGATAATCGCCGTCCGGATCGTGGCGCGAAGCATAGCCGTGGCCGGTGATGCTGGTCCAGCTATGCGGTTTGAGAGCAATATCGCCAGAGATTATGAAGGTGGCGCAATGACCGACAACTTCGCCATTATAGGTGGTGACAAACTGGCCTTCCGGGAAGGCCGAGATCTGCCCGCCCAACATTTCTTCCTGCACGGCGTGATCGCCATAGACCTTTTCGCTCAAACGTGTGATGGCGGGAATATCTTCATAGGTTGCCTGCCGCACGATCACGTCAATATTCTTCGAATTCATTTATGCTCTCCAGACAGGCTTGCATGATGCGCCCTTGTCGGCGATGACAATGCGCCAAGTTTGTGCCATTGCAAGGGCGTAATTGCGTTATCAGATCAATTATCCGGGTCTATAGGGTCGCTTTGGCTGTTGATGGCATCCTTGGTGCATCAAAGTGGATTTGCATACTTTAAAAACTGTCGCATCCCGCTTTGAAAAAGGCATGAACTGCGCTATTGGAAAATGATTGCTGATGCCATTCAAATGCACCATGCCACCATCACGGATGGCGACTCTTTTCAAACAGAATAATCTATGATGAGTGGTCTAGCACATTTTGCACCTTGTGGGAAATGGTGGGAGCTGGCGAAACTGGAGCGTTTCTGTTCAATGGGTTGATTGCTTGCACGTGGCCTGCTCGACATTGCTCTTTGTTTCCATCATGGTCATCAGGTGCGTTTGAGCGTTGAAATTACTGTCAAGTCTTCAGGGGTGCCATGCCTGCCGTTCCCGTTCCCTTTCTTGCTTCAGGATTGCTTGTTGTTGTGCTTCTCGTCTTGTTGCGGAGCGGAACGCGCAATCTGTGGTTCCTCGCTTTTCTGGGGCTTGCTGCCTTTCAAACAGCCATCGTTGGCATGCGATGGAGTCTGGATATTGACTGGCTGCGTCATCTTCAGCCTGTTTCTGCATCATTGGTTCCCGTATGCGCCTTTATCGCCTTTGCTGATCTCGATAACAGGAGGATCGCATGGCATCGTCATGTGATTTGGCCAATGGCTGTTGTGGCGAGCGTGTTGCTCTTCCAAAGCGGCATTGATCTTCTCTTGAGCCTTGAGTTTCTGTTGTATGGCTGGCTGGTTTTTGCCAGCAAGGCCCAAGATGGTGTTTCGCCAAAAGTCCGCCTCGGAAGTGAAGGGCTGATTTTCCGGATGCGAAGGGGCGTTGCGATTGCTCTGGTCCTGAGTGCCATATCCGATTTGATCGTGTCTGCGATCCTTGCTCTGGGCTATGTCGATTTTGCCGCGCCCATCGTCGCCATGACACTGAGCGCGGTGCTTGTTACCATCGCGGGCGGGTTGGTTGGCCGGCTTGGGTTGGAAGTGCCGGGTGAGGCGCCTTTAGCGGAAGCTGTCGCTGAGCCCGTGGCTGTCCATCTGGATGAAGCACAGGCCAGCGAAGTGTTGCAACGGGTTGAAGCCTTGTTCGAACAGGGGCTTTACAAGGATTATGATCTGACGTTGGCGCGGCTTGCGCGGCGGGCGCATATTCCAGCCCGGACAATCTCCCGGGCTGTCAATCATATTCATGGTATCAGCATAACTGATCTGGTGAACCGCTATCGGGTTGATGAAGCCAAACGTCTGCTCCTGCATTCCGATCTACCCGTTACCGAAATCATGCTGGAGGCGGGATTTCAGACGAAATCCAATTTCAATCGCGTTTTCAAGGAGCTTGCAGGGCAGACACCATCTGCCTTCCGGAATTCAGGAAGGTGATGACGGTTTGCGCAATCTGCTGGTGCAGTTGTTCTCTGGGGGCTGTTTCTCCCTTGCAGACATAGGCTTCCTCCTCAAGCATCTCGATTGCGCCGGGTTTGCAAAGGCTCATGAATGAGAAATGTGTCGCGCCGATAATTTCCGAATAGCGGCTGATGGATGTCGGGAGCAGGGCGGCTTGCTGGCGACCTTCCCAGTGGAGAGGCAGGGCAGGGTCTTCGACGCCTGAGACAAGGGCGAGCACAGGAATGGTGATAGCGCCAAGACTTTCCGGGGTGAATGCCCGAACGCCTTCCATGTCCAGAAGGACGATGGAGGATATTCTTTGGTCATGCGCCGAGACGGCTTCCATGTCTTTGCTCAGGCCACCAGCGCGATATAATTTGCACAGGAGCTTGTCCGTATCGTCGCCGCAAGCCTCGATCAGCCGGGCTGGTTCGAATATCCCTCCAGCCATGAAGAGTGCGCTGGACCCTCCCAGAGAATGCCCGATGACGGATATGCGGCTCTGATCGATCCGGTCTCCAAGGGCTTCATTCGCCAACAGCGCCGTGAGTATCTCGGAAATCTGATGCGGGCGTCTGGCAAGTTTGGTGGCCCATGATGAATCCATGCTCGAATAGCTGGTGCCAGCATGATCAAATGCCGCGACCACATAACCGGCACGGGCTAGATAATCCGCCAGCCAGGCCTGATTGCGCCAAAGTCCGCTATAGCCATGGGAGAGAATGACCAGCGGATGGACGCCAGCGGAAACAGGGGCATCGGCTACCACATCCACACCGAAAAATACCTTATTTTCAGCGACCTTGGAAATCGGAGCTGTTTGTTCTGTCGGGTACCATATCACGATAGGACTGTCTGCCAGAGAGAGCTGACGAAAGCCGACCATTTCTTCTGCCATTGCCAGACCGGTAGTCAATGAACAGAAGAGGAATGCACAGAGAGAATTTGCAAGACGCATGATGTCTCCTAACGAATAACGAAATTGCGATTTGTTCGATGAAGGCATCATTGGCGACGGAATGAGGGGCGCGAGACCTCAAACGCGTTTCAGTACCCGGTTTTCCCGGAAATCACTGCGCGCATATGGTTGCTGGCTCCTGTTTCTCCCCATGTCAGGGCTGATCGGCCTGTTCGCTGTGCCATGGCAGCTTGTTTGTTGCTTCATTGGGGGCATCGACTATGGGGATATGAATCTTGATGTCGAGCAGCGGCGTTCCATCGATGCAATCAAGCCCGCTGACGGTCAGTCTGGTGTCCTTGATGGCGATGATCCTGACTGTGCTGAGGGCTATCGGGTTGGGGCGGTGCGGCGAGCGGGTGGCAAAGACGCCATAGGGCCTGTCTGCATTGGGCGGTGTTGTTTGCAATTTGCTGCGGTCGGCCCTGTCGAACCAGTAAAGCACGGCGATATATTGCCCTTCCTCAAGCCCGACAAAGGCATCGGCATAGGCCGGTTCCACTTCCAGTACGCTTTCCCCCTTGTTGAAGCGGCTGTTGCGGGGGCATTGTTCGGGGCTCTCAAAGCCCGTCCAGATCTTGCCGATTGGTTCAAGGGTGATCGGTGGGAGCTTCTCTTTCATGTCAGTCCCTTTCAAATCAGATCAATGATATTGGTGCGGTTCAGCTCGGGTTGGCAGAACAACATCATGTTGGGCTAGGGTGAATGTGGTTATGTGAAAATACATTGGATGTATTCTTTGATTATAGGGGTTTGACTGTTAAAAATCTTGACAAAACGCGAAAAATTCAGATATTCATGGGATGAATTATGGTGCGTTTGACCACATGTGTGCCGGAGGATTTGGCTGCTGCCCCATGGAAAATGGCGGAGCCAGAAGCAGATTGCGGTGCTGGACCAGTCAAGCATGGCTTGAAAATGACTTCAAGTGGCAACGCAAGACTATGGATTTGAGAAAGGCAGCGGGTAAATGACCAAACGACCACCGATTGTTTTGAACCCAACGGATACGATTGCAATCTTGCCAGACGGGGCGAAAAAGGGGGAAGACCCACTTGAGCTTGGTGTCGCGCTGGAAGGCAATATCATGCCGGGACACAAGATTGCCCGCAAGGCGCATGAGCTGGGTGAGGCAATCATCAAGTTCGGTCAGATCATTGGCCGCGCAACGCAGCCTATTGCCGCTGGCGAGCATGTCCATTCGCATAATTGCGCTTTCTCCGACCATGGTCAGGATTATCAGATCGGCTGCGATCTGGAAGCGGCAAAGGCCGCTGTGCCGCATCTGGAAGCGCGCACCTTCATGGGCTACAAACGCGCTAATGGCACCTATGGCACCCGCAACTATGTCGCGCTCTGTTCGACGGTAAACTGCTCTTCCACGGTGGTCCACCGTGCGGCGCAGGAGCTTGAGATCGAAGGCGCGTTTGACGCTTACGACAATGTCGACGGTGTGGCGATCTTCACCCATGAATCCGGCTGCGGCATGAATAACAAGGGTCGTGGTTTCGAGATTCTCGACAAGGTTCTCTGGGGTCATGCAACTCATCCCAATGTCGGCATGGCCCTGTTTATCGGGCTTGGTTGCGAGGTGATGCAGATCGCCCAGATGAAGTCCAATTTCGATGATCCGGGCCAGAGCCTGATGGATCGCTTCATCTCCATGACCATTCAGGAAACCGGCGGCACCCGCAAGACCATCGACGCCATCAAGGCTCAGGTGCACGCGCTCCTGCCGGAGCTGAACAAGATCAAGCGCGAGCCATGTCCGGCTTCGGAGCTGAAGATTGCCCTGCAATGCGGTGCGTCTGACGGTTTCTCCGGTATCACTGCCAACCCGGCGCTGGGCGTCGCATCAGACATGCTGGTTGGCCTTGGCGCTACGTCCATCCTGTCGGAAACATCCGAGATCTACGGTGCCGAAACCTTGCTGCTGCGCCGCGCGGCCAGCAAGGAAGTGGGCGAAAAGCTGATCTCGCAGATCCGCTGGTGGGAGGATTATGTTGCCATGCATAAGGGCAGCCTCGACAACAATCCGAGCCCGGGCAACAAGGCCGGTGGCCTGACCACCATTCTGGAGAAATCCCTCGGTGCGACCGCCAAGTCCGGTTCGGCTCCGCTCACTGCCGTTTATGATTATGCCGAGCGGGTGACCGATCATGGCTTCGTCTTCATGGATACGCCGGGTTATGATCCTGTCTGCGGTACCGGTCAGATTGCCGGTGGGGCGCATATGATCATCTTCACCACCGGTCGCGGCTCTGCCTATGGCTCCAAGCCTGCTCCGACCATCAAGGTGGCTTCGAACGATCATCTGTTCGAGAGCATGCCTGACGATATGGACATCAATTGCGGCGACATTCTCTCCAAGGGCGTGACACTGGAAGAGAAGGGGGCTGAAATTCTGGAGGCAATCATCCGGGTCGCTTCTGGTGAGAAGACCAAGTCGGAGGCATTGGGGCTCGGCGACAACGAGTTCATTCCATGGCACATCGGCGCGGTGATGTGATCGCCGCGCCTTCGGGCCATGTTTTAGGGCTTTGGGCACATCGGCGCGGTGATGTAATCCCCGCGCCTTCGGGCCATGTTCTAGGGCTTTGGGCACATCGGCGCGGTGATGTGATCGCCGCACCTTCGGGCCATGTTCAAGGGCTTTGGGCACATTGGCGCGGTGATGTAATCCCCGCACCTTCGGGCCATGTTCTAGGGCTTTGGGCACATCGGTGCGGTGATGTGATCGCCGCATAGCAGGCTTCGCCCGGCGGCGGGGGCATGTTTTCTCCGCCCGGTCGGGCCACATATCGTGAATTCAAGAACAAGACTTCAAAAGGAAACCGATTATGCAACGCGTTAATGAGAGCAATCTAGGCGGTCGGGCGCGTCCGACCGAACGGATCATCCAGTTTGGTGAGGGCAACTTCCTGCGCGCCTTCATGGACTGGAAGATTGATCGCATGAATGAGGATTGCGGGGCCGATTATGGCATCGTCATCGTCCGCCCCATCGATGGTGGCGTGCCGATTTCGCTCAATGACAGCGATGGTGTCTATACGGTTCTCTCGCGCGGGGTTGGCCCGGATGGCGAGGCGGTGTCTGATGCCCGTCTGATCTCGGCGGTGCGCCGTGAGCTCAATGCGGTCAAGCAGTGGGACGAGGTGCTTTCGCTGGCCCGCAATACCGACTTTGTTGCCGTCATTTCCAACACCACCGAGGCTGGTATCGTCTATAATGGCGAGTGCAAGGCAACCGACACCCCACCGGCTTCCTATCCGGCCAAGGTGACCCGGCTGCTGCTCGAACGCTTCAATACCTGTGGCGGTGTGGATGCGCCCGGCTTCCATTTCCTGCCCTGCGAGCTGATCGACCACAATGCCGACACGCTCGAAGAGACCGTTCACAAGCATGCCAAGGACTGGGATCTCGGCGCCGAGTTCATCACCTGGCTCGAGACGAAGAACGCCTTCTACAACACCCTCGTCGACCGCATCGTTCCGGGCTATCCGCGTGACGAGGCTGCCGCCATCGAGAAGGAACTGGGCTATCTTGATCCGCTGATGGTCACCGGCGAGCTGTTCCACTTCCTCGTCATCGAACAGCGGGCGGGCAAGCCAGATCTCTGCCTGCCGATGGCAGAAAAGGATGCCGGTACGGTGATCGTGCCCAATGCTGATGGTTACAAGGAACGCAAGGTGGCGATCCTCAACGGCGCCCATACCGGACTGTGCCCGCTGGCGCTGCTTTCCGGCACCAATTCGGTGAAAGAGGCCATGGACAACGAGGCGGCCCGTGCCTTCCTTAACAAGATGCTGGAAACGGAAATCATTCCATATCTGTCGCTGCCACGCGAAGAGCTGAATGAATTTTCCGCCGAGGTTCTGCGCCGCTTTGCCAACCCGTTCATCGTCCATCGCTGGTATGACATCTCGCTTAATGGTCTGGCCAAGTTCCACACCCGCAACCTGCCGCGCTTCGAAAGCGCCATGGCAGCCACCGGCACGCCGCCGCGCTGCATGAGCCTGTCGCTGGCCGCATGGCTTGCTTTCTATACCGGCGCTTTTGCGGGCAGCGCTGAATTGCCACCGCGCGATGCCGAGGATGTCATTGCCAAGATGGCTGCCATCGGTGCTCTGAAGGATGCCGAGGGTGTTGCCGCGATGGTCAAGGTCTATCTGGCCGAAGAAAGCATCTGGGGCAAAAATCTGGCAAGCGATGCCCTCGTCGCTGCCGTCTCTCAAGCTTATGAATTCCTGACCGGTTCGGATTTCAAGCTTGAAGACCTGAATGACTGGATCAAGGCCTGAAACAGGCAGTTGCCCTTTGCATGAAGGGCGCTGTTTGAAATAACGGGTTTCAACTTTTGAGAGTCCGGCAGTCATGCGACTGTCGGGCTTTTTTTGAAGTGCTTGTCGATATTTTTGATCGATTATCGGATCACTCGGCAAGGCGGGTATGGACCTGCGATTGTGTGGCAATTCCATACCGCTTTCAGGTTATTCGATATTTACCTCAATGATTGAAAACATAGGATGTATATTGAGGAGAATACAGGAAAACACCGAATAAATATTGACATATTGCTGTAATTTGTGCCAATCATGGGATGAAATGGAGGGTAGGGAGGTTCTACCCACATCTCGGCTTGCAAGCATCCACAACAGATGGATCTTGCCAAACTCAGGACCCATATATGGGAGGGATTATGAAAAATCTGCTCAAATATACTGTAGCTGCCGCAGTTGCAATGACCACCATGGTTGGCGCTGCCATGGCTGACGTAACCATCAAGGTTGCTTACGAAAACAACCCAGGCGAGCCTCTTGACATCGTTGTCAACAAATGGGCCAAGGATCTTGAAGCAAAGAGCAACGGCACCATCAAACTGGAACTGTATCCAAGCTCTCAGCTGGGTTCTAAGCAGGACGTTACCGAGCAGGCCATGTTTGGCTCCAACGTCATTACCATCAGTGACGTCGGCTTCCTGTCCGACTTTGTTCCTGACCTTGGTATTCTGTTTGGCCCGTATCTGACTGAGGATCCTGCCAAACTCTTCGCTATCTATGAAAGCGACTGGTTCAAGGAAAAAGAAAAAGAGCTGAATGAAAAGGGCGTTCATCTGGTCATGACAAACTACCTTTATGGTGTTCGTCAGCTGATCGCCAACAAGCCGGTTCGTACCCCTGACGATCTCAAGGGCCTGAAGATCCGCACGCCAAACAACGTCATGCAGATCAAGGCGATCAAAGCTATGGGTGGTACGCCTACCCCGATGCCTCTGGGTGAAGCCTATACCGCTCTGTCTCAGGGTATCATCGATGGCGTTGAAAACCCGCTCGCCGTGATCTATGGCGCCAAGTTCCAGGAAGAAGCCAAATATCTTTCCATGATCAACTATCTGACGAACACTTCCGTGTTCATTGGTGGTGAAGCTTTCTTCCAGACCCTGGACCAGAAAGATCTGGATCTCATTCACGAAACTGCGTATGAGGCCGGTGTCTATAGCCAGCAGCTTGCCAAGGAAAGCGAAGCTGACTTCATTGCGAAATTCAAGGAAGCCGGTGTAGAGGTCATCTATCCTGATACCGCTCCTTTCCGTGAAAAGGCCATGACTGTCTACGGTCAGTTCCCTGAATGGAGCGAAGGTCTCTTTGACAAAATTCAGGAACAGCTGAAATAATTCCCGGCATTATGCCGCTGCCTGTCGCAGACCATGCGGCAGGCATCTTCAACGCCTTGACTTGAAACGGAATTCCAATGTCTATAACGCGTCGAATCTTTACGATTCTGCTGGGCCTGCCACTTGCCTATCTGGTCCTGGCAACCTCCTATTCAGTTTTCATGCGTTACTGGATGGAAAGCCCCATTTTGTGGATGGAAGAAACATCCGGCCTTGCCATGATCTGGGTGGTCATGGTTGGCGCCATGTGTGCGGAAAGAGACCGTGAGAATCTCTCGATCGCATTCCTGACCGACCTGATGGGCGAGAAGACCCGCATGATCTGCTCGATCTTCGTTTCCCTGATCTCTATCGGGCTGCTGCTCTATATTGCCTATCTGGGGCATAGCCTGGCCGAACGCGTGGCCTTCAAACTGACGGGCGTGTTGAAAATCTCCTGGTACTGGATCGATATCGCCGTGCCTGTCGGCATGATCGGATCTGCCATCTTTGTTGCCATCAACATGGTGAAGAAAATTCGCGGTCTGGATCATCCCGAGCACCAAGACCATAATAAGGAAGGAGAAGCAGCATGACTTGGCTGTGGATCATCCCTCTCATGTTGTTAGCCTTCGCGCTCAACATGCGCCTCTATCTCGGCATTCTTCTCGCCGTGCTGTGTTACTTCACCTTTTTCTCCTTCACTCCGCCTGAAATCGCCATTCAGCGCTTTATTGCGCCGGCGCTCAACACCTCTCTGCTTGCCATTCCCTTCTTTGTCATGCTGGGCACGCTGATGGCGCATTCCGGGGTGGCTGAACGCATTATCGACGTTGCCCTGCTTCTGGTTGGCCGCATCCGTGGCGGTCTTGCGCTGACCAATATTCTGGTTTCCAGCCTGCTTGGTGGTCTTTCTGCCTCCAACCTGGCCGACAGCGCCATGCTGACCCGCATGATGGTTCCCGAAATGGAACGTCATGGCTATGACCGTGGCTTCTCTGCTGCGGTAACGGCTGCCGGTTCGCTGATCACGCCGATCATTCCTCCCGGAATTGCCCTGATCATCTATGCCCTGATCGCAGACGTGTCTGTTGCCTCGATGTTTATGGCCGGTATCATTCCGGGCATTCTCTGCGCCATCCTGCTGATGATCACCGCCTATATCGTTTCGGTCAAGCGCGGCTATCTGCCCAAGAGCATGAAGCGCCCGACGAAGCGTGAGGCCGGTATCACCATCCTGCGCTCCTGGCCTGCCTTCCTGCTGATCATCGTGATCATTGGTGGTATCCGCCTTGGCGTCTTCACGCCAACGGAAGCAGGCGCCGTGGCCGTTCTTGCGATCATCATTATCGGTACGGTGCTGCACCGGACGATGAGCTTTGGCGATATTCTCAACTCGATTTATTCGGCCGGTAAATCCACTGCCTCGGTGCTGCTGATCATTATGGCCAGCGGTGCGCTCGGCTGGATTTTCTCGAACGAAAAAGCCGGTATTGCCTTTGCCGAACTGATTACCAATTTCACCACCAACAAATATGTCTTCCTCATCACGCTGAATATCGCGCTGCTGTTCTTCGGCATGTTGATTGAAGGCACTGCCCTGATGATCATTCTGGTGCCACTGCTCAAGCCGACCCTGATGAGCATGGGCATTGATCCGGTTCATTTCGGCATCATCATGATCCTGAACATGTCCATCGGCACCCTTACTCCGCCGGTTGGAACCGTCATGCTGGTGGTATCGCAATTGGCCAATGTGGACGTGATGCGCTTTACCAAGGCCGCTGTACCATTCTATCTGGCTCTGTTCATTGCGCTTGGTCTGGTGATCTTCATCCCTGAAATCTCGCTGCTGCTGCCGCATATGAGCCAATAGCGAGATATGGCATCAAACAAAAAGCCCCGCAGATCGTTCTGCGGGGCTTTTTTGTCAGCCTTGCTGGCTGCGGCCTTGGGCCAGTCTGATGCTTGCCGAATTACTTTTTGGTCGAGCTTTGGGGCTCTTCGGAAGCGGAAAAGAAATCGGGATTGTTTCTAACCCAGCTCTGAACGCCGCTGACATGGGCATACATGGCATATTTGGCGCCTTCGACGTCCTGCGCTTCGATGCGGTTGAGCACCTCTTCATGCTCGATGCGCAGATTGTTGGTTGCGCTGTCGGTCATGCGGTTGCGCCAGATGCGTGCCCTCAGGCCCGGCGCGGAAACCACATTGAGCAGGGAAATCATGATCGGATTCTTGGTTGTCTCGGCGATGATGTGATGGAACTCGGAATCCTTCTTGAGCAGCGTGTCGGTATCTTCGGCCTTGAGCATGGCCTGATGGCATTGCTTGAGGCGGTCCAGATCGGATTTTGTGCGTCGGGCTGCGGCTATGGCTGTTGTGTGCAGCTCCATCAGGACGCGGATTTCGAGGAACCACAGAACCGCTTCGGGGCCTGAGACATCGACAGCGAAACGCAGGGTTTCGATCATCTGGGCCGGATCCAGACCGGAGACATAGGTGCCATCTCCTTGTCTGGCTTCAAGAATTTTCATGGCGCTCATGGCACGAACCGCTTCGCGCAGAGAGTTGCGCGACACACCGAGTTGAGTGGAAAACTCAGCCTCATTCGGCAGGCGATCTCCGGGTTTGATTTTGCCAGATCGAATCAAATCCTGAACCAGTGAAATAGCCAGATCTACCTTTGGGCTGCTCATGTGCGTGGGTACCTCATTCCGATTTCGCTCGATCAACATTACCAATTTGCGGTTATAAGTCAATGATCCCATCAATTGGTAAATTCTACCAGATTTTTTGCATTGCTTTCGTCTTTATATTGACATTCATCCCATGTTTATGGGATAAACATCCCATCAATCGAATGTAATTTTACATTTTTGACGCGAAATTCACTAGTTTTGCACGGAAACATGGGAGCTATTTGGGAATTGGTCGGAAAATAAGCAGTTCGACCTATCAGACATGCCTGAGCGGTTGAGGCCCGGCTCCTTTATGAGCGCTGTGATGCGCGTATGGGGCCGCAGTTTCCTCCCGAGCGACGGCTTTCGTCACTGCCCTCCGGATGTGGCGAAGCTGTCCGGCTTCCCGCTCAGGCATGAAAAATCAGGACCAGAACAAAAGAGCGGATTTCTGCTCTGGAAGAATAAATCGCAAAGGAGAAAAGTGATGAAAGCACTTTGCATTGTTGACGCGGAAAAGAACGAGCTTCGCGACGTCGAGCCGATGACCATGGGACCGGATGATGTTCTGGTTGACATTGCCTATGTGGGTTTCTGCGGCAGTGACCTCAACACATATATGGGCAAGAATCCTCTGGTTCAGCTGCCTCGTATTCCCGGGCATGAAGCGTCCGGTTTTGTCGTTGAAAAGGGTGCGAATGTCGGTGATGAGATCAAGATTGGCCAGTCGGTCATTCTCTGGCCCTATTCCGCTTGTGGCCATTGCAGCAGCTGTCGCGCCGGTCGCCCGAATGCCTGCCGCTATAATGAAACGCTCGGTGTTCAGCGCGATGGTGCCCTGCGCGAGAAGATGGTCATTCGTGCCGACTGTGTCGTGCCGAATGAAAGCCTGACGCCGAAACGGCAGGTTCTGGTCGAGCCGCTATCTGTCGGTTTTCATGCGGTATCCCGCGGTCGGGTTGAAGCCAGCGACACCGTTGTCGTGATGGGCTGCGGCATGATCGGTGTGGGCGCCATCATGGGCGCTGCTGCGCGTGGTGCGCGCGTCATTGCCGTTGATGTCAGCCCGGAAAAGGAAGAGATCGCCAAGCTCGTTGGCGCCAGTGAGTTCCTCACCCTGAGTGGTGAAGCGCTGGTTGCGAAGGTCAATGAACTGACCGACAATCACGGTGCCAATGTCGTTATCGAAGCCGTTGGCCTGCCCATCACCTTCACCACTGCAATCGATGTTGCCTGCTTCTGTGGTCGCGTTGTCTATGTCGGCTATTCCAAGGCTCCGGTTACCTATGAGACAAAATTCTTCAACCTCAAGGAACTGGATATCATGGGCTCTCGCAACGCAATGCGTCCGGACTTTGATGCGGTGATCGAGGCTCTGCTCAAGATCGGCGACAAGATGGACAGCCTGATCACCAAAACCTTCCCGATGGATCAGGCCGCTGATGCCCTGCCATATTGGGAAGCCAACAAGAATGATGTTCTCAAGCTGGTGGTCGAACTCTAATTTTCGGCTTCCGGGCGCTTTACGTCCCCGCACAAGAATAGAAGCACTATCAACTGATAGGGGCGGGCTGTTGCAAGACAGTCCGCCCTTTCTCGTTTCGCCTTGGTCCCTACCTTCTGACTTGGTCGCGTGCCAACAGAAAAAAGGCTGGTTGCTGCGACAGATCTGCTGTACAGAAATTAACTTGAATTATTGACTCAAGAAATTAATTGGCTATACCTGAGTAAAATATTCAAGATTAATTTCATCCGCTTCCAATGCCCCGCTCCGGGGTATGGGGAAGGGGAGATCTGGTGCGCTTATCTTCCATGAGACCAACGCGACTGAAAGGCATTGTTGCCAAGCCGGGATATGCATCCTTTGCAGCCTTGCTCATTCTGCCTGTGCTGGGATTCCTTCTCTGGCTCGTTGGGTCTCGGTATGGCTGGTTCAATGCCTATCTCCTGCCGCCACCAGTGGAAGTCTGGACCGCAGCCGTGGATCTTTGGGGCAAGGGGTTGCTCGCCGAGCACATTGAGGTGAGTCTGATGCGGGTGCTTGTCGGCTTTGCGCTGTCGGGGTCTTCGGCCTTGCTGCTGGCGGCGCTCAACTATCGCTTCCCGCTCATTCGGCGCATGACCTTCCTGCCGCTCGAAGCCATCCGGGTGATCCCGCCGCTGGCACTGGTTCCCCTGCTCATCCTGTGGTTCGGCATCGGGGAGGGGTCAAAACTCGCCGTCATCATCCTTGCCAGTTTCTTCCCCGTCTACCTTTCCGCCTTGACGGCGCTGCAGACGGTTGATCCCAAACTTTTGCAAATGGCTCAGACCCTCAACCTCAACAAGCTGGAGACCGTCCGCTTTGTGCTGGTGCCGGGGGCGAGCGCGGGGCTTTCTACCGGCTTGCGGCTTGGCTTTGGCTATGCCTGGCGTGCCCTTGTCGGGGCGGAGCTGATCGCTGCAAGCGCCGGGCTTGGTTATCTCATCCTCGATTCCGAACAATTGGCGCGGACTGACAGGATCTTCGTTGGCATTGTCGTCATTGCCATTACAGGCATGGTGCTGGATGCCATCTTCCGCCGCCTGCTGCCAGCCGATGACCGGCAGCGTATGCTCGGGGGTGTCTTCTGATGGACATGAGAAGCCCAACGGCACCCGTCGAGATCAAGGGGGTGAGCAAGCGCTTTGTCCGGGCCGACGACAATAGCGCAAAGCCAGCCGGTCACACTGTCATCAAGGAGCTGTCGCTCAGCATAGCCCCCAACGAGATCGTTGCGCTGATCGGCCGTTCCGGATGTGGCAAGACAACCCTTCTGCATTGCCTAGCCGGGCTTGTGGCCCCCGATGCGGGATGCATCCAGCCTCTTGGGCTTGCTGCGCAATGTGCCGTGGTCTTTCAGGATCACCGCCTGCTGCCATGGACCAGTCTTGAACAGAATCTGCTGCTTGCCTTACGAGCGCGGAAGACACTCGACAGGAAAGAAAGACTGAGACGTGTCGCAGACATGCTCGGGGCACTTGATCTTGCAGCCTTTGCCAAGGCCAGGCCCGCCGCCCTGTCGGGTGGCATGGCGCAGAGGGCTGCTCTTGGGCGCGCGCTCTTGCAGGAGCCCGCCCTGTTGCTGATGGATGAGCCCTTTGCCTCGCTTGATGCCCTGACGCGCGCGGACATGCATGAGCTGCTGCTTGCCCTTCAGGCCCGAAGCCCTCGCACCATCCTGTTCGTGACCCATGATCTGGAAGAGGCGGTCAAACTGGCCGACCGGGTGGTCGTCATGGCTGAGGGCAGGATCATTGAAGATTTTCCGATTGCCCTGCCAAGGCCTCGCGATCTGGACGGGGTCGAGATCCGCACCATCCAGCGCCATTTGCGCGGACTGGTCAGTCATCGCGGCGAAAGCACGCCCAATTCTCATTCAACCACCCCCATAAACGGAGGAGTCAGCGCATGCTGAAGTCACTTCAAACTGGCATCAAGGCCCTTCTGGCCGCGGCCTTTGGTCTTGCCCTGTCCGCAGCAGCGGCTATTGCCGACGAGGTCAAGGAAATCAACGTCTCCTATGTGACATCGCCCTTCAATCTGCAGGTCATGGTCACCAAGCTGCAGGGACGGCTTGAGAAGGAATTCGAAAAGGATGGCATCACCATCAACTGGCACGAGATCACCTCGGGTGCCAAACAGGCGCAGGCTCTGGCCGCTGGATCGCTCGATTTCGGCATGGTGATGAACTCCACTTCGGTGCTGATGGCCACCGCCGCAGGCAACCCGATCAAGATCATATCTGCCGTCTCGCGTCCATCGGAGACCTTCGCTCTGGTCGCTGCCAAGGATGGCCCCAACTCGGTTGCTGAACTCAAAGGCAAGACGGTCGCCGGTCCGAAGGGCACCGTGTTGCATCAGATGCTGGTGGCAGCCATCGCCAAGGCCGGGCTTGAGCAAAGTGACGTCAATTTCGTCTCGATGGATCTGCCAAAGGCCCGCGCGGCCATGCTGTCGGGAAATGTTGACGCCGCCCTGCTGGCCGCTTCCCTGGTCATCAAGTCCGAGGAAGAAGGGGCTCACGTGATCACCACGGCCAAGGGCCTTGTCACGCCCAAGCTGGTGCTTGCCGCCCGCCCTGACTTTGTTGCCGAGCATCCTGATCTGGTGGCCCGTGTTATCAAGGTGCACAAGGAAGCCCAGAGCTATATCGACGCCAACCGCGCCGAGGCTATTGCGCTCGGTGCCAAGGAGCAGAATATTTCCGTAGACGACGCCACCAAGCTGGCCGACTGGGCAGGCTTCACGACGAGCCTTGATCAGGACGATCTTGCCAGCATGAAGGATGACATGGACTTCCTCATCGCCAATGACCTGATCAAGGGGCCGGTTGACATCAGTGACGTCGTTGCCCCAAGTGCGATGGAGTAACCCATGCCCATGCAACAGTCCAATCCGTATGGTGTTCAGACGCGCCACGCCCCCGTTGTCGCGCTGAAAGAGGGCGATTGCCCGCTTGCCTTCACACGCGAAGACTTCATCCGCTATGCCGGTCCGGATCAGATCATCGCCTCGGCGCTGATGTTCCAGATGCTGACCCGCGCCAGTGCGGCTCTGTCACCTGATGAGCCGATGGAACGCAACGAGCTGAAGCTTCAGGTCGGATTCCCCGGTCCGGGTGTGACCGACATCATCGAGCTTGTGCTGCGCGGCAGCACCCGCAACGCCCATAACATCACGATCAAGACCGAAGGTCTGCCGATGGAGGCACCAGAGGCACTCATCGGACGCTTCTATTTCGAGTTTGAATATCGTGGCAAGCGGATCGCTCTCTGGCCGGTGGATGGCTATTTCACCGAGGAATTCCGCACGCAGGTCAAGCAGTTCCAGCCAAGGAAGGGCGATGACGCCACGCAAAAAGCCTATCAGACCTTCAAGCATGGCATGGTTGCCAAGCTTATGTCGGCGGATCCGGGTGCGCTGTTTCATATGAAGATCGTGGCGTAGATCGCTCGGTGAGCGTATCCACGTCACTTCAAATGAGCGCCGGTCGGCCTCATTCTTCCCCGATCTCGATGCGGAGAGCCCTGTCGGCTCAGAGGTCGGGGAAGAGCTATCCTTTTGGCTTAATTGTCTGTTTTCTGTGACGTTTTACGGCTTGTCATGCCTGTTTCGTTGACAGGAGAAATTGATCTGACATAGGCTGGAACGGCTTCCTCGCCGTTCCTTTTCTTCTCAAGAATTTGCGAACAAACATCATCCTCTCGCATGAGGGATGAGAAGATGCATTGTAGCATTTGCTGCTTCTCTCCCAGTGAGCCCAGCGCATGTCTCTTGGATTGTCGGTCAGCCTGCTCGGGGCCTTCTTTCAGGCCCTGAATTATGTTGCAACACAGAGATGCCAGCAGGCCAGTGCCTACCGGTCGACCCAGATTCTGATTGCAACGCAGGTGTCGATGGCTTTCATCGTTCTTGTTCCCTTCCTTGCGATGAGGGGATGGCAGTATCTGGCCCCTGAAGATCTCATTTCCCTTGTGAAGATCAATGCGCCTTATGCGGTGGCGCAGTTCTTTGTTATCCTGGCCATCCGCAAGAGCGATGCGTCGATCGTCTCGCCCATGTTGACGCTGAAGATCCCCACCTTGACCGTCATGGCGGTGGTCATGGGGCAGGGGTTGCCGTCCTCCCATCAGTTGCTGGCCACGGCCCTGATCCTGCTGCTGGGCTATGCCTTGTCCCGACGGTCAGGGAGCCTTGACCTTTGGCCAGCCCTGTTCGTGATTGTTGCCAGCGTCGGCTATGCGCTTTCCGATACGGCAATGACGCATTTCTCGACCCGGTTTCTCGATTTGTCGCTTTTCCATCGGGTCGCGCTTCTGATTTCTGCCAACTATATCTTCTGTGGCATCGTCTCGGCTCCGGGGCTTTATATGACCAAGGCACCCTTGCGGATTGTCTATGATGCCCGCTGGATCGGGCTGACATGGGTGATTGCGGTCTATTTGCTGGTGGTGGGATTCATCACCACCGGTGTGTTGAAGGCCAATGTGGCGCAATCGATGCGCGGTGTTTTCGGTATTCTGATTGCGATGTTTCTGGCGAGGAGCTTGCGGGCAAGCAGCAAGGACTGGAGCTTCAAGATTGCGATATCCATCGCCATGACAGGGGCGGTCTTCCTTTATTTTCTTTAGGTCTTGTGGAGCCTGCCCGCAGCATGAAGCGTTGGTTGAGAAGAAAAAAAGCCCGCGTAAAGCGGGCTTTTTCTTGTTGTTAGCTGATCGTTTGCAACAGGCCGCGTGTGTAGCCAAGGCAATAGGCGAAAAAGCGCTCTCTTCCCGGATCGACATCGGACAGGGGCACATGGTCGGGGCAGAGAATGCCCTTGTAGCCGACTTCGCGATAGGCCTTGATTGATGCGGCCATATCGACGGAGCCTTCGTCGGGCATGGCTTCGCGGAAATCGAGATAGCCGCCCTTGATGTTACGGAAATGGACCATGAAGATCTTTTGTCTGGGGCCGAATTCGCGGATCGCTTGCAGAACGATGGCATTGGGATCACTGGACATTTCAGCGATCGTGCCCTGACAGAAGTTGAAGCCGAGTGAGGGGCTTTCCGGTGCCAGTGCGATGAAGCGTTTCATGCCCTCCAGTGAGCCGAGCACATGATGCACGCCATTCAGGCCTTCCGGCGGATAGGCGGGGTCATGCGGGTGGCAGGCAAGTCTGACGCCTGCCTTTTCCGCTGTCGGCAACAGTTCGTCGATCATGAATTCGATGGCCCGCCAGCCTTCTTCAAAGCTGATGCCGCCAGCTTCATTTGCCAGCATCTGACCGCCGGTTTCCGGATTGCTCTTGTCATAGACGGGGCTGGCGGATTTGGTTTCGCCATCTTCGGGCAAAACCGTGCCCCAATAGGAAAAGCGGGCGTCGGTCTCCGGCGCATAGTCGCTGGCCTTGAAGGTCGAGCATTTCATGCCGCCGCGTCCATCGACAACGCCCGTGCGGGTGATGCCGACCATTGCCACGGTGAATTTGACCATGTTGACGCCACCTTCTCCTGCGGCCTGAATATGCTGGCGCAACTGGGCGGCCCTGATCTTGGCCCTTTCCAGATTGCGCAGGCTGTCAAGCAACAGCGAGCCCAGATCCAGAGCAAGACAATCGCAGCTCATGCCATAGCTTTCGACCCATTTTCGCTGCTGCGTGATTTTGGCAGCGTCCCAGAGACCATCCCCGGTCAGAAGCTCGGGGTTGGGGCGAGTGTCGATCACGATCCCCTCGCAGCCCAATTGGGCCGACAGGCGCAAGCGTTCGTCTGTTGGACTGATAAGTTGTTCGCCAAGATACATGGATAGATCCTTATGCTTTCCAGTGGCCCCGGAAGGGCAATTTGCCTCTTGCGGGACCATGCGCGGGGTTGGGGAAGGGCGTTGGGCTAATAGCTGCCATTTGCGAAATGGAACATGAACCAGATGATCAGGCCGCAGGCTATCAGCCCTGCCAGCGACGGCCACATTCCGAAGTCGAAACGATCTGGCTGCTGGTCCGATTGATCACCCATAGTGTCGTCGGTTTCGATTTTCATGGAACACTCCTCATCCGTTGAACAGATTTGGCAGGAACAGGGCCAGTTGCGGGAAGAACATCACGGCGAGCATGCCGACAAATTGCAGGGCGATGAAAGGCAACACCGCCACAAAGATATTCTGTAAGGTGATTTCCTTCGGGGCGACGCTTTTCAGGAAGAAGCAGGCCGGTCCGAAAGGTGGCGAGAGATAGTAGATCTGGATATTCATGGCGAAGAGAACGCCGAACCATACCGGATCCATGCCCAGATCATTGATCACAGGTGTGAATATCGGCACCGTGATGAAAATGATGGCGATCCATTCCATGAAGGTTCCGAGCACGGCGACGATCAGCATCATCACCGCAACGGTTGCCAGCGGCGGAATATCAAGGCCGACAAGGGTGTTGCGCACGAAATTGATGCCGCCGATCAGATTGTAGATCCCGACCAGAGAAATGGCACCCATGACCAGCCAGATGATGGAACCGACCGTTAGGGCCGTCTGGCGCATGGCATCTCGGGCCGTGACCCAATTCAGTTTCCTGCGCCATGCGGCAATGATCAGCGAGCCGGTGGCTCCGACTGCGGCGGATTCTGTTACCGTTGCGATGCCGGTATAGATTGATCCCAGCACGCCGCCAATCAGCAGCAGCGGCAATATCGCCCCCTTCATGTGCGGCAGGCGCTTGCAGAAGGGTTCGGAGAGAACTGGATTGTTGTCGAGCGGGGCGAGATCCGGATTGAGCCGCACCCGGATCAGCACATAGCTGATATAGAGTGAAGCCAGAATGATGCCGGGAATGAGCCCTGCGGAGAAGAGATCGGCGATGGAAACCTGAGCGGCAAGCCCATAGACGATCATGACCACGGAAGGGGGAACCAGCGTCGCCAGCGCACCGGCCGCGCAGACGATGCCGATGGTCAGTTTCTTGTCATAACCGAGCTTGAGCATCTGTGGCAGGGCAATGAGGCCGAGCATGACGATTTCACCGCCCATGATGCCGCTCATGGCAGCCAGAACGATGGCCACCAGACAGGTCTGGACGGCAACGGAGCCGCGGAAGCGCCCGCCCAGAATGGACATGCTTTTGAACAGGTCTTCGGCAATGCCTGATCGCTCCAGCATATTCGCCATGAAGACGAAGAAGGGAACGGCGATCAGTTCATATTTCTCCAGCACATGCAGAACATTGGTGGCGATCAGCACGAGGCCCGGAGGTCCGAAATAGAAAAGCGCCGTGGCAATCGAGACCAGAAGCGTGGTGATCCCCAGAGGGATGCCGATTGCCATGAAAGCGAGCAATGAGGCAACAATGGCGAGGGTAGCAGTTTCAATTCCCATCAGTCTTGTCCTTGCTCGTCCGACGCTTCAAACCAGTGAATGATGCTGGCAAGAAGTTGCAGAAAATAGAGAATGGCTCCTGTCACCAGAATGCTTTTCAGATAGGTCGGGGTAGGAGCGTTGAAGGCGCTGCCGGAGCGTTCCATCATTTCGATGGCTTCAAGCGCAGGACGCCAGGTTGCCAGAATAAGCACGGTGATGGCGACAAGGGCGGCCAGAAGCTGCACGAGGCTCAGAATGCGCCAGGTCTTTTTCGAAACCATTGTTTCGAGCATGGTGATGGCGATATGGCGATGGCGCTGGGTGACAAAGCCGGAGGTGAGGGCCCAGCTCGTTGCGCACAGAACCATCAATACCTCAAAAGTCCATTGGGTCGGGCGACCCAGCCCATAGCGCATAATGACTTCATAGACGGAGAGCGTGATGCACAGGAAATAGGGCACGATGCAGGCATACCCTATGAACACACTGATCCTGTCCATCCGCTGCGCCAGATGGCTTAAAAGTGATTTCATTTGGAAGGCTCCCGAGTTCGCCGCCACAGCATGTATCCTCAACGGGCTGCCGTGGCGGCATGAGGCTCTATTTCAAAAGGCCGATACTCTTCATGTAAGCCATGTGGGCATCGAGAGCCTGTTTGGCTTCGGGGCTTTTGGTGGCATATTCCGCCCATGCTTCCTTGGCGATCTCGCGGAATTTGTCACGCTCGGCCTGTGGCCAGTCAACGACGGTGATCGCGCTGCCTGCCTTGTCTCTGGCGGCAAGCTCTTCGTCTTTCTCATGGGCAACCTTGGCAAGGTCGGTCATGGCGGCATACCACCAGTCGCGCAGCCCTTTCTGGCTCTCGGCAGACAGGGATTCCCATTTTTTCTTGTTAAGCGTCAATTGCATGACGGCCTGACTGTGAATGCCCGGATAGATCGGGAAGGTGGCAATCTTGTTAAGGCCTGCCGCATCGTTGTTGACATAGGCGCTGGCATCAGCGGCATCGACGATGCCGGTCTGAAGGGCGGTGTAGACTTCCGAATAGGGAATATTGACCGGAGTGGCCCCGGCGCGGCGGAAAACCTCGGACGATAAACCTTGCGGGGCGCGGATCTTCTTGCCCTTGAGAGCTTCCACGCCATCAATCTTTACGGTAGCAGGCAATGCTTCACGGGCATATGGGCCGCAGGCGACGACCTTGATCTTGCCGCCAAAGACCTTGTCATAGACCGCCTGATGGACTTCTTCGCCCGGACCGTCCTTGCAGAAGCCCTGTTGCTGCATGGGGGAATCATAAGCGGCCGTCAGATCGCCAAGAATGGCAAAGGCGGGATTTTTGCCCGAGAAATAGATCGGGGTGGTGAAGTCGCCATCCAGCACACCGGCGACGATCACATCGGCGGTTTCCTTGGCCGGAACCACCGCACCGGAGGGCATTAGCTCCATGGTGATTTCGCCATTGGTCATTTCCGGCAATTTGGGAAGCCAGTTGTTGACCAGATAAAGATTGGCAAAGTCGCCCGAATTGAAAGAAGACTGGATGCGCAAGGTCTGCCCGGCGTCTGCTGGCGTTGCAACAAGGCTGCCCAACAAGGCGCCTGTGGCGATGATTGCGCTGGTTGATAGCAATAATTTACCTGCGTTCGACAGATAATCGGCGGCGGTTGCCGTCATTGGTTTAAACACGATGAATTCCTCCCACGAGATTTTGTAAAATGAGCTCCTCCCACCCTCCGGCGCAGTGAACGGGGCCGTTAAGCGGACTCATTTTGTCTCAGAACGATAAAATGTTAGCGCTAACAAAAATGCTTTGCAAGAAAATTCTGATAGCGCTAACATTCTTGTGGCTTTTTGCCGTGGATGGTTGCCCTGACTGGCAATTATTGCAATCTTGGCTATATAGTCATTTGAAAGAAACGATCCAATCTTGCGGAGTGGGCCTTGCCGGCGTCAGACAATAAGGGAAAGAAAAAGACCAGCAGGAAAAGGGATGCGGCCCGGGCGGGGCGCTTGTCCACGGGGCGTGTTACGCTGAGCGATGTCGCCAAGGTGGCCGGTGTTTCTTCCATGACCGTGTCGCGCGCCATCAATCGTCCTGATTCTGTCAAGCCTCAGGCGCTGGAAGCGGTGCGCGCCGCCATAGCCGAGACGGGATATGTGCCCAACATGCTGGCTGGCGGGCTTGCATCCAACCGGACCAAGCTGATCGGGGCCATTGTTCCAACGCTGACGCATATGCTGTTTTCCGGCTCTATCGAGGCCTTCAACAGTCGGCTTTCCGAAGAAGGCTATCAGGTGCTTTTGGGGGTGAGCGGCTACAAGCAGGCCGACGATAATCTGGTGCGCACCATTTTGAGCCGCTGCCCGGATGGAGTGTTGCTGACCGGCACCTGTCATTCCGATGAAGTGCGGCGACAGTTGCTGGCGCAGGATATTCCGATTGTCGAGGGGTGGGATCTTTCGCGTCCGCCCATCGACATGGCGGTTGGCTTTTCGCATGCCGCCGTGGGGCGGGATGTTGCCCGTTTTCTGATCCGTCGGGGCTATGAGAATCCGATTGTCATCGGCGCGCAGGACGAGCGCGCCATATTGCGGCGGGATGCCTTTCTGGAAGAAATCACCGCCTGTGGTCTTGATGCTGCCCTGAGCGTGGATACCCAATCGCCCAGTACGCTGGAAATGGGGCGTGAGAGTTTTGCCCGCCTTGCCGAGCAGGGCCTTTCCAGAGCGGCCGTCTTCTGCAATTCCGACTGGCTCGCGCATGGGGTCATCATCGAAGCGCTGGCCAGAGGGTTCCGGGTGCCTGAGGATATTGCCGTTGTTGGCTTCGGCAACCTGGATTTCGCCGCCTATTCTTCGCCCTCCCTGACGTCAGTGCGCATCGATCGTGCCGCGATTGGCCTGCATGCGGCCAATATGTGTCTGGCGCGTCTTAAGGGGGAAGAGGTCAGGGAAAAGGTGATCGATGTCGGCTTCGACATTGTCGAGCGGCAGAGCGCCTGAAGCTTCTTGGTGCTGGCCCGAAACTTGGCCCGAAACTTGGCCCGAAACTTGGCCCGTAACTTGGCCCGTAACTTGGGATGAAACTTGACAAGATCTGTTGCCTTCGCAAGGGGACTTCGGCACACTTGTGATGCCCTTCGGCAAGGGATGGGCGGCTTTTCTGATGATGCGAGATACAGGACGGGAAAGATGCGGAAGGCGCAGCCATCGCGACAGGAGACTGGGGCAAAACTCAATAATGCGCAATTGAACCGGCAATTGAAACTGGCGCAGAAACAGGCTGCAAAAGGCAACAAGGAGGAAGCCATCCGGCTTTATTCCGAGATTGCCGACATGTTTCCGGGCAACCGGCGCGCGCTGGACGGGTTGGTCAAGCTTGGCAGGCCGCGCAGTCCGGACGCCCTTCAAGCCAATGGCGGCGAGTTGCCCGAGGATTTGGCAAGAGAGTTGACCGAGCGTCTGGAGGGCAAGCAGTTTGACGCGGTGCTTGACATGGCTACCCGATTGCTCGCCTCTTTTCCCAATTCCGTCATGCTTCTGAATGTAGCCGGAACAGCCCACTCGCAGCTGGATCAGCATGAGCAGGCGATCGGCCATTTCAGACGCGCGCTTGACATCAATCCCAAGGTTGCCAAGACCCATTATTATCTCGCAGCGGCTCTGGTGGCCGTGGGGGAATTCGACGCGGCCAGAGCCTGCTTTGCCCAGACGCTTGCGCTGGAGCCGAACCATGTTGGCGCGCTGTGCCAGTTGGCCGCGCTCAAGCGCTTTGCCGTTGGCGACCTTCAGATCGCAACCATGATTTCCCTTTGTGAGACTGGCAGCTTGCCGGAGGGGCAGCGCAGTCGCCTTTGTTTCGCTCTTTACAAGGCCTTGGGGGACATTGACGATCTGGAGCAGTCTGTCCGATATCTGCATGAAGGCAACCGCATCAGGAAGAAGCTGCTGGGTTATGATGCCAGCGAGGACCAGCGGCTCTTTGCCAATATTTACAAGTATCATCAACTGCTTGGTGAAAGCGGTCTGGTGGTTGAAAGAGAGCCGGGGGGCATTGTCCCGATCTTCATTCTGGGCATGCCGAGATCGGGCACGACGCTTGTCGAGCAGATCCTCTCTTCGCACAGTCAGGTCGAGGCTGCAGGGGAAGTGGAACTGATGAGCCAGGTGGGGACGGCTCTTGTGCGCGAGCAGAGTTTGCTGACCGACAAGACAGTCCGTGATTTGAGGGTCATGTATCAGTCCGTGCTGGCGAAAAGATCGGGTGGAGGGGCTTTTGTTACCGACAAGCTGCCGCAGAATTTCAGATATATCAATCTGATCTGCACGATCTTTCCCGAGGCCAAAATCATTCATGTCGAAAGGGATGCCCGTGCGACCTGCTGGTCCAATTACAGCCATAACTTCGTCACCAATGATCTGGGCTATTGTTATGATTTGGATGATATCCGGACCTATTATGGCCTTTATGCCCGCCTTATGGATTTCTGGCAGGAGCAGTTTGCCGATCGCATCTATCGACTGAGCTATGAAGCGTTGGTGGAAGCACCCGAGAAGGAGGTTCGGCGGTTGGCTGACGCTGTTGGATTGAACTGGGAGGCGGGGCTCTTGAAGCCGGAGGAGAATAAACGCATAGCGCGGACAGCTTCGCAATATCAGGTACGTAAAAGTATATATAAAGGGAGTGGGCAGCAATGGCGCAGATATCAGCCATATCTCGATGGGGCTTTTGACCGGCTCGGGGAATAATTTTGCGGTAAATTTACCTTCATCTATGCATTGCTCTAATAAAATCGATTTCTAGGCTTGTCTTTATTGCTAATGGCAATAATTCATATTTGATGATTCGTTTCTCTGTCGGCGATTTCTGGAGGCTGGTGGGCTTCCCGATAAGTAAATGACTTTCTATAGTTTTATAGTGATATTTAATAATAAATTTGAATGCTTCGAAATGTTGCGACTGCTTTTTGTTGCTCCAAATTGCTTGGTTTTTCTGTAATTTGTGCAGAATGCTATTTTTGACAATTTGACGCTCAACTTCCGTGTGAGAAAAATTTTTCCAACTATCGTGCGATATCTTCATCCCGGTTGCCTGGCCCTGTGGCTGTTTTCGCGCCGGTTTGAGAGGGAGTTGGGGCCTATGAAGCCGAGCGTCTTCGTTTGTAAAAGCCAATTTGTTTCCAGAAAATGCAGCCTTCGCTGGCTCTCGATGTCTTTCCTTCTGGCCTCTTCGGCCTTGACTGCCCTGCCTGCCGGTGCGGCAGGCATTTTGCCCTCGGGTGGTAATGTGGCTGCGGGTGCTGCGGCCATTCGCAGTGATGGCAGCGCGATGACGATCACGCAGGCAAGCCAGCAGGCGATTGTCAACTGGAACAGCTTTTCCATCGGCGCAGGCAATTCGGTTACCTTCGTGCAGCCGGACCGGTCTTCGGCCATTCTGAACCGGGTGACCGGTTCTACCGGCACATCGATTGCCGGTTCGCTCAGCGCCAATGGTCAGGTTTATCTGGTCAATCCCAACGGTATCGCCATCACGTCAAGCGGAACGGTGAAGGTGGGAGGCGGCTTTGTCGCCTCGACATTGGGCATCACTGACGAGGATTTTCTTGATGGATCTCTGACCTTCAATGGCGATGGCGCTTCGGCCTCGGTGAGCAATGAGGGCGTGATCACCGTCGGGCGCGGCGGCTATGCGGCGCTGATGGGCGGGTCGGTCAGCAATGACGGGCTTGTCTCGGTGCCGCTTGGCAAAATCGGACTGGGGTCAGGCGAGCAGATCACGCTGGATCTGTCCGGCGATGGCTTCATGCAGGTGGCGCTGCCAACCGAGGACGACGCCGAGGGCGAAGGCGCGCTGGTTGAGAATAGCGGCAAGCTTTCCGCCAATGGTGGTTCGGTTGTGATGAAAGCGGCCACGGCGCGCGAGGCTGCGCGGCAGGCGATCAACATGTCCGGTGTCGTTGAGGCCAAGACGATGTCCGGCCAGAATGGTCTTATCGTTATTGGCGGCGGGGCCGGGGGAAGCGTGACGGTTTCCGGCAAGGCTACGGCAAGCGCCAGCAAGGGCAAGGGCGGCTCCATCAAGATTTCCGGGGCCGAGATTGATCTGGTCGGGGCCGAGCTTGATGCTTCCGGGCAGGCCGGTGGTGGTTCGGTGCTGGTTGGCGGGCTGAAACATGGCGCCGATGGCATGCAGAGGGCAAATGTCACCAATGTGGATGCGGATACGGTGATCCGTGCCGATGCTACCGGAGAGGGCGATGGCGGCGAGGTGGTCGTCTGGTCGGACGAACTGACGCGCTTTGAAGGCACCATCACGGCGCTCGGCGCGGGCTCTGGTTCGGGTGGTGATGCCGAAGTTTCCGGCAAGCAGCAGCTTGACTATCAAGGCTTCACAGACCTTTCTGCCGCGAGCGGCCAATTTGGCACCCTGTTGCTTGATCCTTACAATCTCACCATTTCCGATGACGGTAGCGGCTCCAGTTTTACCGCTTCGTCCGATGACAGCACGCTGTTGACCTCGGTGCTGGAGGCTGCGCTGGGCAGCGCCAATGTTACGGTTTCCACCGGCAGCGGTGGCACGCAGGATGGCGACATAACAGTGGCCAGCGCGATTGAATGGGACGCCGGAACGGTGCTGACGCTTGATGCGGCCAACGATATCATTATCAATGCCGATATTTCGGTGAACGGGGCTACGGGCGGGCTGGAACTGATCACCGCTGCCGGTGACTATTCGCTCGGCTCTGATGCCTCCGTCAATTTCGCCAGCACAAGCGCCTCGCTGACCATCAATGGTGTCGGCTATACGCTGCTGGATAATATGGCGGATCTGGATGCAATTGACGGGGTGAGCGCTGTTGATGGCAGCGCGATAACGCAATTTGGTGACGGGCTTGCAGGCCATTATGCCCTTGCCGGAGATCTGGATGCATCGGCCGTGGTTTATTCAGGGGCTGTTGTCGGACCAGACGATGTCTCAGACTTTAGTGGAAGCTTTACCGGGCTTGGGCACACCATCTCCGGGCTGACAATCCGCAATGCGAATGCCGGCGATGGCTATTATGGTTTGTTCGGTGCTAGCCGGGGTACCATTCGCAATGTCGGGCTGGTCGATGGGGCGCTCGATCTGGAGAATGCTTCATCTGGTGTCACTGCCGGTCTGCTGGTGGCGGAGCAGAATGGGAGAGCGATCAGTGATGTTTTCGCCTCTGGTTCCGTGAAACTGTCATCGAGCGATAGTGGCACTTATTTTGCTGGTGGCCTGGTTGGCTATTTGAATGGAGGTTCCGTTTCCAAATCATATTCGACAGCTTCTGTTTATGCAGAAACAGGGGGCTATTCTTACGCTGGTGGCTTGGTTGGCTATGTAAATGATGGTGTTCTTTCCAATGTGCATGCGTCAGGTGATGTCACTGCTAGCTCGAATGGAGATCAGGCTCTCGCAGGCGGTCTGATAGCTAGTACGGTCGGCACTGTTGAGAATGCCTATGCGACAGGAAGTGTGACCGCGTCGGGTGGGACCTTTGGTTTCGCTGGTGGTCTGGTTGCATTGCAATATGGCGCTATTTCCCAGAGCTATGCGACAGGGAGCGTAATAGCTTCCGGCGCGGTTCGTATTTACTCAGGTGGTTTGGTTGGATATCAAGCTAGCGCTATTTCCCAGAGCTATGCGACAGGAAACGTGACTGCTTCGGATTCGACCCTTTATATTTACGCCGGTGGTCTGGTTGGATATCAATCTGGCGCTATTTCCCAGAGCTATGCGACAGGAAGCGCGATAGCTTCGGATTCTGTCATTATGTACTCAGGTGGTCTGGTTGGATATCAATCTGGCGATATTTCCCAGAGCTACGCCTCCGGTGCGGTCAGTTCCGGTATTGGAATGTCCGGTGGTCTTGTCGGCTATTATGTTAGTGGCAATCTGGATAGTGTCTATTATGATCAGGTGTCTACCGGTCAAACGCAGGCCGTTGGCAATAGTCCAAGTCTTGCTACAGATGCCGGATTGACCACGGATGAGGCCCGTGGGAGGGCATATTCGGGTTGGGATTTTGTCAATGTCTGGTATCAGACGGGTGACATGCGCCCGATCCTGCGCTCTGAGGCAGCCGATGCCGTTGACGGGGTCGTCTATATTTCCAACACACATCAGTTGGCCCTGATGGCATTGGATCTTAAGGGATCCTATGCATTGACCGGGGATATCGATGCCAGTGATACTGACAGTTCTGATGTCAGTTCCGGCGTTTGGGGCTCCACCGGCTGGCTACCTTTGCGCACCGACAGCAGCCTGGTTTTTGATGGAAGCCTTGACGGGAATGGATATGCCATTTCCGGGCTGACGATCAATACGGACAGTTTATCGGAGATCTATGCCGGTCTGCTCATGGTCAATTACGGCAATGTCAGCAATCTTGGTCTTGAAGATATCTCCATCTCAGGCAGTCTGGCTTCCATCTATGGTGACTACAAATATGTTGGCGGGATCGCCGGCTACAATGCTTCCGGCTCCATCGAGAATTCTTATGTCACGGGTGAGATACAGGTGTCCGGTGGCGAGAATGTCTATGTTGGTGGCTTGATCGGAGATACAGGCGGGGGGGTGAGCATTAGCAATTCCTATTCCGATGTGGCGATCACGGCATATTCTATAAGTGGGCAAGCCTATGTTGGTGGTTTGGTGGGGCAGGCCTTTAATACGACTATTTCCTATTCCTATGCATTGGGAGATGTCGCTGTCTCTGACGCGGATGGTTCGGTCTATGTCGGAGGGCTGGTTGGTGCAGCTGCAACTGTGGCAAAGATTGACTCTTCCTATGCCAAAGGCGACGTTTTCGCCGATGATGCCGGAGAAAAATATGTTGGTGGCTTTGCCGGTTCAATCGGCAATCTAAGCAGGGTTACCAATTCCTACGCATGGGGCGATGTTTCCGTCTCGCCAACAGTCGCTTCTGAAGGATATGCTGGCGGCTTTGTCGGTTTGCTGGATGAGAGCAGTTTGACCAACGTCTATTCTACGGGGCGCGTGTCTGATCAGACGCTGGAGACTACAGTCCTTGGTGGGCTTGTCGGCAAGATGAATGGTTCCCAAGCGTTTGTTCTCAATTCCTTCTTCCTTCAATATTCGGGCAGCAGCCTGCAGGGGGTCGGCACCGATGCAGACGCAACGGGGGTAACCGGGCTTACGCAGGCGCAATTCCAGGATACAGAAGGCTTCATGTCCTTGGCGTATTATTGGGATTTCCAGAATATCTGGGCTCCTCCCAGCAGTGGCTATTATCCGGAGCTTTATGCCCTTTCGCCTGTGGTGGCGGTGATGGCTGGCTCTCAAGTTGTCTCCTATGGTGACAGTGCCTCTGCTCTTGCGTCCAATCAGTATGGCGGGGTGGGCCTTTATCTGTTGGGGCAAGAGGGGGACAGCCTGTCGCTTGATCCGATCCTTTCCACTAGCTATGGCGCGACCAACGATGTGGGCAACTATGCCGTATCGGTCTCGGGTGTCTCCTCTGTGACCAGCGAGAAAGGCGTTGCTTATCGGGTGGTCTATGTGGATGGCTCCGTGGTTGTGAAGCCGCGCGCTCTGACGATTACGGCGGACAGTCTTTCCAAAACCTATGGTGATCTGGCGTCCCTGAGCTATTCGGTTAGCGGATTGGTGAATGGGGATCAGATCAGCGCTGTCACTCTGACGGCTGGCGGAACTGATAGCCGTGATGATGTCGGCAGCTATGTGATCTCGGCAAGCGATGCCTTCGGCACAAAGCTTTCCAACTATGCGATTACTTATGAAACAGGCACATTGACGGTGACGCCGCGGGCTCTGACGATCACTGCGGACAGTCTTTCCAAAACCTATGGTGATCTGGCGTCCCTGACCTATTCTGTCAACGGTCTGATCTATGGTGATGAGATCGGTGACGTCACTCTGGTGTCTTCCGGTGCGAATGCTGCAGCTGCTGTGGGCGATTATGCCGTCCATGCAAGCGATGCCAGCGGTGCTGATATGGCCAACTATAGCATCACCTACAGGGATGGTGTTCTCACTGTTCTGGCCAAATCCGGTGGCAACGAGAATCCGGGAGGGGAGACCCCACAGAATCCCGGAGGGGAGACACCAGAGAATCCGGGCGCAGGACGTCCGCTGTCTTCCTTCCCGATGGCTGGCTTTATTCCTTCGGAATTCTACGCCAAGAGCTTCTATCAGGGGCATGGTCAGTCCATTGCCCTGCAGGGCGGTCTGTCCGGTCAGTCTCCATCCGGTGAGGCTTCTGACGCCGCCTCCGCTGCGGGGGATGGTTCAGGGGCTGGGTCAGGCTCTGAGTCAGGGGCTGGGGCAGGCAGTCAGCTCGCTTACGGTTCTGGCGGGGAGGTGACGGGTGAAATGTCACTCACGGATGATCCTCTTCTGACCGGTGCGGTTTGTTTTTCCGGCACGAGTTCGGCCATGATTTGTAGCGGTCTTTAGGGGGCTGATGAATATGAACAAGACCATGAAAAGCACTTTTGTCCGTTCCAGCCTTATGTTGCTTGGCCCTGTGTTACTGGCGGGAGCCAGCCTGCCAGCGATGGCCCAGACGGCCAGTCAGGTCGCGCGGCCAAGTTATGCGCCCGCGATCATTCAGCAAGCAGGCGGCGGTCTGGCCTTGCCCGCATCAAGCGGTTTGCAAGCGCCTGATGGTGCGGATCAGTTGTTCGTCACCCCTTCGGGGCTGAATGTGTCCGGCGGTCTGCCTGTCATGGCAGAGGAGACTGCGGTCATTGAGGGCTCCATCAAGGGCAAGCGCGTGAGCGGGGCGGCGCTGTTTGCTGCTGCCAGCCAGTTGGAAGCGGCCTATGCGCGGGCAGGATATCTGCTGGTTCGGGTTTCCCTGCCGCCTCAAACCATTCAGGATGGTCATCCGCTCAAGCTTGTCGTCACCCGAGGATATGTGGAATCGGTCGATATATCGGCCATCCCTGAAAGGGTGCGCGCGCGGGTGGAGAAGATGCTGGCTCCGCTGGTCGGGCGCAACGACATCACCCGCAGGGATATCGAGCGTCAGCTGTTGCTGGCAGGCGACATACCCGGGCTTCACTTGCGCTCCACGCTCAAGGCAGGCACGCAACCCGGCTCCACCATCATTACGGTTGATGGTCGTCATGATGCGGTCAGTGCGACCGTCAGCATTGACAATGGTCTTTCCGACCGCATGGGGACATGGTCTGCCGGGCTCGGCGTCAATTTCAATAGCCTGCTCGGCCTTGGCGAGGTGGTCTATGCGCAGCTTGCCGGATATCCTGGCCTTGATGATGATAGCATCTTTGAGAGCGATCCCCGCAACAGGCAGATGGTTGCCGGTGTTACGGTGCCGATCGGGCTTGGCAGCAACTGGCTGGGGCTGGAATATGTCGACAGCCGCACCCATCCAACCGCCGTTACCGCCTACACATTGCCGGATCATTTCCAGCGCCTGTCAGCCAAATTCGGGCATCACTGGGTTCGCTCCAGATCGGCCAACCTGTCTACGGTCATTTCGCTGGATGCGTCCGATGAAGTGCAGCAACTGGACTTGCTGGGCAGCCGGACCGACTTTACCGAAGACAAGACGCGCGTGGTTCGCCTCAGTCAGCAAGGCGATGTCTATCTGGGCAATGGCGATCATCTGAGTGGTTCGGCAACGCTGTCTGTCGGCCTTGATGCGCTCGGCGCGCGCGAGGGAACCGTTGCCTTGCCGTTATCGCGTGACGGGGCCGATCCCGACTTTGCCAAATTGTCCGTCGAAGCGCGGTTTCAGCATGCCTTCGGGCAGGATTTCGGCCATGTCTCGCTTGCCGCCAAGGCGCAGACCTCGTTCGGAGAGCCTCTGGTTGCTTCCGAGCAACTGGGTATCGGTGGCCAGAGCTGGCTTTCGGCCTATGACAGTGGTGCAATCACCGGTGACAGCGCCATTGCCGCTCGCATCGAATGGGCCTTTCCACAAAATATGTCGCGGCGGTTCGGCTGGCAAAATAGCCTCGGAATGGCTATCGAGCCTTATCTGTTTGCCGCTGGCGGTGTAGTTTCGCTGGAACAGGCCAACGTGGGCGAATATAGTCAGACCAATGCCATGTCGGTCGGGCTGGGGGCTCGCATCGGGCTTTCGCAAGTCGGTACCAGTCGTTCGACTGCGCTGACGGTTGAAGCTGCGCATGGCGATGCAGACCATATTGGCGATGAAAATCGCTTCAATTTTGCTCTGCAAGCAAATTTCTAACAGGGGCATCGAGATTATTCATGTTCATCTTCCGGTTTAAAAAGGCTTCGGCTGCGTTGGCGCTGCTGGCTGCCTTGTCTTTTGGCTTTTCTTTCGCCTCCTTGCAGACAGAGGCGCGGGCGCAAACACCCAAAGCAAAGCCGACAGAAGCACAGCAGAGCGATCCATCGGTTACGACGGCAACTTATGGCGACTGGGTGCTGCGCTGCGTGACAGCCAAGGCCGATGCTGACAAGGCTCCCGAGAGGCTTTGCGAAATCGTACAGACCATTCAGGTGAAGGGGCAAACCGTAGCCCAGATTGCACTTGGGCGCAGGGCCAAGGCAGAGGCGCTGACCATGACGGCGGTGCTGCCCGTCAATATCGCTCTGCCGGGCAAGGCGTTCGTCGCTGCGGAGATTGTCAAGGACAAGGCGCCTGAAGGCGTCATCAATCTGGTCTGGCGGCATTGTTTGCAGGGTAGCTGTGTTGCTGTGGCCCAACTCGCCGACAAGGAGCTGAAAGCGCTGCTGGCCGCTTCGGAGAATGGTGCTCTGGGCTTTGTCGAGGCTTCCGGTCGGCAGATCATGATCCGGCTGTCATGGAACGGTTTCTCTGCGGCACTTGATGCCTTGCAGCAGCAATAATCGGCACGAGCGTTCAGGGTCACTACAAGGCTTTTCTTGAGAAGAAAGGCATATGGTTTGCGGCGCTGATCGGAGCATTTCAGAGATCAGGGCCTGAAGCTAGGGCCAGTAACTGGGGCTAGAAATCAGAGACATAAAAAGGCCGGTGCGCTGATGCGTGCCGGCCTTTTTGTCTGGTTGCGCTAGTCATCGGTACTCTGGAGGCTGTGGCTTTCCAGATGATGGGCGTCGAGCATGGCGGCACGGGCTTGCAGCAGGTGATATTTCATGTAACCGGCGGCTGTATCGCCGTCCTTGGTGTCAATCGCATCGCGAATGCGTGAATGTTCCTCAATGATGCGCAAGCGGCGGGCAGGTGCGGCTTCTCTGGCCAGTTCAAGGCCGATATGCATGGTTTCCAAAACCGGCGTGCGCAGATCTGAGAGCAGCTGGACGAAAAAATCATTGTGAGAGGCGCGCGCGATGGCATCGTGAAAGGCGATGTCTTCGGTCTGCCCCAATTCTCCCCGGGCTATGGCCCGGTTGAGCGCTTCAACGCTCTCTGCGATTTCTTCCACTTCTGCTCTGGTTCGTCTTTGGGCAGCGAGCCTGACGGCCTCCACCTCCAGCACGATGCGCGGTTCAAAGGAGCGGATGAAGCGGGAGAGGTCAAAGGCGCTGGCAAAGTCTGTCAACCGCTTTGAGGGTTTGGTTGCCACGAAGGAGCCGATGCCGCGCTTTGAATAGATCAACCCGTCTGTGGCCAGCCTTGAGAGGGCCTCGCGCACGATCGGGCGGGAGACATGGAATGTGGCTGACAGTTCCGCCTCCGAGGGCAGCTTGTCGCCCGACGCATATTCTCCGGCGGTGATTTGCGAGAGAATATGGGCATAGATCGTATCAGACAGTTTCTGTTTGCGCGCAGGCACGAGAGGAATTTTAGCCATGACCAACTTTGCGATGTTACTCTTGCTTATGCTCAGGATAACAGGATTTTCTTCTTTGTAATGTGAATCGACCATACAAGCCATAGTGAAACTCATATCCTGATAAATTAATTTACAACCGTTGTATTTTTTGAACCGGATGATCTCTCGCCGCTTCATGCTGGAACGGGGCGGCGGCCAAATGGCGAGGTTGGCATTTTGCCACTGCCGGAGAAAGCGCTTTCCTGCTGCCAGCTTTTTGTCAAAAGCCGAGGGGGATGCGGAGCGCATGGTTAAAGGCGCGCCCAAAGAATGGCGCATTATCGCAAGTTTCTGATGCTACTCCCTTAACTGATTATACTTAATACCAATGATGAGGAGAATTTTCTCGCCATTTTTGGTTTGATCTGATGCATGGATTTTCTTCCACAAGCACTCCGGATTGGGCGCGTCGAGGGCCTGCCATGATTTTCCGTTTATTTACTGCCAGTTGCTCATTAGCGCTGCTGCATTTGCCCTGATGAAATACTGCATTCCGATTTTCCTGTAAAAAATATTTACAGGTTTCTTGTAAATTAATTTGACAACAAGTTTGTCCAAATCTACCATCCCGACAATGACAGGCGCTGCAAAGCCTTCCCTGCCATGGCGGAGGAAGGGCGCGCTTTTCAATAAGGGAAGACCAATGGAAGCTCGCAAATCCGCGCCTTTTACCGATAATCTCAAATCCGGATCCACACGCCTTGTCACGCTCGGCAATGCTTTTCTGGATACGATCCTCTATCTCCCCGAAATTCCTGACAGGCCGACAAAAATGCGTGTCATGGATGTGAAGATGACAGGTGGCGGTATCGCTGCGACGGCGGCCTGTGCTGCGTCCCGCCTCGGAGCCGAGGTTGCCTATTGGGGGCGGCTGGGAGTGGATGAGGTTGGCGACAGGATCGTCGAGCGCCTTGCCCATTGCGGCGTGAAGACGAATGCCATCGCCCGTGTCGAGGGCGGGCGCAGTCCGATGGGCACGATATTGGTCGATCAGGGCGGAGAGCGCACGGCGCTGGGTTTCATTGGCCGCGATCTTGGTGACGATGCCGACTGGTTGCCGCTTGAAGAGCTTGAGGGTGCCTCGGGTGTTCTGGCCGATTACAGCTGGTGGCAGGGGGCGGCGGCCCTGTTCATGGCGGCCAGAAAGTTGGGAATTGTCTCGGTACTGGATGCCGATGTCGGTGACATGAATGCCGTTCACAATCTGCTGGCATTGCCCGATCATCTGGTCTTTTCAGCAGCTTGCCTCAGACGTCTGACCGATCATCAGGATCTTTCCGACGCGTTGAAAAAGGCCGACGGCATGTGTCGTGGCATCGTTTCGGTGACCGATGGCGCAAACGGCTTTTTCTGGTGTGAGGCTGGCAGGATCGAGCATGTTCCTGCCTTCAGGGTCGAGGCGATCGACACCAATGGCGCGGGCGATATTTTTCACGGCGCTTTCACGCTGGGTCTTTCGGAGAAGATGAGCATTGAACAGGCCGCTCGTTTTGCCAGCGCTGCCGCCGCGCTCAAATGCGCGCGAGGCAGTGGCTGGGAGAGCATACCCGACCGCGATCAGGTCGAGACATTGATAAATGGAGGAAACGCATGAATATCACCCCCGGTAAATATTGGAGGATGCGCCGTCTGGCGGACGATAATGGCCGCTTCAAGATGCTGGCCATGGACCAGACCGGCCCTATCGTCAATCCGATCAAGCAAATCAGGAAAAGCGACAAGGCTCCCTTTGCGGATGTTGCTGCTGTGAAATCGATGCTTGGCCGCTATCTGGCCCCCAAGGCTTCGGCTGTGCTGGTAGATCCTCCGCTGGGCTACGCGCCAACGATTGCCCAGATACCAGCCCGCCGGGGACTGCTGATCGGCACCGAATGGGCAACATGGGAGACGACAGAGACGGGCCGCAAATCATCCAGCGTTCCCGGCTGGGGGCCGGATGTGATCCGCACCATTGGCGGCGACGGGGTCAAGGTCAATCTGTGGTACCGGGCCGATGCCTCCGAGGGTGTCAAGCTGCATCAGCTCAATTATCTCAATGGTATCAAGAAGGCCTGCAGGGAGAATGACATTCCCTTCATTCTGGAATATCTGGTCTATCCGTTCCCGTCCGAGACGCAGGAAGAATTTTTGGCCCGCCGGGTGGAGCTGGTCAAGGCGACGTTGGCCGACAAGGAGATCATGGACCCCGATGGCGTCGATGTCTTCAAGCTGGAACCGCCGACCGAAACCATCAATGTGCCTGATCCCGATGGGCCGCAAGCAGCCTCCATTCAAGCCCGTTTCGACGATATGGCCAAAGATCTTGGCAGGCCGTGGGTGTTGCTCAGTGCGGGCTCGACCCCGGAAGATTTCGTTCGCTTGCTGACCTATGCCTATCGCGCCGGTGCAAGCGGCTATCTGGCGGGCCGGGCCATCTGGTTGCAGCCTTTCTCCAATTTCCCCGACATCGCGGCGATGGAGCGGGAATTGTCCCAGACAGCGCCTGCGCTGATGGATCAGCTCAATACAATGACGGACGCAATGGCGACCCCATGGACCGACGCTGCCCCATGGCATGGCTCGGTGTCGATGCTGCCCAGCGGGGAGAGCTTTGCGCCTGACTATTCCAAGAAACTGGCTGCCGGTTTCTGATCCGGCATTGGAGCAATCGTATGAATTATCTGGACTTTGGCGGCGTTTTCTCCCGTATGGATCTGCTGATATCAGGTGCCATCCTGACGATGCAGATCTCGCTTGTGGCGATGTTTCTGGCGCTGCTGGTGGCAACATTGGTTGCTGTCATGCAGCTCAGTGCCTTTCGGCCGGTGCGCTTTATCGCTCTGGCTTATATCGAGGTCATTCGGAACACGCCGTTCATTGTCCAGCTATTCGTGATCTATTTCGGTCTTCCGGCCATCGGCCTCAGTCTGGAGCCGCTTCCCTCGGCGATATTGGCCATGACTTTCTATGGTGGGGCCTATACATCGGAAATCATCCGGGCCGGTATTCAGAATATCGACCGGGGGCAGATCGAGGCCGGGCGGTCTCTGGGCCTGTCGACGCTGGATATCTTTCGCTATGTCATCATCAAGCCCGCGCTGGCGGCGGTTTTTCCCTCGATGGTTTCGCAGTTCATTCTGCTGTTGCTCTCATCCAGTGTCGTCTCGGCCATCTCGGTGCCCGAGCTGACCGGGATCGGCAATGACATTCAGGGCATTACCTTGCGCAATATGGAGGTCTATCTGGTGATTGCGGCCATGTATGTCGCGCTCGTGGCCATGCTCAAGGGCGGACTGACCCTGCTGGAGCGCAAGATCTTCCCCTTCAAGTTTCTGAGAGGATGAGGGCATTGTCATGATGTTTCAAGACTTTACCATGGCGCATGTCTATTTCATGCTGCAAGGTCTGCTCTGGACCATCGGTCTGGCTCTGATTGCGCTTACCGGCGGGTCGGTTGCCGGTTCGGTTCTGGCGCTGATGGCGGTTTCGCGCAGCAAGATCGCCCGCCGCGTCGCCAAGCTCTATATCTTTGTGGTGCAGGGCACGCCGCTGCTCGTCACCCTGTTCATCGCCTATTTCGGGGCCAATTATGTTGGCGTCGATGTGCCGCCGCTGCTGGCAATCTCGATTGCCTTTTCCTTTTATGCGGCGGCGTTTCTGGGAGAAATCTGGCGGGGCTCGATCGATTCCGTGCCGGTGGGCCAGAGCGAGGGCTCTCATGCCCTGGGGCTCAGCCGGGTGGATTCCATGCGCTTCATCATCATTCCGCAGGCGGTAAAAATCGCCACCCCGCCGACCGTCGGCTTCTTCGTGATGCTCATCAAGAATACCTCGCTGGCTTGCGTGGTGAGCATCACCGAGCTGACGCGTACAGCGCAGATTGTCAGCAATGCGACCTTCAAACCGCTTCAGGTCTATCTGCTGGCCGCGCTGTTCTATTTCCTTGTCTGTTTTCCGCTGACCATCGTCAGCCGCAGGCTGGAGAAAAGACTGCTTAAATCTTGATTGTCGAAGGAGGAGTTAAAAGATGATCAAAACACTGAAAACCGCACTGGCAAGTGTGGTCGCCACCGCCTTGCTCTGCACAGCAGGGTTGGCGCAAGTGCAGGATGAATCCTTGCAGAAGATCATCCAGCGCGGCAAGCTGATTGTTGGCATTTCACTTTCCACCCCGCCCTATGGCATGACTGATGCCAACATGAAACCGGCCGGTTTCGACGTTGCCATGGCAAAACTGATTTCTCGCGATATGGGGGTAGAGCTGGAAATCGTTGATCAGGTTTCGCAGGCCCGCATTCCGAACCTGACCAGCGGCAAGGTCGATATTCTCATTTCGTCCTTCGGGGTAACGGCAGAACGCGCCAAGACCGTGATGTATACCAATTCCATCTATGTTGACGAGCAGATGGTGCTGGCACCGGCCCAGTCGCAAATGGCCAGCCTGAAGGATCTGGTCGGCAAACGCGTTGGTGTGACCCGCTCGACCACCAATGACACCCTGATCACCGAACGGGCCGTGGAAGGCACGATCATCCAGCGCTTTGAAGATGATGCCGCCACCAATCAGGCTCTCTTTACCGGCAAGGTCGATGCCATTGTTTCCGGTGTTGCCGCAGCCATTGCGATCAGCAAGCATACGGATAAGTTCGACCGCAAATTTGCCGTTCGGCAGTCGCCGATGGCCATCGGTGTGCGGCATGGCGAATTCAATCTGCGCCAGTGGCTCAACACCGATCTGCTGATGCTGTGGAACTCGGGCGAACTGCAAGCCGCCCAGAAAGAATGGCTCGGTGTGGTCAATGAGGAACTGCCGCGCTTCTAGTCGCGGGCAGTCAATGACAAGATACCCGGAGGATCTGCCAGACAGCGCCTCCGGGCCAATCAGAACGAACCGCAACCCGCGACCTCTCCTAAAGAGAGATGCTGTTTGTCGAAGGTGGAAATCATGACAAGCTCACACAATGGCACGAACCCGATCATTCTTGCCAACAAGATGAATAAGTTTTTCGGGGCATTTCATGCGCTCAAGGATATCGATCTGACGGTCGCCAGAGGGGAGACCGTGGTGCTGTGTGGGCCGTCCGGTTCGGGCAAATCGACGCTGATCCGCTGCCTCAATGCGCTGGAGCGGCATCAGAAGGGGGAGCTTGAGGTTGCTGGCGTCAAGCTGACCGGCAAGAAGCGGGAAATAGACATGGTGCGCCGCAAGACCGGAATGGTGTTTCAGAGTTTCAATCTGTTCCCGCATATGACGGTGCTGGAAAATTGCATGATCGCCCAGATGCGGGTCAAGAAGACCGCAAGGGAGGATGCCCGCAGGGTCGCCGAACGCTTTCTGGCGCGGGTGCATATTCCCGAGCAGGCTGACAAATATCCCGCCCAGCTGTCTGGCGGGCAGCAGCAGCGGGTGGCGATTGCCAGAGCCCTGTGCATGAGCCCGGAGGTGATGCTGTTTGACGAGCCGACCTCGGCGCTGGATCCGGAAATGGTGCGCGAGGTGTTGGAGACCATGGTCGAGCTGGCCAGCGAGGGCAGCACCATGATCTGTGTGACCCATGAAATGAATTTCGCCCGCAAGGTGGCCAACAAGGTCGTGTTCATGGATCAGGGCAGCATTCTGGAAATTGCCAAGCCGGATGAATTCTTCACCAATCCCCAGCATGAAAGGGCCAAGGAATTCCTTGCCCAGATTCTGCATTGAGGCGTTGAGGCATTGAGGGTTCAAGGCGAGATGGGAGCCGCTTTTATCGGGCCTGATTGTTGCGGCTTTGTCGGTTCCTAAAGGGAGAGTAAGGCAATGGCCGAGGCGCCCAGTGCGCCGAGAAACAGGATGGAGAGGGTTCCTGTTGCCAGAACGCGACCGCTTGAAGCAAAGACCGACTTCACATCGACCATCAGGCCCAGCCCGGCCATGGAGAGAATGGTCAGCAGCGTTGTTGCCTCCTTGATCGGAGGCATCGCTGCAGCGGGAAGGGCGCCCAGCGATTGCAGCCCGATCATCAGGAAAAAGCCGATGATGAACCAGGGTACCAGCTTGCTGAATTTGAGGTTTTTGGCGGTGGCTTTTTCCGGTTCTGCCTCTGTTTTTCTGCCTGCCCGGAAGCCCAGTGCAAGTATGACTGGTCCCAACATCAGCACGCGCATCAGTTTGACCAGCGTGCCGAAATGGACGCTGATGGTGCTGACGGGTGCCGTCGCTGCCAATACCTGCGGCACCGCATAGACTGTCATACCGGCGAAAATACCGAATTTGTGCGGGTCAATGGCAAAGGCACTGGCAAAGGCAGGCAATGCCAGCACGACGATGATGCCCAGCGTGGCCGAAAAGGCGATGGCAGAGGCGATATCGTCGGAATCGGCATCAATGACCGGGGCGATGGCAACGATGGCCGAGTTGCCGCAGATGGAGTTGCCGCAGGCGACCAGCAAGGCCTGCTTTTCAGGCAGGCCCAGCATTCTGCCAATCATATAGCTGACGCAAATGGCAACCGCTACGATGATCACGACGACCAGAAGCAGCAATGGGCCGAGGGTCTGAATGATCGTCAGGCTGACAGAGGCTCCGAGCAGCACAATGGCCAGTTCCAGCAGATATTTGGCAGAGAAATTGACGCCCTTGCAGAATATCGGGTGCAAGCCGAGCAGAGAATGGACCGCAGTACCCAGTATGATGGCAAAGACCAGTGCATCCATGAAGCAGTATCCGATAAGCTCGATCTCTATCCATTCTGCGCCATAGGCGAGCAGCGTGATGAGGCCGCAAAGCAGGAAACCGGGAAGAACTGTCTGAATATATTGCCAAATGCGCATTGTTGTCTCTTTGGAGGTCTTTTTGGTCGGCGGCAACATGTCATAAAATTTCTTTCAAGAATATCGAATAATATAGTATATTTCGTGAAACTCAATTGGATGGTTTCATGACGCTTGAACAACTCTCGATATTTGTCGCTGTGGCGGAAAGGCAGCATGTCACGCGGGCCGCGGATGCAATCGGGCTAACGCCTTCAGCTGTCAGCGCTTCGATCAAGGCGTTGGAGGCCTTTCACAATGTGCAATTGTTCGACCGGGTCGGGCGCGGCATTGCTCTTACCGAGACGGGCAGGATTTTTCTCAAGGAGGCCAAGGCGACGCTGGCGCGGGCCAATGCTGCGGCGCTGGTGCTCAGCGAGCTGGGCGGTTTGAAGCGTGGTGTTTTGCATATGTATGCGAGCCAGACCATTGCCAGCTATTGGCTGCCATCGCGGATGGTGCATTTTCATGATCTCTATCCCGATATCAAGCTCAGCCTGACGGTTGGCAATACCCATACGGTGGCAAGGGCAATCGAGGAGGGGCAGGCCGAGATCGGCTTTGTCGAGGGCGATATTGACGCGCCTCTGCTGCATTCTCAAAAACTGGCTGATGACGAGATTGCAATCGTGGTCGCGCCGGATCATCCTCTGGCAACGGCCAGACCGGAGGCGTTTCTTTCCCTGATCAAGCGCACTTATTGGGTGATGCGGGAGCAGGGGTCAGGCACCCGCTCCACCTTCGAGGCGGCTATCAGCAGATTGGGCCTGTCGCCGGACAGGCTGAAGATTGCGCTGGAATTCCCCTCCAATGAGGCGGTTCTCTCGGCGCTGGTCGGCCATGGCTATGCGGGGGCGGTTTCGCGCATGGCTGCGCAGCCCCTTATTGCGACGGGGGCGATCTGTTTTGCCGATGTTCCGTTCCCACCCAGAGATTTCATGGCTCTCAGCCACAGGGAGCGGGCACTCAGCCCTGCTGCACGCGAATTCTTGCAATTGTGTCAGGGAGTGTCCGGCCAGAGGCCGACCGCTGACATCTCCTGATGCTGTTGAAAGACAATCAGGAGATGGGGCTGTGAGGTGACAGGCTTGCTGGTCGCAATCTAGATGACAACGATCGGGGTTTGCGGCGGTACCCTGCGGTGAAGATCGATGATGTCATGGTTGAGCAATCGCACGCAGCCGGATGAAACCGCCCGGCCAATCGACCAGACTTCGGCGGTGCCATGCAGGCGATAGAGTGTGTCGCGGCCATTCTGGTAGATATAGAGGGCGCGTGCGCCAAGCGGATTTTCCGGTCCGGGAGGCATGCCACCATTCTGCCAGCTCCATTTCGTCAATTCCGGTTGTCTCTCGATCATTTCTTCTGGCGGAACCCATGTCGGCCAGACGGCTTTGCGGGCGACGATTGCGCGGCCGGACCACTCAAAACCGGCGCGTCCCAGACCAACGCCGTAGCGCAGGGCCGTTCCATTCTCACCAACCAGATAGAGATAATAGTTGCGCGTATCGACGACCAGCGTGCCGACTTTCTCGTCGGTCTGGTAGCTCACTTCCCGGCGCAGGAACTTGCTGTTGATCTTGCTCAGATCAATCGCAGGCAGCGGGAATTGCTCGTCGGGGAGCGGGCCATACATCACTTCGTAAGGCTGTGACAGGTCGGCGCTCGGCGAGGCTTCGGGCAAGGATGCACGCGGGTTGGTGCTGCAAGCGCTCAGCAGGCCTGCTGCCATGATTGCGCTTGTGCCAAGAAACTGGCGCCGGGTTTTCAATTCATGTTCATTGTGCGGGACGGAGGAGAGATCTTGTTCTTTTTTCATTGTTCACTTACTTCGGGCGGGGCTGGCAAGGCGACCGCAGGCTTTTAAAGCTTGGGGCCGCGTCGGGGTTGGGCAAAAGACGAACCGCCATTTGGCTTTCTCTTTTGTTCTAGCAGTTGGGGCAGGTCTGATATCGGCGGCAAATCTGAAATGTCAGACATGGCCGGAGATGCAGGTATTCTGGTGGTTTTGGCCAGTTCGGCTATTTCAGGAGTATCTTGCTGTTTCTTGCAGTGCTTCTGTAATTTTTCCATCAGCTCATCTGCTTCCCTGGCCATGGCTTCAGGGCTGATGGCGGGCTTGTACAGATCCAGTGGCGGTCTGGCAGAAATGGCCTGCTTGCAGATTTTTGCCGCTGGGCGAGGCGCTGGCTTTGGACCCACAATGGCATTGAGGCGCTTGATCAGGTCGCATTGGGAAAATGGACGCGAAATAACGCCATCCGCCCCGTAACTGATGGCCTGATTGACCCGTCCGATGGTGGGGTTGCTCATCATGATGACGAGATGTGACCGCCCTCTGATGAAGTCATTTTGAAGATTGGGTGGATTGCTCATCTTTTGCAGGCATGTTGCCGTGTCGAAATCCATGAACATGAAGTCGGGGCCGGCTTTCAAAACCTGCTTGATGCCGCCATTGATATCTTCATATTCATCTATTTCTTCGAAGCCGATCGAGCGTAGTACCGAGCGCATCAGCGCTCTTTGGGCGTTGTTGTTGTCTACCAATACCGCCGTGCCATTATCAGTAAATGGTATCATTTTAGGTTCCCGGGAAGTCTGAAAAAAGAACATTGAAGATTGTTCTAATGTCATAATTTACAATATCGATCAATATGGGAAACTCCGGGAAACCTCAGTTTTATCATGAGGATGATAAAGTCTTTTTAGTTATTGCTAACTTTTGGTATATGGCAATTTACGATATGGCCGGGCATGTTTTCGGGTTGTTAATGTTGCTGCTCAGAAGCATGAATCCATCTGACTGTGTCATACAATTGTGTCTTTCTAAGTCACAATTTCATCAGACCTGTTGTTTCTGTAGATTGTTTGAGTTGAGAGCGCGGGGTTGGGCTGAATGACGTTGGCCTTGATATGCAATGCTGATGGGAGCGATCCCGAGCAGATGTCTTGATCGCCTAGTGTTAATACTTAGATAAGCTTTGTTTCAGCATTGTCAATGGCCTCTGGGCGGGTTTGAGAGGCCGAAAGAGCGTTATTGTCTGTGCGCTTGGCGTTGTCGGCGCGGTTGGGCAAAAGACGGACCGCTGGCTGCTGCGCTTGTCAGATGATGCGCTTGGTGGATCTCCTGCTCATCTGTTGCTTCGGTTGCCTCGGAGATTTCCTGACCCTCTTCCATTTGTGGCAAAGCGCTGAAATGGCCATGAATCTTGCCGAACATGTCTGCGCTCTCCTTCTCAGAGCTGTCTGGGCTGATGCCGGGCTTGAACAGATCAAGGGGTGGTCTGGGGGAGAAGGTCTGCATGACGGCTTGTGAGACCGGGCGGATCAGCGGCGATGGATGCAGGATGGCATGCAGGCGTCTTGTCAGGGCTTGTTGGGAAAAGGGCCGGGAAATGATCCAGTCGGCGCCGGAATCAATTGCCTTGTCAACACGGCTGAATGTCGGGTGGCTCATCAGGATGAAGAGATAGGTCTGTCTGTCATGATAGACGCCCTGAATATTCTTTTGGTAATTTGATATGTCGGAGCCGGTGGCGGTATCATAATCCATGAAGACAAAATCGGGATGGGTTTGCATGACCTGCTTGAGACCTGTCCTGACTTCCTCATGCTCTGAAATCTCGTAAAAACCAACAGAGCGAAGCACGGAACGCAAGAGCTTTCGGTGAAAGGCATTCTGGTCTACCAAAACGGCAGTCCCATTCTCTGAAAAGGGCATGATCTGAATTTCCCGGCAATCTGAAAAGTGATCATTTTATGGCTTGTTATTGTTATAATTTACAGGGGTGACTAATAATCGGTAAATGAAGAAAGTTCTTTTTATTCAGATGGATGATCTTTGTTTTGAGCGCATTGGGGAGAGCCGTGAAAGTTCGTTATCTTGGCTTTTGATGTAGGTAAATTTACTCACGTCAGGCTCTGTTTGATTGCGTAAAACTACCTCGTTTTTCCCTGCTCGGCAGGCTTCCTTGCGGATTTGCCATCTCCGATGGCCTGGGGGCGGAGGGCTTTTTTGGGTAATTTACAGTTTGGAGCGGTTAAAATTTACTCGTGGATAAAAGTGCCTGCCTTGAGCCCGGATGCGCTGGTGGCGTTGGCCGGAGTGTTGCGGGGTGAGCCATGCCTAAGGCTTGATGCCAGCGGCCATTAGCATTTCTCCCTCTAGGGCTTTCTCTTTGGCTTTCTTCCTATCTTCATCACCCTGTTCTTGCCTTGCTTTTAACGCTAGACTTTGTCGGCGATACAGGATTGATCGCAGTTGAATGCGTGCCGAGAGGGGGGGGCGACCAATATGGGCTATACCATCGACAAGATGCTGGAAGGGGTGGCGCTGGAAGAGGCGGAGCCGCGGGTTCGCGAGGCGCTTGCGGCCAAGGGATTCGGTGTGCTGACCGAGATCAATGTCAAGGAAACCTTGAAGAAGAAGCTCGGCGAAGAGGTGGCTCCCTACAAGATTCTGGGTGCCTGTAAGCCCGACATGGCGCACAAGGCGATGATGTCCGAGCCGAAGATCGGGGCGATGCTGCCGTGCAATGTTATTTTGCGGCAGGTGGAACAGGGCACTGAAGTCAGCGCCATCGATCCTATCGCCTCCATGAGCGCGGTTGAAAATCAGGATCTGATGGCTATCGCGACCGAGGTCAGGCAGCTTTTGAGCGACATGATCGCCGCGCTCTAGTTGCGGGTGGAAATTTGGCTCTGACAATGGCTCTGACCACTGGCTCGGATCACGGGGGGGCAGGGCCATTTCTTGTTTTCCTGTGAGCGCTCGCTATGGTGTGGCGCCTCCTGCCTTTGTGGGCTAAATGGAAAGCTCTTTTGCATTCCAGATTAAGACCTTGCCATTGTCTATCAGGCACATGGAGCCGGTGCCGACCTTGGCTTCGCTGGCCCTGATGCCATAATGCGGGGCTACGATCCGCAATATGCCGTTGCTGGTGACAATGGCCGCTATGGCGTCCTTGCCATGCGCCCTCTCGATTTCCTCGATCATTGCATTCCAGTTGGCAAGGATCGTTTGCGGGTCGGGAGACCAGCCATAATTTTCGGGCCAGATGCTCTCCTTTTGCCAGCCATCGATGTCGCGGTCGCCAAATTCGGCCCGGATATCCTCATTGGATCTGGCTTCCCAGAGGCCATAGTCGATTTCCCTCAGAGCGTCGCTGATGACCAGATCGACATCTTCAAGCCCTGCTGTTTTGCGGGCGATCTCGGCTGTCTGGACCGTGCGCTTCAAGGGGCCGCAATAGAGTACGGAAAGCGGCATGCTGCATTCTTTCAGCGCCTGTCCGACTGCCTCGGCCTGTTCCCTGCCTTTTTCGACCAGCGGCAGGTCGCTTCTTGCGCCAACCCAGACGACCTTGTCATCCTTGCCGAATGTGTTGCCATGCCTGATCAGGATGAGTTTCATCAGGGGTCTCCTAAAGCACCAGTTCGCCTTCGGCGCGGATAATCTTTTCGGCCGTTTCTATATCTTCCAAAGCATCGACCGATGCATGTGTCCTGTTGCGATAATCGACAATGACGATGCGCACTTTCATGGCATTTTCCAATGCCCGCAGTTGCTCCAGCCCTTCGGTCAGTTCAAGGGGGGAGGGTGGCAGGTCGACATATTTTTCCAGCGATGCCTTGCGATAGCCGTAGAGGCCGATATGGCGGAAGGTGGAGGCGTGGCCCTTTGCACGGACAAAGGGCAGGATATTCTTGGAAAAATAGAGCGCATTGTGGTTCTTGTCGAAAACCACCGTTGTACCGCTGGCCGGATTGATCTTCTTGCTTTCGGTAAGGCTGGCAATCGCCTCATCGCTCATCCGGGTGGCGGGGGTGACGATGTCGAAATCGCCGTCGGCCTTGCCAAATTCGTCGATCATGGCCTGAATGACCCATGGCGGCGTCAGGACGGCATCGCCCTGAAAATTGATGATGGCCTCTTCCGTGATCCCGGCCGCCTCGATCGTTGCATGCGCGCGTTCGGATCCGTTGCGGCAATCTTTGGATGTGAGCACTGCTTCGGCGCCAAAGCTTTGGGCATGCTCGATAATGCGTTGATCCTCGGTGCTGATGACAATCCTCGAGCTGCCCCTTGTCGCCTTTGCGATGCGCCAGACCCTTTCAAGCATGCTTGTTCCCAGAATGGGCAGCATGGGCTTTCCAGGCAGGCGGCTGGATCCATAGCGGGCTGGAATGACAATCGCGACGGACATGGCAGGACTCCTTTTCATTGCCTCACGCCTTCTTGTTAGCGCAGCCGGGCCGCAAGAAGAAAGGTGAATGCATCCTGTTTCATCGGTTTTCCTAAGAATAAACAAATTTTTCCATGAGATGCCGCTTTTGCTCCGGTTGGATCCCGTCACAGGCCAGCAGTGCGATTCTTGCCCTAGTTTCATTTGCTTGGATCATCTGGTCCGGTCGGGTGGAAATACGATATTGAAACGCACTGTCCACAAATTTTCCGATATCGGCGTTTTTGCCGTAGAATTGCTTAGGACAAAAGATTGCTCTTTTCCGGCTCTGAGTTTATAAGGCCTCTGCCCTGAACCAGTAGAATGGAATATTTTTATCTGCTTTGTTGGAAAAAGGGGATTGTTTTGGTAGGTCTTTTTGTTTTGGTGCAACTTTAGTTATATACGAACTGCACCTTATATCGGACTTGTAGTATGGAATTGAGGGACATACAGTCCCCAACTGTAAGCTGTGACGATCGGGTAGCTGTGGGGTTTTTCCGGTAATCGGGTCCCGTTGCTGGCGACATAATGCATTATCCTTGGAGGAAGCAAATTTCGAGTATATCCTATACTCACAACTATTTGCGGAATTCATACCGCCAGAAAGCATAGGGAGGAATACTGTGCCCTGCATAGACGCAATGGTCGATAAGGTTGTTAGTCTAACACCAGATCAAACTGTCGAGGAAGCTATGCATGTCCTCGAAACACGGCAAATTAGAACTGCCCCGGTTCTTGATGAAAACAACATTCTTCTTGGAATGTTCGGGTTCGAGTCGCTTTTGAAAGAAATGCTTCCCGTCTCCGTCAGGATGCCATCAGGGCTTCAACGCCTCGGTTTCGTGCGCGGCGCAAAGCCAGATATTGCGCGTCGTTTGCGCAAGATGAAGGCGCAGAAGCTGACCGATGCGATGAACCGGGATCCAATCGTCCTCAGCCCCGACCTGTCGGTCTGGGAGGGCATTCGCAAGCTGGCCAAGCACGGCAGTCCGCTGCCGGTCGTGGAACATGGTACCAACAGGTTCCTGGGGATCGTGACGGAGCAATCCGCCATCGCCGAATTGGAACGTGACGAGTATGCATCACGTTAATATGGGCTCAGCGCAGTAGATAACCCTCTATCGGGTGCGTGCCTTAAGCCTGCTCGCACCCATAGTTAGTGAGAAGAGCCTTAGTTTATCTATGGAACATGCCAGTGGAATCGCTTCGAGCGCTGTCTTCGGATGGTCGCCTCTCGTTGTTGCAACGGTAATTCTGGTTGCTGCCTACTTCTTCATCATTTCGGAAAAAATCAACCGTGCCATTGTTTCGCTGCTTGGAGCTGGCCTGTTGGTTCTGCTCGGGGTTCTGAATTTCGAGCTTGTCATTGAAGGCATCGATTTCAACACGATCTTCCTGCTCACAGGTATGATGGTCATTGTTGCCATCACAAAGGATTCCGGTGTCTTCCAGTTTGTGGCCATTTATACCGCCAAGGCGGTCAAGGCCAATCCGCGTGCACTTTTGGCAGCTCTTGCCATTGTCACTGCGGTCTTTTCAGCGCTGCTGGATAACGTGACTACGGTTCTGCTTGTCGTTCCGGTCACGTTGCTGCTAACCGACCAGCTCAATCTGAAAGCATATCCGTTCCTCTTTTCCCAGATTTTCGCCTCCAACATCGGCGGTACGGCCACCCTGATCGGTGACCCGCCAAACATTCTGATTGGTTCGGCTGTTGGTCTGGGCTTCATGGATTTCGTCGAGTGGGTTGGCCCCATTGCGCTGATCATCCTGATTGTCTGCCTTGTCTTCTTCGACTTCATCTGGGGTCGCAATATGGAGGCCGCTCAGGAAGACAAAGACGCGATGATGAAATATAACGCCTTTGAAGCCATCGAAGACAAGGTGCTTCTCGTCAAGTCGCTGTTCACCCTTGCGCTCGTTCTGGCTGGCTTCATCTGGGGCCACGGACAGGGCTGGGAGCCGGGCACGATCGCTCTGACGGGCGCTGCATTCCTGCTGCTGCTCCAGAGTGTTGGTGGCAAGCCGGAGGAGCAGTCACACAATGTGCATAGCGCTTTCCAGCAGGTTGAATGGGAAACGATCTTCTTCTTCCTTGGTCTGTTCGTGCTGGTATCGGGTGTTGAACAAACCGGCCTGCTGAAGATCATGGCCGAGAAGCTGCTTGGTCTGACCGGCACCAATATCGAACTGGCTGGCATGATCATCCTTGGGGCCTCTGCGGTTCTTTCGGCCATTGTCGATAACATCCCGTTTGTTGCCACGATGATCCCTCTGATCAAGGCCATGCAGGCCGATCTGGGCGGACCTCAGGCCATCGAGCCGCTGTGGTGGTGTTTGTCGCTGGGGGCATGTCTTGGCGGTAACGGTACCCTGATTGGCGCCAGTGCCAACGTCATGGTCGCCAGTTTTGCCGAGCGTGCCGGGCAGCGCATTTCCTTCATGGATTTCATGAAGCTGGCCTTCCCGCTGATGCTCTTTACGACATTCCTGTCTGCCATCTTCGCCTATTTCGTCTATTTCTAGGAGAGACGAAGCATAGGCTGCTGCAAAGACAGACTGATCATGGCCCCGTCGCCGAAGTCCGGTGGCGGGGTTTTTATATGCCCGATTGCTTGCGCGCGATTCGGTTCGGGGGAAGTGTTATTTTGCTAATGCGGAATGGATTGCGGGCGCGGAAAGCGGTTGCCGCCTTCATTGCATGGGATAGGGGCGTCTTTTGATGCTTGTCAGGCGGACATGCAAATGTCCATCAGGCTCATGATGATGAGGAGCTGGCTGTATGCGAGGCGGACAGTTGCGCCAGCGTGCAGGCTTTTGTCTCGCTGGAAAAGCGATAGCCCTGTTCAGCCGCTCTCTGCATGAGCAGGCGCATGCACCGGTCGAGATCACCGTGGAAAAAAGCCTCGGAAAGCTCTTTGCCTTCCTTCGGCGTGGGGTGAAGGGCGGTTTCGTTGGCCAATGGACTTGTCTCGCTCAAAAGGGATGCTGTTGCCGATTGATTGTTTCGGCCTGTTGCTGCCATGATTCTAGACGAAGATGAACTATTGTCCATAGCATTGGACAAGAAATTCAACCAAAAGTTTTGTCTGGTTGGATTGCGTTTTGTTCTGAGGCGCTGAAACAGCCCTAGCCTGATCGCTCGACAGAAGCCAGAGGGCTTCAGTCAACAGGCAATAAAGATGGTTTTATGATCCCAAGGCAGGCTGCTTGATCAGCAAACGATCTGCCATTTGGCGGTGCCGGCAGAATGCGGATTGGACTGGTTGATCCGGGCTACAAGGCGATCTTCGGCATCCAGACTGACCAGAGTGGTGCCCGTCGCGCGTCCCGAAACGATCATGATATCTTCCTTGCGGCCCTTGCTTTCGCGGGTCAGGATGATGGTTGGTGCCTGTCCCTGATGGTCCTGATCTCCGAACTGGCTCAATTCCACATGGGCTACGATGGTCTTGGCTACCCACTTCAGATCGAGCAGGACGATTTCCTTGTGATGCCAGTTCAGATCGGCGACTTTTTCAAATGGCATGTCATTTTCTCCCCAAAGACTTGTAAACGCTATAATATATTGCGGGGCGCTGTCGAGTTGAAAAGCTCTGATTCTGCTTTTATTTCCGTTTTTTGCTGTTTATTTTGCCTGCTTCAGGCGTTTCTTTTCCCCGGGGTGTGGAACAGTCTGACAGCCCGCATTGCCAAAGGTGGGCCGGAGAAGTCCTGCACTCCTGATTATTCATGGAAATGATCAACAGAATCGGAAAATGAAGCGTATTTGCGGGATTCCGACCGATAGAGTCACTTTCACGGTTGACAATGGCAGGCAGGAATCGTAATTTCCGCTCGAATTTGCGCGCCTCGGCGCGCTTTTTGTTTCGCAGATTTTGGCCGAGGCTTGGAACAATGAAAATCAAGAATTCACTGAAAGCACTTGCCAAGCGTCACCGTGATAACCGCATGGTTCGCCGCAAGGGTCGTGTTTACATCATCAACAAAAGAAATCCACGCTTCAAGGCTCGTCAGGGCTAATTAAGCGTCGGGCCACTTTTGGTTGACGAAACAACAAACGCGCTAGAGATCATTCTCTGGCGCGTTTTTTGTTGCTTTTCAGCCAATATCTATGCGCTTCTTTAAGAAGATTATCTTTTGGGATGCTTGAGTTTTTCTCCTTATTGTTTTGTGTAGAGTAAAATAAAAATCAGTATTTACTGGTTGTTATTTTGTTTTACTTATACAATATAGTTAATATTTTTTTTGTCGGTAATAAAAAGATAATTATTACATGGGAATTATTCTCTATTGCTTTTCTTTGTGGGGCTTTCTGGGACTTCCTCAGATGAAACAATAGGGTGAATTATGAAGCTTAGACATCGCATTTGGGGACTTTTGCTGCTTGGCCTCTTCGGTCTGGTGGTGTTGTCGGCCACACTATATTGGGGGGAAGCCAAAAAGAAGCTTGTGAATGCGGCTACCTCTCTGGGTGAAGAAAATGTAACGGCGTTTAGCGTCGCCGAAGTCGGTATCGTGAAAGTTGCCTCTCTGACAGAACAGTTTCTGCAGAAGGGGGAGCTGGAGATGTTGACGCAAATCGAACAGGTCGCTGCAGACAGTCAGAGCCAGTTTGGTCGTTTGGGGGATCAGTCAGCCAAGTTGACTGGTTTTACGAATGATGTGCTCGAGGATAGCAGACAAATCATTCAGGCGCGGGTGGTTGCCGGTCTTAATGAAAATGAGGGCCTGAAAGGCGAGCTGAGGACCGCGGTCAAGACGGTGGAAGCCAAGCTCAAGGATGTTGCCGCAGCCAATCCTGCCGTGTCTGTTGATGCCATCATGGTCAAGATGCTGATGCTGCGTAGGCATGAAAAGGACTATATGCTGCGCCAGACGTCGAAATATGTCGACAGTTTCAATGAGCGCATCAAGGAATTTTTCGAAGTCCTGCAAGCTTCCAATGTGCCCTCAGGGATACAGGCCGAAATCGTTCCTCTGATGGAGGACTATCATGCCAAATTTCTCAGTTGGGTTGAGGCCAATCAGCAGGTTCTGACGAAGGTTGTCGCCTTCCGGGAACAGGTTGGGAGCATTTCCGGGCAATTGGCCGACTTGAGGCATGAAGCGGAGGCGCTTCTGGCTGCTGCCATGAAAGAGCGCACAGCTATCGGAGCGCGTGTTGATTCTGTCGCGGTTGCCCTGCTTATCCTGACCTCACTGACACTGCTACTGGGTGGGATTTTTGTCATCCGTTCGATCACTCGTCCCATTCATCAGGTTACAAGTGCAATGAGCGAAATTGCCAGAGGCAATCTCGATACCTCCATTCCGGAATGCAAGCAGGATGACGAGATCGGGGAACTCTGCAAGATTGCAAAACTTCTGCATCAGAATGTGAGAGCGCAGAAGCAAATGGAAGCTGAAGAGGTGGTCAAGCAGCAGCGGGCCGAGGCGGAGAAGCGCGAGATCATGACGCGGCTGGCCGATGAGTTTGACGATCATGTCAGCGGAATTGTGGAGTCCGTCTCCCGCTCTTCCGCCAAGCTGAACGAAACAGCGCATGCCATGGCCGAGGTGGCCGAGTTGACTGCGCATCAGGCGACGTCTGCTTCTGCTGCATCTTCCCAGACCATGAGCAATGTGCAGACCATTGCGTCTGCGACCGAGGAAATGACTTGCTCGATTTCGCAAATCAGTTCCCAGATCAGCGAGGCGTCTGTTTCGGCGCAGGAGGCTGTCGGCAAGGTCGGTAGCACCAATGCGCAGATGCAGACCCTTGCAGCAACTGCGAGCAAAATCGGCGAGGTGGTGGAGATGATTTCATCCATCGCCGAGCAGACCAATCTGCTGGCTTTGAATGCGACCATTGAATCTGCCCGCGCAGGCGAGGCGGGCAAGGGCTTTGCTGTGGTGGCTGGTGAGGTGAAGGCCTTGGCCGGGCAAACCTCCAAGGCAACCGAGCAGATTTCCCTTCAGATCGCGGAAATTCAGGCGGCAACCAGTCAGGCTTCCCTGTCGATCGAGGATGTCAGTCAGGTCATTCAGAAAGTGGAGGCGATCTCTACCACGATTGCTGAAGCCATCGCGGAGCAGAATATGACGGCGCGGGAAATTTCCGGCAACATCCATCAGGCCGCACAAGGCACCACTCAGGTCAATGAAAATGTCGCTCGGGTGTCTGATGCTTCCAAAAATGCCGGGCGCACGTCGGAAGATGTCGTCAATGCCGCCAAGGCGCTTGGAGGGCAGTCGGACCTGCTCAAGGAGAAGGTTTCCGGTTTCATTGCCCGTGTGCGGGCGGTTTAGGCATGCCGCCACTTTGAAGCAAATAAAAAGGCCAGCTTTTCAACTGGCCTTTTTCGTTTGATGTCTCGTTTGGGAGGCAGATCAGATGCCGCCCAGACCGTCGCTGCCAACAAAGGCAATGCGCAGCATGTTGGTTGCGCCCGGTGTGCCGAGCGGCACGCCTGCGGTGATGATCACGCGCTGGCCGGGTTTGGCCAGACCAACCTTGTAGGAGGTGCTGCAAGCGCGGTCGACCATTTCGTCCAGAATGCCGGTTTCCTCGGAAACCACGCAATGCAGGCCCCAGACGAGCGCCAGACGGCGCGCCGTGGCCAGAATCGGGCTGATGGCGATGATCGGCGTCTGAGGTCTTTCGCGGGCGGCGCGAAGGCCTGTGGTGCCCGAGGAGGTGTAGCAGACGATTGAAGCCAGATGCAGCGTTTCGGCGATCTGGCGCGCTGCTGCGGAAATGGCGTCGGCTCCGGTTGCTTCCGGCTCGGCGCGTTGTGCGTAGATGATGTTCTTGTAGTAAGGATCGCGCTCGGCTTCTTCTGCGATGCGGTTCATCATGGCAACCGCTTCGAAAGGAAAGGCTCCGGCGGCGGATTCGGCTGACAGCATGACCGCATCGGCGCCTTCGAACACGGCGGTGGCGACGTCTGAGGCTTCTGCGCGGGTCGGCATTGGCGAGCTGATCATGGATTCCAGCATCTGGGTTGCAACGACAACCGGCTTGCCGGCCTGACGGGCGGCGCGGGTGATCTGCTTCTGGATGCCGGGAACCTTTTCCAGCGGCATTTCAACGCCGAGGTCACCGCGGGCAACCATGATCGCGTCGGAAAGCTCGATGATCTCGTGAATGCGCTCAACAGCCTGTGGCTTCTCGATCTTGGAGAGAATGCCGGTGCGGCCACGGGACAGCTTGCGCACTTCGGCGACGTCTTCGGGACGCTGCACGAAGGAGAGGGCAATCCAGTCCACTTCGGCATCCACTGCTGCGTCGAGGTCGGCGCGGTCTTTGGGGGTAAGAGCCGAGAAGGACAGGGTGGAATCAGGGAAGCTGATGCCCTTGCGGTTGGAGATCGGGCCGCCGGTTACCACTTCGGTGTGGATGGCGTCGGCGGTGGTGGAAATGGTTCTCAGGCGTACCTTGCCATCGTCAAGCAGCAGAATGTCGCCTTCTTTCACAGAGCCGAAAATCTCCGGATGAGGCAGCTGCACGCGTGATGTGTCGCCGGGTTTGTCCGAGCTGTCCAGAGTGAAGCGGCTGCCATTGACCAGATCCACCTTGGTGTCGGCGAAAGTGCCAAGGCGCAGCTTGGGGCCCTGAAGGTCGGCCAGAATGCCGATCGGACGTCCGACTTCCTTCTCGACTTCGCGGATCAGGCGGACGCGGGTGTTGAGGGTTTCATGATCCGAGTGGCTCATGTTGATGCGGAAAACATCGGCGCCAGCCAGGAAGAGTTGCTTGATCTGTTCTTTCTTCTCTGAAGCCGGGCCCAAAGTGGCCAGGATTTTTACTTTCCGGTTGCGTCTTACAGTCACGACAGTTTCCCTATTCTTGATCGGTCAATTGAACCGTATAATCTTGTTTCCCGGCGGTATCTACTTCGAAAAAGCCGGTGCGCTCAAATCCTCTTGCAACGCATTCCTGGGTGCCCTTGATCTTGAATTCCAGATCCTGGGTACACATGAAGGAGTCACCGTTCCACTGACCGCCCTTGTCATAGTCTATGGCGTGAATGAGATAGCGTGTCTTGATGAGCTGACCTCTCAGGACCGTTTCGCACTTGTCCGGGTCCAGATTCCACCAGCCTTCGCTGATCCATTCGCCCTTCAACTCATATCCGATCGCCAGACCGACGGTGCTGCCTGTCTTGTTACAAACACGCAGGTCTGCGGCTGCATTCAGGCTGCTTGCCATCAACAGCATCGTGGTCAGAGCCAATGTCTTGCCCTTGATAGAAGCAAGGCATCGGGCAACAGTCTTTGCTTTTAATTTCCAGTCAAACATTGGGCTCGATATCGTCTTTTCTTTTTTGGAAGAGCCGCCAACTGTTTCGCGTTTCGTGCATCTATTGTCAATGTTTATATTCTACATTAGTTGAATTTTTTTGACATGATGGAGACGGAGTTATCCAGCTCTTTGTCCGTTATTCTACGTCTGTTCTTCTACTTGATGCGGTCGCGCCTGAGGGCCGGTCTTTACTGCAATGACGCTTCTGCAAAATCGGCTCCGACTCATGTGCGCCCCATGGCGCGGGAAACCACATTTGTTCCCCAGCTCGAATAAAGGTTGATGTTGACGGTATTATGACCTGCAAATTGTTATCAAAGTAGGGTGATAAATGGTTAGATAATCTCAATCTTTCGTCTAATTGGAGGTGGCGTTACAAGAGCGGGAACAGGGCGGGATCTGCCGCTTTTTTATGGCGAAAAGCGCTATCAGGGCAAATTGATGCTTGTTCGCGCGGAAACGCTGACTATTATGGCGCCCTGCGATGAGGCGTGCTACCCGCTTGAGGGATGTTTGCTTTGTCAAATGCGCTGAAGCTTCATTGGCTCCGCAAGGAGACAATGCCGGTTCCGTGGTCTGATCCGATATTTGCCAGAATGATGGCCAGAGTTGTGGACTGAATCAATATCCGGATCAGGCGGGCAATTTGTTGCCGCATTGGCACGTGTTAATCTTGTCGCAATAGAATTTGGTTAGAGAGCGGTTAATGAAAAGCTGTTGATCAGGCCCAGCGCGGCCTTGAACAGGTTTCTGAACCCAAATGTGGAGTAGGGAATGTCAAATACAGGTGGTGTCGCCGCTGATCAGTTGCGCGCTTTTGTCGAGCGTATCGAGCGACTTGAAGAAGAGAAAAAGGCGATCTCGGATGATATCAAGGATGTCTATGCTGAAGCCAAGGGCAATGGCTATGACGTCAAGGTGATGCGTCAGATTGTGCGCTTGCGCAAACAAGACAGCAATGAGCGCCAGGAAATGGAAGCCTTGCTTGATCTCTATCTGCATGCGCTTGGCATGGCTGCTGGCGAATAATTCGGTTTCAGTGTTTGGCCGGTCGCCGGATCGGCCATTCCTTCAAGGTGTGCCATGGTGTCCTCGCTCCTTGCGTCTTTTCATATGAATGACAATCAAAGGCAAAGGCCGCTTGTTGCTGTTCTCAGTCTGGTGGTCAGGGACAGGCATATCCTGCTGGTGCGTCGGGCCAATGCTCCCGATGCGGGCAAATGGGGCTTTCCTGGCGGCAAGGTCGAGTTTGGCGAGAGCCTTGAGCAGGCCGCCCAGCGCGAACTGTTTGAAGAAACAGGCATTCGGGGGCGCGCCGATCATATTGTGACAACGCTTGAATCCTTTTCGAATGATCAATCCGATCGGTTGCAGTTTCATTATGTGATGGTTGCCGTTCTGTGCGAGTGGCAAGAGGGCGAACCGGTGGCCGGGGATGATGCCCTTGAAGCAGCATGGTTCTGCGCCGATGATCTGCCATGGTTTGATCTGGCAACGAGCGAAGACGTGCCGCGGGTAGCAGAAATGGCCTTTGCGGCCATGGAAGATCTCTAAGCTGCGCTTCCATCGTGCTTTTTTGCGTCTTTATCGCACCTTTCTTTCACCTTTCTCCTTCTGATCTTTGCTTTCCCCTTTTGGAAAATTCTGTTTTAGGCTGGATATCGGTCTGAAATGGTGGATAGCGACTGTATGCCACTCTTGTCTTTTGCAATCTGATGTCATAAAGATATCTTTATATCTTTGAGGTGGTAACATGTTGTCTTTGGATGAAATTGTTGGATTGCTGAAAGCGAGCGGGGAGCCGACCCGCCTGCGCCTGTTGGCGTTACTTGCCGAAGGGGATCTTTCGGTCAAGGATCTGACAGCCATCCTGCACCAGAGCCAGCCACGCATTTCCAGACATCTCAAACTGCTTTATGAATCGGGGCTGGTCGAGCGCCTGCCGGAAGGGGCATGGGTCTATTATTGTCTGACACGGGACGAGGCCAAGGGCGATCTGATTGCCGCCGCGCTGCGTCATCTTGATCGACAGGATGCCATGATCCTGCGCGACAGGGACCGGCTGAAGCAGATCAAGCAGGCCAATGCGCAGCAGGCGACGGATTATTTCCGCCAGAATGCGGAGCATTGGGACGAATTGCGTCTGATGCATGTGCCGGAAAGCGCTGTCGAACAGGCTATTCTGGATGCTCTGGGCGACATCGAGATCGACCAGTTGCTTGATCTGGGCACCGGAACGGGGAGTATCCTCTCGCTGCTGGCGGATCGCTGCCGCGGTGGGCTCGGGCTGGATTCAAACCGGTCGATGCTGGCAGTTGCTCGCGCGCGGCTCGATGGCCCCAATCATGGTCATCTGCATGTGCAGCAGGGAGACCTGCTCGATCTGGCGACCCTTGATCGCAAATTCGATTTCATTACCATTCATCAGGTGCTGCATTATCTGGATGACCCTTCCGCCGCCTTGCAGGAGGCGAGCCGGGTGTTGCAGTCCGGAGGGCGTATTCTGGTTGTCGATTTCGCCCCCCATGATCATGAATTCTTGCGAAAGGATCACGCGCACAGACGATTGGGATTTTCCCATGACGTCATGCGCCGCTGGATGCGCGACGCCGGATTTGAGGTGGCGCTGGCCAGAGACTTGCAAGCGCAGGGTCTGGACGGTGAATTGACCGCAGATCCGCTGACGGTGACCATCTGGCTTGCCGAGAAAGCTGATGGCCCGGCGTCTGAAGGCACTGCAAGCGAGGGTGCCTGATCATACCGGCCCTGATGAACCGGCCCCTGATGAACCGGGCCCTGATTTATATGGGGCAAGACGAGATAATTGCGAAGTCCTTGAGACATTCGAGATATGAAACAAACGGCATTCTGCCTCCCAGATGATTGCCGATGCGAACGAAAGAAAAACCATGACACATAACGCAGAACCAAGCGGACGTCGCAGCAAGCAAACCCACAAGCTGAATGTTTCCTTTGAATTTTTCCCGCCCAAGACGCCGAAGATGGAAGAAAGTCTTTGGGAAAGCGTAGAGCGTCTGGCTCCCTTGCAGCCGGAATTTGTCTCTGTCACCTATGGGGCAGGCGGTTCCACCCGCGAGAGGACCCATGCGACGGTCGAACGGATCATCAAGGAAGCCAATATTCCGGCGGCCGCGCATCTGACTTGTGTCAGCGCGACGCGTGAGGAAGTGGATGCCGTGATCCGCTCCTATGCCGATGTCGGTGTGACGCATATCGTGGCGCTTCGCGGCGATCCCGCCGCAGGGGTTGGCACCAAATATGTGCCCCATGACGGGGGCTACAAGAATGCTGCCGATCTGGTTGCCGGTATCAAGCAGATCGGTGATTTCGAGGTGTCGGTTTCGGCCTATCCGGAAAAGCATCCCGAAAGTCCTGATTTTGCGACCGACATCGAGATGCTGCGCCAGAAGGTGGATGCTGGCGCGACGCGGGCGATCACGCAATTCTTCTTTGATAATGATCTTTACGAGGCCTATGTGGAGCGGGTCAGAAGGGCCGGGATCTTCATTCCGATCGTGCCGGGCATTTTGCCGATCCATAATTTTGTCCAGATGGCCGGTTTTGCCTCTCGCACCGGAGCGAGCGTGCCGCAATGGCTGGCCAATCGCTTTGAAGGGCTGGAAGATGATCCTGAAACCCATCGGCTGGTTGCCGCTGCGGTTGCAGCCGAACAGGTGGAAGATCTGCGGGCGCGCGGGGTGGATGATTTCCACTTCTACACGATGAACCGGGCCAATCTGTCTTATGCCATCTGCCATATGCTCGGCATGCGCCCGGCCAAGGCATAACAGCTCAGAAACCATTCAAGACTAAATTCTCCATCAGGATTCAATGTGCGGGTATGATGCCCGCCTTCCCCTGTTGACGTTAAGGAAATCCGATCATGTCGATCTTGCCATTAAGCCCTTCCTATGAGCTGCTGACCCGGCTGGCGGCCGAGCGCATTCTGATTTTTGATGGCGCCATGGGTACCATGATCCAGCGTCTGGGGCTGACGGAGGAAGATTTCAGGGGAGAGCGCTTCAAGGATTGGCAGCGCGACCTGAAGGGCAACAACGACCTGTTGTCGATCACCAGACCGGACGCCATCCGCGATATTCACCGTCAATATTTCGAGGCTGGTGCAGATTTCGCAGGCACCAACACCTTCTCGGCGACAACGGTGGCGCAGGGCGATTATGCCATGGAGCATCTGGCCTATGAGATCAATTTCGAAAGCGCCAAGATCGCACGGGAAGCTGCCGATGATGTCGAGGCCAGACAGGCCGGACGCAAATGCTTTGTGCTCGGTGCCATGGGGCCCACCAACCGGACCGCGTCCATCTCGCCCGATGTGAACAATCCCGGCTTCCGGGCGATCAGCTTCGACGAGTTGAAGGTGGCCTATCGCGAAGCGGCCAAGGGTTTGCTTGACGGCGGGGCGGATGCGCTGGCTGTCGAGACCATTTTTGATACGCTCAATGCCAAGGCGGCGCTGTTTGCCATCGAGGAAGAATTTGAAGAACGCGGCATGCGCTGGCCGGTGATCATTTCAGGCACCATCACGGACAAGTCGGGCCGCACGCTTTCCGGCCAGACGGCAGAAGCCTTTTATCATTCCATTCGTCATGCCAAGCCCTTCGCTGTGGGGCTCAACTGTGCGCTTGGGGCTGCCGAGCTGCGCCAGCATATAGACGCGCTTTCGCGGGTGGCTGAAACGCTGATCTCGACTTACCCCAATGCGGGTCTGCCCAATGAATTCGGCGAATATGACGAGAGCCCGGAGCATATGGCCAGCATCATCGATGGCTTTGCACGGGATGGCCTGATCAATATTGTCGGTGGCTGTTGCGGAACGACCCCGGCTCATATCAAGGCAATCGCCGAGACGGTCAAAAAATACCGCACCCGGGCAATCCCGGATATCGCGCCTCATATGCGTTTGTCCGGCCTTGAGCCTTTCACGCTGACGCCGCAGACCAATTTCGTCAATATCGGCGAGCGCACCAATGTCACCGGTTCAGCCAAATTCCGCAAGCTGATCAAGGAAGGCGATTATGAGGCTGCGCTTGACGTTGCCCGTCAGCAGGTGGAAAGCGGGGCGCAGATCATCGATGTGAATATGGACGAGGGGCTGCTCGATTCCGAGGAAGCGATGCAGACCTTCCTGCATCTCATTGTCTCCGAGCCGGATATTTCCCGCGTGCCTGTTATGGTCGACAGTTCCAAATGGAGCGTTATCGAAGCTGGCCTCAAATGCCTGCAAGGCAAATCCGTGGTCAATTCCATTTCCATGAAGGAAGGCAAGGAAGCCTTTGTTGCCCATGCCGAGACCATTCTGCGCTATGGCGCGGCGGTGGTTGTCATGGCGTTTGACGAAGACGGGCAGGCCGACAGCTATGAGCGCAAGATCGAGATCTGCAAGAAGAGCTATGACATTCTGGTCAATGAGGTCGGCTTCCCGCCTGAAGACATTATTTTCGATCCGAACGTCTTTGCCGTGGCCACAGGTATTGAGGAACACAATAATTACGGGGTGGACTTCATCAATGCAACCAAGTGGATCCGCAAAAATCTGCCCGGTGCCCATGTTTCCGGTGGTCTCTCGAATCTGAGCTTCTCCTTCCGCGGCAACAATCTCGTGCGCGAGGCGATGCATTCGGTGTTCCTCTATCATGCCATCAAGGTCGGGCTTGATATGTCCATCGTCAATGCCGGTCAGTTGATGGTCTATGACCAGATCGACAAGGATCTGCTGGAGCGGATCGAGGATGTGGTGCTGAACCGGCGCGAGGATGGAACCGATCGGTTGCTTGAGATTGCCGAGCGCTATCTCAACCAGAAGGGCGAGCACAAGGTGGCTGATCTTGCCTGGCGTGAATTGCCGGTCGAGAAGCGCCTTGAGCATGCGCTGGTCAAGGGCATCAATGAATTTGTCGAGGAAGATGTCGAGGAAGCCCGCCAGAAGTCAACCCGCACGCTGGATGTGATCGAGGGGCCGCTGATGGACGGCATGAATGTCGTCGGCGACCTGTTTGGCGATGGCAAGATGTTCCTGCCGCAGGTGGTCAAGTCTGCCCGCGTGATGAAGAAGGCCGTGGCCTATCTGATGCCTTTCATGGAAGAGGAACAGGCGGGCGAGAAGACCAGCGCGGGCAAGGTTTTGATGGCGACCGTCAAGGGCGACGTGCATGATATCGGCAAGAATATTGTCGGCGTCGTCTTGCAATGCAACGGCTATGAGGTGGTCGACCTCGGGGTGATGGTGCCTGCCAATGACATTCTGGAAGCTGCGCGCCGCGAGAAGGTCGATATCATTGGCCTTTCCGGACTGATCACGCCGTCGCTTGATGAAATGTGCCATGTTGCCGCCGAGTTGCAGCGCGAAGGCTTCAACCAGCCGCTGATGATCGGTGGCGCGACGACCTCTCAGGTGCATACGGCGGTCAAGATTGATCCCAATTACAGCAACGGGCAGGCGGTTTATGTGACCGATGCCAGCCGTGCGGTCGGGGTGGCGACGCGACTGTTGTCGCGGGACAAGGCCGAATATATTGCCGAGATCAAGAATAACTATATTCAGGTTCGCACCAAGCATGAGGCGGCCCAGAGCAAGAAGAACCGGCTGACAATCGAGCTGGCCAGAGAGAATGGTTTCAAGATCGACTGGTCAGCCTACCGCCCGACAAAGCCGCAATTTATCGGGACCAAACTGTTCGAGAGCTGCGATCTGGCAGAGATCGTTCCCTATATCGACTGGACGCCATTCTTCTCGGCTTGGGAAATGAAGGGGCGTTACCCCGCCATTCTGGAAGATGAAACCTATGGCGAGGCAGCGACCAACCTGTTTAATGATGCCAAGGCGATGCTTGCCCGCATCGTGGAGGAAAAATGGCTGACCGCGCGTGGCGTTATCGGGCTTTGGCCTGCCAATAGCGTTGGTGATGACATCGTGGTCTATACCGATGATAACCGGGTTCAGGAAGCTGCGCGTTTCCATGGGTTGCGCCAGCAGATGGCCGGCCGCAAGGATCGGGCGCGCGTTGCGATGGGCGACTTTGTGGCGCCTGCTGAGAGTGGCATTGCCGATTATATCGGCGGTTTCGCCGTGTCTTCCGGCTTTGGCGAGGAAGAGCATGTGCGCGCCTTCGAGAAAGCAGGGGATGATTATTCAAAGATCCTGCTGCAGGCTCTGGCTGACCGGCTGGCCGAGGCCTTTGCCGAGATGATGCATGCACGGGTGCGTCGGGACTATTGGGGCTATGCTACCGGTGAGGCGCTCAGCAATGAGCAGATCATCGACGAGCGCTATGATGGCATCCGGCCTGCGCCGGGCTATCCGGCCCAGCCTGACCATACCGAAAAGCGGACGCTCTTTACGCTGCTTGATGCAGAAGCGCAGACCGGCATTCGCCTGACGGAAAGCTGCGCCATGTGGCCGGGGGCGGCTGTATCCGGGATCTATATTGCGCATCCCGACAGCTATTATTTCGGCGTCGGCAAGATCGAGAAGGATCAGGTGGCTGATTATGCGGCACGCAAGGGCTGGAGCCTTGAGGAGGCGGAGAAATGGCTTGCTCCCATTCTCAACTATCGGCCTTGATGGACGGTCTGTGCCATGGAACGCTCCATGGGGCATAGGGACTTGTCCCTAGTCTTAAAGCATGAAGTCTTGCAAGTATTCAGCAAGTAAAAAAGCCGGGAACTTCCCGGCTTTTTTACTCGCATCAAGGCGAATAAAGTTGTGTCTTTTCAAGGGTATGAGTAAGACAGTCTCCACTGCCCCAGCGCAATCGCCGTTGCCTCCTCCTTAAATAATTCCAACGACAATAGCGGCGATGAATGCAAAGGCTGCGCAAACAATCATGATGTTTAAAGATTTGACCATTAAGTCTCTCCCTCTAGCCTTTCCTTCATGCGATAAAGTCTACGGCAACTTTGAGAATTCGCGAAATGAAAAAATTGGTGCACTGCCGCGAAGCGGGGTGACTTTGTTACCAAAAAGTGAATAAACCCTTGAGTATCCTTGGGTTCGAGTGCGACAATTCTGTAACGAAAAACGGGGGAAAGATGGCGGATGTTGCGCTGCGGTATTCATAAAATTGTGAAAATTACCCTTGGTTTTGCTGCGTATTGAATGGTCATTTGACTATTTATTGGGCTGGCTCTGCCCAATTGCTGCGCGCAATGTCTCTCTGCTTCCGGACGTCGGGCCTTGAGATTGGCGGATGTCGGCGGATATTGCCTCACTTGCAAACTGTCTTTGTCGCTGCGTCTTGTCCGCTGCGCCCGGCGAAAGGCAAGCTGGAATCAGAGATGGAAACCGCTTCTGCTTTAGCGCCAGAATCGGTGTCAGGACCAACATCAGAATCAGTGCCAGTATCAGCCCTTTATCAGTATCAGCCCTTTACATGCCGTGCGATGGCTCCCTCCAGCCAATGGGCGATCTGAAGGGTTACAGGATCTTCCCCTTGCGGGCCGATGACCTGCACGCCGAGAGGCAGGCCATCGGCTGTTTCAAGGCCGGTCACATTCAGGCATGGGGTGCGCAGAAGCGTCCAGATGCGGTTGAATATCGGCGAGCCGGTTGTTGTCAGGCCTTTGGGAGCCGGGCCGGGGGCTGAAAGGCTGAGCAGGGCATCGACATCTTCGAATTGCTCGCTCATTTCCCGTCTTGCAGCCGTGGCGCAAATGCGGGCCTCGTCATAATCGGACGGGGTGATGGTCTGTGCAAAGTCCAGCGTATGCCTTAGCAGTGGGCTGAGCTGATCGGCATGGTTGGCATATTCCCATGCCAGTGACTGAGCGGCTTCGAAATCCTGAATGATCTGGTGGGCATTGAAGGCGGCGAGAAAATGCTCGCTCGGCTCCAGCTCTATCACCTCGGTGCCGAAGCGTTTGAGACTGCTGATCAAGTCATCGAAACGGGCAACATAGTCGGGGTCTGCATCCTGCCAAATGCGGCAGCGGATTACGCCCAGTCTGGGGAGTCTGAAATCTGCTTCCGGGTTGATCGTGAGCTTGCGTCTGGTGATGGCCGAAGCGGCAAAGGCGCAATCGGCGACCTTGGCTGCAAACAAGCCTGCGGTGTCCAGCGTCCATGAAAAATCCTTGATGCCGACTTTCGGCAGCAGGCCGTAACTGGGTTTGTAGCCGGTGACCCCGCAATAGGCCGCGGGCCGGATGATGGAGCCTCCGGTCTGGGTGCCAAAGGCCAGATGCGCCATACCAGCAGCCACGGCTGCGGCCGAGCCGGAGGAAGAGCCGCCGGGCGTATGGTCGGGATTGTGCGGGTTGCGCGTCGCGCAAGGGTCAAGAAAGGCGAATTCGGTGGTCGCAGATTTGCCGATCACACTGCTGCCCGCTTTCTTCGCCATGGTGACGAGCGCTGCGTCCCGGGCCGGTTCATGGCTGCGATAGATGGGCGAATTATACTCGGTTGCCAGTTTCTGGGTTTCGATTATGTCCTTGACGGCCAATGCGATTCCGGCGAGGGGGCCTTGCGCCTGTTCCGCTTCCGCTCTGGCGTGGCCATTGATGGAAACAAAGGCATGTATGGTCTGTTCGGCAATGGCCAGTCGCTCAAGGCAGGCTTCTATCGACTGGGCCGGGGTGATGGTGCCAGCATCTATCGCTTTGAGCGTTGCAAGAAGACTGACCGGTGCGACGAGTTCTTTCTCTTGTGATGCTTGAGCCATAACGCTGCCTTTATGTTAACCTTTTGCTCTCAGGATGCGCCATATTGTATATGGCTGCAAGCGGGAATCAAAATATGATCAAGCTCGAGTTTGTGAAGCATCGCGCGCTGGCGTTGCTGGCCGTGGTTCTGGTTCTGAATGGCTGCGGCAGCTTTCATGATCTTGAAGAGATTTCCCAGGCCGAGTTGCAGAATGAGGCGATCTGGCCTGATGAGGCCATCTCGGCGAGCTATTGCCCGATGATCCTTGCCGGGCAGGTCAGCGCGGAGGCCATGCCGGCCATTTCGGGCAAATGGGGCTGCGGTCAGGAAGCGCCCTTCAGCGTTACGGCTGTTGGCGGCGCAAATCCGGTGCAGTTCAATGTTGCTGCCGTGACGAATTGCGTTGTGGCCTCCCAGTTGCAGCGCTATTTCACCGAAGTGGTGCAGCCTCAAGCCTTGCAGATGCTAGGGCAACCTGTTGCCGAAATCAGGGTTGCCGCTTCCTATTCCTGTCGTCCACGCAACAATCAGCGCGGCGCGAAACTGTCCGAGCATGGCTATGCCAATGCCATTGATATCAGTGCTTTCGTGCTGCGTGATGGTACGGTGCTGAGCATTGAGGATGATTGGCCAAAATGGGGGCGTAAGGGCAAATTCCTACGCGCGATCAACCGGAAAGCCTGTCGCTATTTCACCACCGTTATCGGCCCGGGCGGGGATAAATATCACCAGAATCACATCCATCTGGACCATGGCCGCCATGGCAAGGAAGGGATCTGGCGTGTCTGCCAGTGATGGTATCGGGGCGCTTTTTTCACATTTACGCCCGAAAGCTGGATCATTGGATCAAAATGCCATCTTTTGGCTATCAATCGCTCGTATTTCGCAAGCGCATAGCCTAAGTTGCCCTTTGGGACGCAGTCGGGGGCGCTGTGTGAAGGCGTTCAAGCAAGAATTGGTCAGGAATTCTGATGAGCATTTGGAGCCATATCGGCAATTTGATTGATGATCTGCGCCAGAGTGAGGCGATTTCCCATTTCGTGGAAAAAGTGGCCTCCACCGTTCGCGGGCTCGGTAGCGGTATCGATCGCAAACAACTTACCTTTACGATTGCGGTGATTGCCCTGTCGGCCAAAATGGCCAAGGCCGATGGCGTCGTCACGCAGGATGAGATCAATGCATTTCAGACGCTCTTTTCGATCCCTGAGGGAGAGGAGCGCAATGTTGCCCGCATGTTCAACCTCGCCAAGAGGGATGTGGCCGGTTATGAGGCCTATGCCAAGCAGATTGCGGATCTGTATGAAGATGATCTGGCACCGCTCACCGATATACTTGACGGGCTTTTCCTGATCGCGGGTGCCGATGGGGTCATGCATAACAGGGAAATGCTCTATCTGGAGCATGTCGCCGAGATTTTCGGTATCCCCGAGCGCTGCTTCGAGCGCATCAAGATGAGCCATGTGAAGCCCGATGAGCAGGATCCCTACACGATCCTTGAAGCCGAGCGTTCCATGAGCGACAAGGAACTGAAAAGCCATTATCGCAAACTGGTGCGGGAGAACCATCCTGACCGGCTGATCGCGCGCGGGGTGCCGGAAGAATTTGTCCGGATCTCCACCGAAAAGCTGGCTTCTATCAATAATGCATGGTCGATGATTGAGCTTGAGCGCGGCTTACGCTAAGAAATGCCCGGTCCGAGGCTGGCGCCCGGGCCCTTGTCCTATTTGCTCCCAATTGCGGTTTCATGGAGACGATCATGCCGTTTGAAGCTCAGACCAATTGCGCTTGTGAAGACAGGCCTTCCCCAAATTTCGGTGAGCGCAAGGATGGTCGCAAGGCCGATATGCTGTTGCTCCATTATACCGGCATGGAAGATGATGCGCAGGCGCTGGATTGGCTCTGCAATCCTGAAAGCGCAGTCTCTGCCCATTATTATCTGCACAGGGACGGGACCATCATCCAGATGGTCGATGAGACCAAGCGGGCTTGGCATGCCGGTGAGGCCTACTGGAAGGGCGAAACGGACATAAACAGCTGTTCGATCGGCATCGAGATTGCCAATGCCGGACATGAGGATTTTGCCGAAAAGCAGCTTGATGTCTTGCATATGCTCTGCTTGGATATAATTGCCCGCAACGAGATCCCGAATTTTCGGGTGCTGGGCCATTCCGACGTGTCGCCGGGGCGCAAGATTGATCCGGGGGTGAAATTCCCCTGGAAGCAACTGGCCGCGGCTGGCGTTGGCCACTGGGCCGATCCGGAGATCACCGGTGGTGGGCGTTTTTTCCAGATGGGAGATGAAGGCCAGCCGATTCAGGCCTTGCAGTCAATGCTTGCCATCTATGGCTACAATGTGCCGATTACCGGCGTGTTTGACGAGCAGACCGAAATGGTCGTGCGTTCGTTCCAGATGCATTTCAGGCCCGAACGGGTGGACGGGGTTGCCGATACGACAACCATCTCCATGCTCTACAAGCTCAATGCCGCGCTGCCCAAGCTTTAGGGCCGCGCGACAATTCTCGCTGATGATCCTTTTGTGAGGATGGTGGGCCGCAGCCCTAAAGCTCCAGTATCATGTGCGGGCGGCCATTGGATGTCTTCTCGCGGGTGGTGCCATCGGGCCCGATCACTTGCGTGGTGCGCGAGCGATAGTTGCTCATGCTCTCGAAGGTGATGACATCGACCGGTTGATCAAACTGGAAAGTTAGTCTGAACCAGCCATCGGAGATCTTTTTGACCGCAATGATTTCCGCTTCAAAGCGCTGCGAGAGATAAAGACCGCAAACCCGGTCTCCGATCTGCCATGCGGGCGCGGGGCGATTGCCAAGGTGGGCAAAAAGGGTGTTCCAGTCTCTGAAACCATGCTGCCGGGCGACAAGCTCCAGTGACTTGCTGTGAGAAATGTCGGTTCCGTCTGCTGCCAGTTTGCTGCGCAACAATTTCGCCTGTCTCTTTGCTGTAGAGATGCTGATGGGGCCCGTTCTGTCGGGCGTTGATAGATCGCTTGAGCTGTCTGATGACATCTCGGCCTCCAGTCAAATGCATTTCGGGAAATGGACGGGGCTCGCATTGCCACCCGCATGAAATGCATGAGGGGCTGAATGTATCAGAGAATGACAGATCTTCACCAAAGCCCGAAGGGCCGCGAGCGGCAGGCGTCTGCAACCACAAGGGGCTATAGGCGCAAGCCTTCTGCATGTCAAGGGATTGCTCACTCGTCATAAGGGATCGGGCCAAAAAGGATCTGGCCATAAAGGATTGGCCAAAAAGCAAAAAGGGAGCCGGATGACATATCGGCTCCCTCGTCGCATTTTGCTATGGGCACGGCGCGATGCGCGTGCAAGCTCTCCGCCTGATCAGGCAGCCCGAATGGTGGAGAGGAACTTGTCCAGCTCGCCGCGCAGGCTGTCGGACTGTTTGGCAAGCTCGCCAGCTGCGGCCAATACCTGATTGGCGGTTTTGCTGGAATTGCCTGCGGCATCGGTGACAAGGCCAATGGCGCTGGTCACTTCGGATGTGCCGGAGGCTGCCTGCTGAACATTGCGCGCGATTTCCTGCGTCGCTGCGGCCTGTTCCTCGACTGCGGTGGCAACCGCTGCGGAAATCTGGTTCATCTGGTTGATGGTCTCGGCCACACCATTGATGGCAGAGGCGGAATCCGTGGTCGAACTCTGAATTTCCGTGATCTGGGTGGCGATTTCAGTCGTTGCCTTGCTGGTCTGGTCAGCCAGCTGCTTGACCTCGGCGGCAACAACCGCAAAGCCCTTGCCAGCCTCACCCGCGCGGGCGGCCTCGATGGTGGCGTTCAGGGCGAGCAGGTTGGTCTGTTCGGCAATGCCATTGATGAGTTCAACAATATCGCCAATCTTTTGCGCCGAAGATGACAGGCCATGCACCTTTTCAGCGGCAGAATCCGCGTCACGTGCTGCGGTTTGTGACATCTGGTTGGACTGGTCCACCTGCGTGGTGATCTCGTGAACGGAAGCGGTCAATTCCTCGGTTGCTGCAGCAACGGTCTGAACATTCGAGGAGGCTTCCTGAGATGCTGTTGCAACGGTTTCGGACTGGTGCGAAGTCTTTTGCGCGTTGTTATACATTTCTTTGGCGAAGGCTTCAAGCTGACTGGATGCAGAGGAAACGCTGTTGACGATGCTGCCGACGGATTGTTCGAAATCCTGTGCCATCTTGTGCAGCAGGGCGCGCTGTTGTTCTTCTGCTTGTGCCTTCTGGCTTTCGCTTGCAGCCGTGATGCGGCGGTTCTCTTCAGACTGCTCCTTGAAGAACAGAGCAGCCTTGGCGAGCTGACCGATTTCATCCTTGCGGTCAGCGCCCTGAATTTCGCTGACATCAGCGCCTTCGGCCAGTGATTTGAGAATGCGAACGATGCGTCCGATTGGTCGTGAAATGCCATAGTTGGCGATGACGACCGCAATGGCGATGCCCAATATGATGGCGATCAGGGCCGTGAACAGAATGCTCTGGGAGGCAAAAGCGGCATGCTCGGCAGAATTCTGGCGCTTGGTCGCCATCAGTTCACCCGAATAGTTGCTGTAGACCTTGACCTTCGCGGTCACGTCTTTCTGGCCGGAGAGGGCATTGTCAAGCGCAGCCTTGATGGCGGCTGTGTCATTGGGGTCTTTCTCCGCAGTGCTGATCATCTCATCGATCTTGCCGAAATAGGCATTCAACGAGGTTCTGATATCCTGAAGCTGCTGCTTTTCGGTGCTGTTGGCAACATTCTCCAGCTTGGGCAATCGGCCCAGCATTTCGTCAGCACGCTTCTTGTTTTGAGCGTGATAGGAGGATGCTTCCTGTGGCTCTGTGGCCAACTGGTAGGTCATGCGCGAAATGGCGACGATGTCGATGCGCAGATCCATCGCTTCGCGGGCTGCTTCTTCGGATTGGCCAACTTGCGAGAAAGTCTGGGAGAGCGATGTCAATTGGGTATAGGACACCCAAGCGATACCTGCAGCGGCCAGACTCAACAGAGCCACAACGCTGAGCATTTTGTGAACGATGGAAAGATTCTTGAAAGCCATGTTATGCCTCGTTGATGAGAGAAAAGTCCCCCCAGGTGACAAAGAGATTTGGCCCTTATTCTTTGCTGCATCCCTTAATGACTGGTTTATTTTGGATTAATTTCAGTTATTTATCCTTGGTTGTGTCATTTTAATTTTGGACGATCATGTTTTTTACGGATATGGACTATTGTTGTAGATCAAATGTCTGATTATATTTTAATCAATGACGTATAAAATTTAGATTATACATGGGTTGAATTTGAGCGTTCGTGTGAACTGGTCTGCTTGGGCCATTGCTGGCGAACAAGATCGAATTTAATTCTTTTGCAGTTGTCGCTTACTGACAAAAATGCCCATGAGATTTGTTCTGTCTCATGGGCTTCCGGTTCTCCGGGATGATCTTGAATTGTTGTTTTTCTTGTTCTGCTCGTAATTCCTGTTGTGCGTCTGCCTAGCGCCTGCTGGTTAATCTGCGAATGCTTTCGGCGACGGGAATTCCTTGCTTGAGGCGACTGTCATTGATGGCGGGGCCGAAACTGGTGCTGATGGGAACAATGCCCGCCCAATGGTCAAGGTCATAATCCGCTTCATCGTCAATCGGCATGCCGGTTCGGATCTTGGAGGCCGCCTGCTCAATGGTGACAGCGATGACCGAGGTCGCGTTGATTTCCTTTTGCGTGGTCTCGCGGGTCTCGTCCCAGCGACCAGGGGCCAGATGGTCGGTGATGGCGACGAGTGCGTCATATTTTTCCTTCTCGTCCTCCACCAGCCTTGCCGTGCCATGGATGTTGGCAGAGCGGAAATTCATCGAATGGTGAAAGGCGGAACGGCCAACCACGAGCCCGTCGACAAGCGTCACATTGAGGCAGATGGGCAGTCCCTCTTTCAACTGCTTGAACATGCGGGCTGCCTTTGCGCCGTGAATATAAAGCTGGTCACCAACGCGCCCATAGACCATGGGCAGGACGATGGGTTTGTTCTCCAGCACGAAGCCGACTTCAGCGATCAGGCCTTCATCCAGAATGGCAAAGAGCGTGTCCTTGTCATAATCGGCGCGTTTTGCCACGCGGATCTTGTTGGTCTCGGTGATCTGGAATGTCTCTTTTGCGCTATGCTTGCTGTCTTTTTTGTCGGTCATTGGTCTTCCTTCGGTCGGTCGAGGCGTCGCATCTTTTGCTTGATTGAAACTTGTTTTTGGTTCTAAATGAAGAGCCAAAAATGAAATAATGAAGGAGCCAAAATGCTTGCGAGCCTGGTTGCTCTGGATCGGACTGATGGGGAGGGCTTGTCGCGACAGCTTTTCATGCAGATCCGGCACCTGATCGAGCGGGGGCGTTTGAAACCGGGAAGCCGTCTGCCTGCGTCGCGCCAGTTGGCTGATGATCTGGGGGTGGGGCGCAATACGGTGCTGCTCGCCTATGAGCAGTTGGGTCTTGAGGGATATCTGGAGGCTGATGGTCGCAGGGGAACACGGGTGAGTGAAGCCTCGCGGGGATTTCGCGGCAGCCATCATGGGGTGGCCGAGGATGCCGGTGCAATTCCGTCTGCTCGCCTGTCACAAACGGCCTTGAGATTGATGGGGGTGCCAAGGCGCGAGGAATCGCGGTCCATGACCTTTTTGCCCGGCATGCCGGAAGTGCGCCAATTTCCCCATGATGTCTGGGCGCGGTTGATGCGGCGTGCGGCCCGGCAAGTGGCATCGCGCGAGGCGCTTCTGGGATATGCTCATTATACCGGGCTGCCAATGCTCAAGGAGGCCATACTGGAGCATGTGGCGCTGGCGCGTGGCGTGGTGGCCGATATGGATCAGGTGATGATCCTCTCTTCGGCGCAAGCCGCGCAGGATCTGGTGGCGCGCATGTTGCTTGATGCCGGTGACGTGGCGTTGCATGAAGAGCCGGGCTATGCAGGCATGACGGCTGCGCTGGCGGGTGTCTGTGCAAAATCACTCCCGATCCGGATTGATGCGGCTGCTCCCTATCTGGCGCTGGCAGGGGAGGAAGGCGAGGCCGATATTCCCAGACTGATCTATAGTTCGCCATCTCATCAATTTCCGACAGGGCGGGTCATGGCGCTGGATGAGCGACTGGCCTTGCTTCGCTATGCACAGGAAAGGGACTGCTTCATTCTGGAAGATGACTATGACAGCGAGTTCCATTTTTCCGGTGCGCCGCTTTCAAGTCTGCAGGGGCTCGACCGGCGCGGGCTGGTCATCTATATGGGCACGTTTTCCAAGGCGCTCAATCCCGGTTTGCGGGTGGCCTATCTCATCGTGCCAAAGAGGTTGGTGGAGGCTGCCGGGCGCTGTTTGCGCAATGTCGGTTCTGTTCCTTCGGTTACGGTGCAGTGGGCCTTGAGCGATTTTCTCCGCGAGGGGCATTTTCGCAGTCATGTTCTGCGGATGAACCGTCTCTACAGGCAAAGGCGGGATTGTCTGGTTGAGCAATTGCGCGCGCAGGCCTCCGATTGGCTGCTTCCCGTCGTGCCTGATGGTGGCATCCAGTTGCCGGCCTATTTCTGTGGTAAGGCGGTGGGGCTTGATGATCGCGCGCTGCTTGGTGCCATGCTGGAGGCGGGGATGGAGGGATCAGCGCTTTCTTCGCTCTACTGGTCGGGAAGAACAGAGAAGCGACATGGGCTTCTGCTCGGCTTCGCCGCCAGCGATGAGGCTGCGATCCGGCGCGGTGTGGGTCAATTGGCGAGCCTGCTTTGCAAGATGGCCCCTTGACCTTCAGTCAATAAGGGCTTAGTTCCCATCGGACCAGTCGGTCGGGCAGCCGCACCGGTCGCGCGAAAGCAATCCGGTGAGGAAAGTCCGGGCTCCATGAAAGCACGGTGCCGGGTAACGCCCGGCGGAGGCGACTCCAGGGAAAGTGCCACAGAAAGCAAACCGCCTGACTCCGGTCAGGTAAGGGTGAAAGGGTGAGGCAAGAGCTCACCGCGCCTTCAGTAATGAAGGTGGCAGGGTAAACCCCACCGGGAGCAAAACCGAATAGGAATGATGCGGGCCTTGGCCCAGCCGGCTTTCAGGCCAGTCATTCGGGTGGGTTGCTAGAGGCATTCAGCAATGGATGCCCCAGATGAATGGTTGCCGCGCAAGAGTTCGCTCTTGCCGTACAAAACCCGGCTTACAGACCGACTGGTATTCATTCCCCGATTTTCTACAGAAATTCTTCGAAAAAGTTCGTTTCTAACGAAATATTGGTTCTCTGCCTGCGTTTAGCCGAGGAATGCTGTTTTTCGCGTTCTTTTTGCAATCTACGCATCAATACTACTTGTCATTTTATACAGTATACTTATCCCGACCTAATTTTTGTGGCCTTCAGCTTTCTGCTTTTCCTCAACCCTTTGTTAACGTTAACAATATTAGAATATCCCTCTTAAGGGGTAATCGTGGATTCCATGAGAATCCATTGACGCCCATAATATCCCATGGTATCCCATAAAGGTGAAGCGCAGACCATGTCGTTAGAAATGACCTAATCAATCCAAAATCAGTTCAGCGACTGTGTCAGCGAGCAGGCAAGCGGCGGTGTAGGCTTTCTGAAGGCAGTGCGTATGGACGATTTTGTGTCCAATTATCTAAATCGGCTGGATTCCAAGGGGCGGGTGTCTATCCCGGCGCCCTATCGGCTGATTCTTGCGCGCGAAGGTCATGAAAGCCTCTTTTGCAGTCCATCCATGGATCGCGCCGCCGTCGATGCTGGCGGGCAGGGCTTGCGCAAGGCAATTGATGAATATCTGGAACCCTTCGAGGTATTTACCGAGGAGCGGGAAATCCTGGCAACGGCTCTCCTTGGCGAGAGTGAGAACCTGAAGATCGACAAGGATGGTCGCGTGGTATTGAGCGAAAAAATCAAGGCGCATACCGGTATCACGGACTCTGTGGTCTTCGTTGGCCATGGCTATAAGTTTCAAATCTGGCAGCCTGAAAAATACGAGATTTTCAAAGCGGAAGCGGCCAAGGAAGCGCTTGCGCTTCGCAAGTCTCTCAGTGCGCGTCGTCAGGCGTTGCGTCAGGCCGGGGAAGGGAATGTGCGATGATCTCTTCCATGCCTCTGGAAATGGAGACAGCGACGGCTCGCCATGTGCCTGTGTTGCTCAGGCCCGTGATTGATGCGCTTGAGCCGCAGGCTGGGCAATGGATCCTTGATGGCACTTTCGGTTTTGGTGGCTATTCCGAGGCGATTCTCAAGCGCGGGGCCAATATCCTCGGTGTGGATCGGGATCCCGAGGCGGCTGGGCGTGCGGCTGTGTTGCAGGGGCATTATGGCGACAGGCTGGAATTCGTCGCTGGCTGCTTTGGCGAATTGTCTGATATTGCGGCAGATGCCGGTCATGCGCCGCTCGATGCGATCGTGCTTGATATCGGTGTGTCATCGATGCAGCTCGATGAGGCTGAGCGTGGCTTTTCCTTCATGAATGACGGACCGCTGGATATGCGTATGTCCCAGAGCGGACCTACGGCAGCAGATGTGGTCAACAGCTATTCCGAAGCCGAGCTGGTGCAGATATTCCGCGAGCTTGGTGAAGAGAAGCAGGCGCGCCGGATTGCCGGTTCGATTGTGGCGCGGCGCGGGTCTGTGCCATTCTCCCGCACGCTTGATCTGGCCAATGTCATTGAACGGGTGGTTGGTCGCAAGCCGCAGCAGAAAATTCATCCGGCGACCCGTGTTTTTCAGGCCTTGAGAATTTTCGTCAATGGTGAGCTGGACGAACTGGTGGATGGTCTGGTTGCTGCCGAAAAGAGCCTGAAGCCGGGCGGCAAGCTGGTCGTTGTCACCTTTCATTCCCTTGAAGACAGAATTGTGAAGCGCTTCTTTCAAGAGCGCTCCAAGACCCATTCCGGCGGGTCACGTCACATGCCGGAGCAGGATCTGGCCGAACCCAGCTTTACGATGCTCGTCAAGGGGAGCGTTGGGCCGGATGAAGAAGAATTGGAGCAAAATCCACGCGCACGTTCGGCCAAGATGCGGGCTGGTGTGCGAACGGCGGCTGCTCCTCACGAATTGGATGCGCGCGGGCTTGGATTGCCCCGAATGTTGGCGGAGAGCCGCTCTGGAGGCCTTTCATGAGCAGACTCATTAATTTTCTTCTCTTCTTCTTTGTTCTGATGGGGGCCTTCTGGCTCTTTCAGGTCAAACATGAGGCCAAAGAAGAAGGGGGGAAAATCGCCAATCTGCAGCAGAAGATTGAAGATGAAAAGGATGCCTTGTTGTTGCTCAAGGCGGAGTGGAGCTATCTCAATCGGCCGCAGCGCGTGCAGAGACTTGCTGACGAATTTTCCGATCAGCTTGGCCTCAAGGTGATCGAGCCCTATCAGATTGGCGAGTTGGACGATGTGCCGGATCGTTCTGCCGATGACACTTTGCCCGGAGCCGTTGTGAATGATCTGGAAGGTCTTCTGGAACATGCGCATCCCGCTGCGGCGAAGACACGATAGGGGGTGGTCATGGTAGATGTTTCCAATGAATTTGGCATAGCCAGCTCGATTGATCACCAGTTCGACTTTGAAGGGGCGAACAAGGTTCGCTCACGCGCCACGCGCGGACGCATTCTGCTGGCTATGGCCGCTTTCAGTCTTTGTTTCGTGCTGATGTTCGGTCGCCTGATCATGCTTGGCTTCGATAGTCCGGCGCTGGCGGAAAAGGGCTCACTTCAGGGCTCTATTGTCACGGCGCGGCCGGATCTGGTCGATCGTAACGGTGAAATTCTGGCAACCGATATCAAAACCGCTTCGATCTATGCCGAGCCAAATCGCATCATCGATGTCGAGGAAGCTCTGGATGCGATCACCGGTGTCTTTCCTGATCTGGACAGTGCATCGCTTCGCCGCCGCCTGTCGAACCGGAAGCTGGGCTTTACCTGGATCAAGCGGGAAGTGACACCCAAGCAGCAGCAGGCAATTCACGAAAAAGGTATCCCCGGTCTTGGCTACAAGACAGAAAACAAGCGTTTCTATCCCGCCGGTCCGACCGCGTCTCATATTTTGGGTATCGTCAATGTCGATAATGTCGGCATCGCCGGTATGGAAAAATATATCGATGAGGCAGGGCTTGCCAAGGCGGACGGAGGCCTGACGGGGCATCCGCTGGAGCCGGATCCGGTTCAGCTTTCCATCGATCTGCGGGTGCAGCATGCCTTGCGCGATGAACTCTTCAAAAGCATGACCAAGTTCAAGGCGATTGCTGCGGCGGGTATCGTGTTTGATGTCAAGGATGGTGAAGTGCTGGGGATGGTTTCCCTGCCGGACTTCGATCCCAACAATCCAGTCAATGTGAATGAACCCGATCGCCTGAACCGCATGGCAGCCGGTGTCTATGAAATGGGGTCCGTTTTCAAGACGGTTACCATGGCCATGGCGCTCGATTCCGGTGCTGTGCATCTGAATGACAATTTCGATGCTCGCCAGCCAATCCGTGTGCGCGGCATGACGATCAGTGATTTCCATGGCAAGAAGCGTATCTTGTCCGTGCCGGAAATCTTCGTTTACTCATCCAACATCGGCTCGGCCAAAATGGCCCTGAAGATTAGTAAGGAAAATCACAAGGCCTTCCTTAAAAAGGCGCATTTGCTCGAGCGGGTCAGAACCGAACTGCCCGAGACGGCAGCGCCCGTTTATCCATCCGACAAACGTTGGTCCGATCTGTCCACCATGACAATCAGCTTTGGTCATGGCTTGCAGGTAACGCCTTTGCAGTTTGCTGCTTCTGCGGCCTCTCTGGTCAATGGCGGATATTATGTCAAGCCGACTTTCCTCAAGATGAGTGACGAGGACAGGGCCAAGATCGATCACAATGATCGCATTGTCAGCAAAGAGACCAGCGCCGAAGTGCGCTATCTAATGCGGCTCAATGCCGTTGAAGGCTCGGGCAAGCGCAGCCGTGTGGACGGTTTCCTGGTTGGTGGCAAGACGGGCACGGCGGAGAAGGTGGTTGACGGAAAATATGACAGTCACAAGCTTCGCAACTCATTTCTTGCGGCATTTCCCATTGACAATCCTCGCTATATTGTTCTGGTTATGCTTGATGAGCCCAAGGGCCTCAAGGAAACCTATGGCTATGCAACAGCTGGTGTGAATGCAGCACCGACTGCGGGGGCAGTTATCCGCAGAGTTGGTTCAATATTGGGGGTTAAACCACGATTTGGCCAAAAGGGTGTTCCAACAGTCGAGGCATCCTTCTAAACCTTGGGGAAAGGTTGGCCAGAATCGTGCCGGAGTGCTGTTGGATGAATGTGCTGGAATTGCTGGGTGGAATTGATGAGCCCATTGCTGATTTTCTTTATATGAATTTGGGCGAGAAGCAGGTTGCCGGGATTACTGCCGATAGCCGTCTCGTTCAAAAGGGATTTATCTTCGTCGGAGTTCCGGGGTCCAAGGTCGATGGCGCGCAATATGTGCCCAAGGCGCTTGCGCAAGGAGCCATTCTGGCGATCATTTCCGATCATTCCAAGCTGCCTCACGATTTTGACCCGAGCGGAAAGCCGATTTTTCGCCTCGAGGATCCGCATCTGGCGCTGGCCAATCTGGCCGGAGCCTTCTATGACGTCTCGCTGGAAAAGGTTGCCGCCGTTACCGGCACCAATGGCAAGACTTCGATTGCGTCCTTCCTACGGCAGATCTGGGCTGCTGGTGGCAAATGCGCGGCCAATATCGGAACCATCGGTATCGAGGGGCCATCGGGCAGTTCCTATGGTGGGCTGACAACGCCTGACCCGGTTGGGCTGATGCAAAGTGTCAGCGCGCTGGCGGAAGAAGGCGTGACCCATCTGGCGCTGGAAGCGTCAAGCCACGGGCTGGATCAGAAGCGGCTTGATTGCCTGCCGGTGGATGTCGGGGCCTTTACCAATCTGACCCGCGACCATCTGGATTATCATCGCACTTTCGAAAATTATCGTGCCGCCAAGAGCCAGATTTTCAGCCGTCTGGTTCGCGAGGGTGGCACCGCTGTCATCAATCTTGATGATGAGAATGGCCCCTATTTTCTGGACGTGGCAAAAAAGCGCGGGCTGACCTGCCTGACGGTCGGGCATGACAAGAGCGCGGATCTCGTCATTCAGTCCATTGTCATCGATGGTTTGCATCAGCAGGTTTCCCTCTCCGGTCTCTGGGGGGAGGTGCTTTGCAAGGTGCCTCTGGTGGGTGAATTTCAGGTTTCCAATGTGCTTGTGGCGGGGCTGATGGCCTATGCCAGCGGCATTGAGGCTTCTGTGGTTCTTGACGCCATTCCTCGGTTGAAGGGCGCTTGCGGTCGCATGGAACTGGTGGGACATGCCGGGGCGGATTCCGCAATTTATATCGATTATTCCCACACTCCGGATTCTCTGGAAGTGGCGCTCAAGGCCTTGCGGCCGTTCGTCAAGGGGCGTCTGATCGTCGTCTTCGGCGCGGGGGGCGATCGCGATACGGGCAAACGGCCCATGATGGGGCAGGTTGCCAATGACTTTGCCGATTATTCCATTGTCACCGACGACAATCCCCGCTCGGAAGATCCGGCGCTCATTCGCGCTGCGGTGATGGAACCGGTCCGCAATGGCGTTGAGGTTGGCGGTCGACAGGACGCGATCAACTATGGCGTCGACATGATGAAGCCGGGCGACATTCTGCTGGTGGCGGGCAAGGGCCATGAGCGGGGTCAGATCATTGCCGGCGAGGTTCATCCATTCTCGGATCATGAAGCGGTTGCCAAGGCCCTGGCCGAAAGCGGCAAGGGAGAGATGATTTGAGCGCTCTTTGGACATCTGAGGCATTTGCTGTTGCAGCCGCGCCGATCCTCCAGCCCGGCGTGATCGGCGATGTGAACGGGATTTCCATTGATAGCCGCACGGTCAAGGCAGGAGATGCCTTTTTTGCTATCAGGGGCGAGCGGTTTGACGGGCATTCTTTTGCCCGGGCGGCACTTGATGCCGGGGCCGCTGTCGTCATTCTGGAAGAGGCCCAAAGGGCCGCTTTCTCCGATCTTTCAGAACGGGTTCTGTTTGTCGATGATGTGCTCAGGGCGCTGGAGCGTGTGGGCCGGGCGGCGCGGGCGCGGGTCAAGGGCAGGGTGATTGCGATCACCGGCAGCGTCGGCAAGACCAGCACCAAGGATGCGCTGCGGGCGGCTCTGGAACCCAGTGGCAAGGTTCATGCTGCGGTCTCGTCCTTCAATAATCACTGGGGGGTACCCCTCACTTTGGCACGCATGCCGGAGGATACCGAATTCGGCATTTTCGAAGTGGGCATGAACCATCCCGGTGAGATCCGTCATCTGATCGCCATGGTCCAGCCGCATCTGGCAATGATTACCACCATCGTGGCTGCCCATATCGGCAATTTCTCCAGCATCGACGAAATCGCTGCGGCAAAGGCCGAGATTTTCGAAGGCGTTGTTCCGGGTGGCGCTGCGCTCGTCAACGGAGATATTCCCTTTGCCTCCTTTCTTGAAACAAGGGCAAAAGCGCTTGGTATCGGGCAATGTCATCGCTTCGGGCGGTCTGAAGGGGCGGATATAAAGCTTTCCTCGCTGGATTTGCAGGCCGATGGTTCCGATCTCTCCGTTTCGCTGTTTGGTGAGCCTGTGCATTGTCATCTGGGCGCCCCCGGTGAGCATCTGGCCATGAATGCGCTGTCGGTTCTGGGCGCTGTTGCGCTTGTGAATGGTAATGTCGAGGCTGCCTGCCGCGCGCTCGCGTCCCATGGGGCGAGCAAGGGGCGCGGCCAACCCCACACGCTTGTTGTGCATGATGGACGCAGCCTGCTGATCGATGAAAGCTACAATGCCAATCCGTCGTCCGTAGCCGCTGCTTTGGCGACCTTGGGACTGGTACAGATGTCCGGTCGCAAGATTGCCGTATTAGGAGATATGCTGGAGCTCGGTGACGACAGCGCCGCCATGCATGAAGGCTTGATTGATCCTCTGCTGGCGGCCGATGTTGACCGTGTATTTCTGTGTGGGCCGGAGATGGCCCGTCTTTGGGAAAAAGTACCTATCACTCGACGTGGTGCCTATGCTAAAGCGTCGACGGACCTGATTGGGCCCGTTCTGGCCGATATCAAGGCTGGGGACGCGGTCATGATCAAGGGGTCCCTTGGCTCCAGAATGGCTCCGATTGTGGCGGCCTTGCTGGAAGAATTCAAATAATAAACCGGAAGCTTGAACCGGTGGTGTATGTGAAAGGCCTGTAACTAAGATGCTGATGTATCTTGTAGAAATATCTGATCAGATTTCCGGATTCAACGTGTTCCGCTATCTCACGTTTCGAACGGCCGGGGCCATTATCACTGCGCTGCTCTTTGTGTTCATGTTCGGTCCGGCGATCATTCGTGCCCTGCGTGTCAGGCAGGGAAAGGGGCAGCCGATTCGGGAATATGGACCGCAGAGCCACCTTCTGACCAAGAAGGGAACGCCAACCATGGGCGGGCTCATGATCCTGACCGGCATGATCATGGCAACGCTGCTGTGGGCCAATTGGGCCAATCCCTATGTCTGGATCGTGCTGTTTGTCACGATCGGCTTTGCGCTGATCGGTTTCTATGATGATTATCTGAAAGTTTCCCGCTCTTCCCACAAGGGCTTTTCCGGTCGCATGCGTCTTGCCATCGAGGCGACCATTGCCGGGATTGCCTGTCTCGCGGTTGCCTATCTGGGTGAAGATGCCTTCTCGACTTCGGTTACTTTTCCCTTCTTCAAGGATATCCTGCTTGATCTGGGCTGGTTCTTTGTCCCATTCGGTTTGTTCGTCATCGTCGGGGCTGGCAACGCGGTCAACCTGACCGATGGGCTGGACGGGCTGGCGATTGTGCCGGTGATGATTGCAAGCGCCACTTTCGGGGTGATCGCCTATCTTTCCGGTAACGAGATCTTTGCCGACTATCTCCAGATCCATTATGTGCCCGGTACCGGTGAATTGCTTGTGCTTTGCGGCGCGATGGTAGGGGCCGGGCTCGGCTTCCTCTGGTTCAATGCCCCTCCGGCGGCGATCTTCATGGGGGACACCGGTTCCCTTGCGCTTGGTGGCATGCTGGGGTCGATTTCCGTTGTCACCAAGCATGAGCTGGTGCTGGCGATTGTCGGTGGTCTGTTCGTGCTAGAAGCGGTATCCGTGATCATTCAGGTGGCTTCCTTCAAGCTGACAGGGCGGCGGGTGTTCCGCATGGCACCGATCCATCATCATTTCGAGCATAAGGGCTGGACCGAGGCGCAGGTCGTCATTCGGTTCTGGATCATCGCCGTTGTTCTGGCCCTGATCGGTCTTTCCACTCTCAAGCTGCGCTAAAAGGCAATCGGCGGGCGGACTTTTCTCCGCCGCATCGATAGTGTTGGATTTTATTTCTGTTAGGGGAAAGACATGATCCCGATTACCATATTTGAAGGTAAAAAGGTTGCGGTATTCGGGCTCGGCGGAAGCGGGCTGGCGACGCTTGAGGCGCTTGCCGCCGGTGGCGCGCAGCTCTTTGCCTATGACGACAAGGAAGCCAGCCGGGAAAAGGCTGCCGAGATCGAAGGGGTCGAGATCTGCGATTTGCAGTCGGCCGACTGGTCGCAATTTGCCGCACTGGTGCTCTCACCGGGCGTGCCTCTGACCCATCCGGAACCGCATTGGAGCGTCAAGCTGGCCAAGGAGGCCGGGGTTGAGGTGATCGGTGATATCGAGCTGTTCTGTCGCGAGCGCAGGGCAAGCGGAATTGACGCGCCTTTCATTGCAATCACTGGCACAAACGGCAAGTCTACGACCACGGCGCTGATTACCCATCTTCTTACCGAAGCGGGGCTCGATGTGCAGATGGGCGGCAATATCGGGACGCCGGTGCTGGCGCTCGAATCGCTTGCACCCGAGCGTATCTATGTGATCGAGGTTTCCTCCTATCAGATCGATCTGGCCCCCGGTCTCAATCCCTCCATTGGTGTGCTGATGAATATCTCGGCCGATCATCTGGACCGGCATGGTGACCTTATGAATTATGCGCGCATCAAGAGCCGTCTGGTGGCATCATCGGATCAGGCCGTGGTGGCGCTTGATGACAGGCTGAGCGCCAATATCGCGTCCAATCTGCGCCTGAAGGGGGTACCTGTTACCACCATTTCCGGCTTTGGCAATGAACGGGCCATGGTCGCGGCACCGGACGGTATTTTGCAAAGCATGCAGGGGGATTTCCTGTTCAATCTGGATCAGGCCCGGGCGCTGCGCGGCACCCACAATGCGCAAAATGCGGCTGCGGCGATTGCTGTGGCGCGTCAGTTCGATCTGCCGCCGTCTGTTCTAGTGGCCGGGCTCAAGTCCTTTGGCGGGCTGGAGCATCGCATGGAAGAGGTGGGGCATCAGGACGGGATATTGTTTATCAATGATTCCAAGGCCACCAATGCGGATGCCACATCGCGGGCGCTAGCATCCTTTCCGAAGCTTCACTGGATTCTTGGCGGTCTCCCCAAGGCCGGGGGCATCAGTTCGCTGGTGGACTATTTCGGGCGGATCGAACATGCCTATCTGATCGGTGAGGCGTCGGAAGAATTTGCGGCGACTCTTGCGGCCAGCCGGGTTCCCTTCAGCTTCTGCGGTCATATGGATATTGCGTTGGAACGCGCCATTGCTGCCTGCAAGAATGCCGGGCCGCGCACGGACAAGGAAGATCATGTCATCCTGTTGTCGCCAGCCTGCGCCTCTTTTGACCAGTTTCCCAATTTCATGAAGCGGGGTGACATTTTCCGCGAAGCAGTGCAGCATTATCTCAGCACGGGAGCGGTGGCTGTCGATCCGGACCATCATGCGCCGGAAGATGCGGCACCAAAAGCTCTGGCCAGCGAGGAGCAGTGATGCGCCGAACGCGGAAAAACATGCTGACGGAATGGTGGTGGACAATCGACCGCCCGATGCTTGTTGCGCTCATTCTGCTTCTGTTTTTCGGCCTTGTCCTGTCCATGGCGGCCAGTCCGGCCATCGCCATGAAGCTTGATCTTGACGCCTTTCATTTCGTCAAGCGACATGCGTTTTTCGTTCCGGTGGCATTGGGGATCATGATCGGGGTAACCTTTCTCAGCCCGCGCCGCACCCGGCGACTGGCGCTGTTGGTGCTGCTCTGTTCCCTGATCGGCATGGTGATGACATTGCTGGTTGGCGGGTCGGTCAAAGGGGCGCAGAGATGGATATCGATTGCCGGTTTCTCGCTGCAGCCCTCGGAATTCATGAAACCGGCTTTTGTCGTCATCGTTGCGTGGCTGTTTGCCGAGAATGATCGCAGGCCCGAGATTCCGGGCAATCTCTTCTCTATCGTCATTTTCATGATCGCCGTTGCCCTGTTGGTGGCGCAGCCCGATATCGGCCAGACCGTGCTGCTAGCGATTGTCTGGTCCGGCCTTTTCTTCATGGCGGGCATGCCGATCTTCTGGATTTTCCTGCTGATGGGGCTCGGGGTTGGCGGGCTGACGATGGCCTATTTCTTCGTGCCGCATGTGACGGGGCGTATCAACCGCTTTCTCGATCCGGCGTCTGGCGATACCTTTCAGGTGGATACGGCCATGGATGCAATCATTCGTGGCGGCTGGCTCGGGGTGGGGCCGGGCGAAGGCATCGTCAAGCGCACGCTGCCGGACTCCCATACGGACTTTATCTTTGCCGTGCTGGCCGAGGAATTCGGGATCATTGCCTGCATGGTGCTGATTTCGGTTTATCTGTTTATCGTCGTCCGAGCCCTGAAGCTGGCGCTGCAGACTCAGGATCTGTTCAAGCGGCTGGCGATATCTGGTCTTGCGCTGTTGTTCGGTTTGCAGGCCGTGATCAATATCGCGGTGAATCTGAAATTGATGCCAGCCAAAGGGATGACCCTGCCTTTCATTTCCTATGGTGGCTCGTCGCTGCTGTCTGTTGCCCTGACCATGGGATTCCTTTTGGCCCTTACGCGCAAGCGGCCCGAAGTGGGGCTTGAGAAAAGACAGTTTTTCAAACCTTATGATTGATGGCGGTCGTCCAAAAGTTGACAGACTTTGCAGATAGGACTATGCGGAGGACCCGCAAGGAAAGCCTGCTGGCACCTCTTGTTATTGCCGGAAAAGTGCCTCGGGCATCTGCATGGAAGGAGCCACCAACAAGGTGGATTGATGAATGACGAAAACTGTTTTGCTGACGGCCGGAGGGACCGGCGGTCATCTGTTTCCCGCTCAGGCTCTGGCCCATGCGCTGATCGAGCGCGGCTGGCATGTGCATCTGGCAACCGATGGCCGTGCGACGCAATATGGGCAGGACTTCCCGGCTGAAAGCATAACGATCATTCCTTCGGCGACCCCTTCTGTCAGAAATCCCGTCAAGATGGCCAAGGCAATGCTCAAGCTTGCCAGGGGCTATATGGCAGCGCGCAGGCTGATCAAGTCGCTTGCGCCAGATGTCGTGGTCGGCTTTGGCGGCTACCCCACCGTGCCGCCGATGCTGGCTGCCCGCTCGCTGGGTGTTCCCAGTTGTCTGCATGAGGCCAATGGCGTGATGGGGCGGGCCAACCGCTTTCTTGCCAAGGGTGCAAATGCCATTGCGGCCAGCTTCCCGATCCGTAAAGGGGCAGAAGGGCTGGAGCAGAAAATCACCATGACGGGCAATCCGGTCCGTCCGAATTTTCTGGCCGCAGCCCAGATGCCTTATGAGCCGGTGACCGATGGCGGGGACATTCGCATTGTTGTGACCGGCGGGTCGCAAGGGGCGCGTTTCTTCTCCGAATATATGCCCGGAGCCCTTGGTCGCCTTTCCAAGGAGATACGGGATCGGATCCGCCTTGTGCAGCAATGTCGCCCGGAAGATCTGCTCCGGGTCAAGACCGGCTATCGCGAACTGGGGTTTGATGCCGAACTGGCCCCCTTCTTTTCCGATATTCCGCAGAAATATGCTGCTGCACATCTGATTGTCTGCCGCTCCGGTGCATCCACCGTGAGCGAGGTGGCGGCGATCGGTCGCCCTGCCATTCTGGTGCCGCTGCCCGGAACCCTTGATCAGGACCAGCATGCCAATGCCAAGACCCTTGAAGAAGTGGGCGGCGCATGGGTTTTGCAACAGCGCGGCATGCGGCCGAATGATATTTCCGATTTGCTTGAAGATTTGATCGCCAATCCCGACAAGCTCACAGCAGCAGCAGAAGCTGCGCGCGGGCAGGGCAAGCTGGATGCCGCCGACAGGCTGGCTGATCTGGTGGAACAATTGGCTGGTGGTGATACAGGAGTTGCCAAATGAAGATGCCTCAGAATATTGGTCCGGTCCATTTTGTCGGGATCGGCGGGATCGGCATGTCCGGTATTGCCGAAGTGCTGGTCAAGCTCGGCTATAGGGTGCAGGGCAGTGATATTGCCGAAGGGGCCAATGTGGTGCGCCTGCGCGAGCAGGGCATCAAGGTGATGGTCGGTCATGCCGCCGAGAATATCGGCGATGCGCAGGTGGTTGTCGTCTCTTCCGCCATCAAGTCGGACAATCCCGAACTCAAGGAAGCCCGCGCACGGCTGTTGCCTGTGGTCCGTCGTGCCGAGATGCTGGCCGAACTGATGCGCTTCAAGGAAGCCATCGCCATTGGCGGTACTCATGGCAAGACCACGACGACCTCGCTGGTTGCCGCTCTGCTGGATGCCGGTGGCATGGACCCGACGGTCATCAATGGCGGCATCATCAATGCCTATGGCACCAATGCCCGGATGGGGGATGGCGACTGGATGGTTGTGGAAGCGGACGAGTCCGACGGTACCTTCGTCAAGCTGCCGGCCGATATTGCCATCGTGACCAATATTGATCCGGAACATCTGGACCACTATCACACCTATGATGCGGTGAAGGACGCTTTCCGGGCTTTCGTGGAGAATGTCCCTTTCTACGGCTTTGCTGCCATGTGTCTGGACCATCCGGTGGTGCAGACCCTTGTGGGGCAGATCGAGGATCGCCGGATCGTGACCTATGGTACCAACCCGCAGGCCGATGTGCGCTACAAGGATTTACGTTCGGACGGTGGCATCAGCCGCTTCACCGTCGAGATCCGTGATCGCAGAAGCGGGGCGGTTGAGGAAATCTCCGGCCTTTCGCTGCCGATGCCCGGCGAGCATAATGTTGCCAATGCCACTGCGGCGATTGCCGTGGCGCATGAGCTGGAAATTCCGGCTGATGCCATTCGCAAGGGCCTGTCGGCCTTTGGCGGCGTCAAGCGTCGCTTTACCCGCGTCGGCAACTGGAACGGCATCGAGATCATCGATGACTATGCCCATCATCCGGTCGAAATTGCCGCTGTCATGCGGGCTGCCCGTCAGGCTTCCCAAGGCAAGGTGATTGCCGTCATGCAGCCGCATCGCTATTCGCGCTTGCAGAATCATTTCGAGGATTTCTGCACCTGCATGAATATCGCCGATCATGTGCTTGTGGCAGATGTCTATCCGGCGGGTGAAAAGCCGATTGAAGGGGTGGATGCCGAGGCACTGGTCGAGGGGCTGAAAAGCCATGGCCACAGGGGCGCTGCCCTGCTTGGTCCTGCCGACGGGCTGGCTGCGCGTGTCCGCGCACTGGCCGAACCGGGCGACTATGTGGTCTGTCTGGGGGCGGGAAGCATCACCACATGGGCCAATGGCCTTGCCGATGCGCTTACGGCTCTGGCTGGAGAATAGGATCGATGGCTTTCAGGGATCTGCTTGAAGAATTGGGCGACTGGACGGGAAAGGTGCGCGGTCGCCTTTCCAGCAATTTCGACATTGCCAACTTCACCTGGTTCCGGGTGGGAGGGCCAGCACAATTATTCTTCAATCCGGCCGATGAAGCCGATCTTTCCTATTTTCTGAAGAATTTACCTCAGGACATTCCTGTCACGACCATCGGGCTGGGCTCAAACCTTCTGGTGCGCGATGGTGGTGTGCCGGGCGTGGTCATCCGCCTGTCTGGCAAGGCCTTCAGCTCTGTCTCGGTTGACGACAATTATCTGGTCAAGGTTGGCGCTGCCATGCCCGACATGCGCTTTGCCCAGCAGATGGCAAGGCAAGGTGTTGCCGGTTTTGCCTTTTACAAGGGCATTCCCGGTTCGATCGGCGGGGCCTTGCGGATGAATGCCGGTGCCCATGGCGACGAGACCAAGCGCCGCCTTCTGGGCGCACGGGCGATGGATCGGCAGGGCAATATTCACAAGCTGTCACCGGATGATTTGGGCCATGGCTATCGATCCTGTTCGGTGCCTGCGGATTATATCTTCACCGAAGCGAGTTATCAGGGCGAGGCGGGTGATCCCGAAGCGCTGAAGGCCGAGATGGATGATGTCGCGGCCTATCGCGAGGAGAACCAGCCGACCCGAGAACGCACGGGCGGTTCGACCTTCCGCAATCCCGATGGCATGAGCGCCTGGAAGCTGGTGGACGAGGCCGGGTTCCGAGGCTTTACACTCGGCGGGGCGCAAGTGTCGCCCAAGCACACCAATTTCCTGATCAATAACGGCGATGCCAGTGCGGAAGATATCGAGCGGCTGGGCGAGATGATCCGTGGCAAGGTGCGCAAGATGACGGGCATTGAGCTGCATTGGGAAATCAAGCGCATCGGCAGCTTTCTCGATGGCAAGACGGTTTCGCCCTTTCAACAGAATTAATTTGTCCTGATCCGGACAGGGACTGCACTGCAGACGAGCGACAAAGGTTGCTCTCTGCATGCTGATTTGCGCCAGAGCAGATGGCTGTTTGCCTGCGCTTTGGTGAATTGTTTCCGGAAATGTTTCCCCTGAAATAACTTTTATCCTTCGATTTTCTCACCGCGGATATGCGCCTTTTTCTTGCATTTTGCACCATCGGCGGCGGTGCAGAACCAAATAAGTGATTCCCGCTTATGATTTGTTAGGGATTTTTAACCATAAATGGAGAGATGAAGTGCAATTTGCATGACCTGCAAGAGTGCCATCGTCCGGCCTCGCTTTCATGCAAGGCTTCAGGCCGGGACATTCAAGGGCTTTAGTGGCCCGCATTCTGGCAGGAAAGGTTTGGTTTATGGCAAAACATGTAGCAGTGTTGATGGGTGGCTGGTCATCCGAACGTCCGGTTTCGCTGAGTTCTGGCAAAGCCTGTGCAGATGCACTGGAAGCGGCCGGATACAAGGTGACGCGCGTCGACGTTCAAAGGGACATATCCACTGTTTTGTCAGAGTTGAAACCCGATGTGGCCTTCAATGCCCTGCATGGCCCATTCGGCGAGGATGGCTGCATTCAGGGCGTGCTGGAAATTCTCGGCATTCCCTATACCCATAGTGGCGTGATGGCCTCTTCGCTGGCCATGAACAAGGAAAAGTCCAAGGAAATCATGCGTGCTGCCGGAATCCCGGTGGCAGAATCCCGCGTGGTTCATCGACTGGAAGCGGCCAAGGCGCATATATTGCCGCCGCCCTATGTGATCAAGCCGGTCAATGAAGGATCGAGTTTCGGTGTGCTGATTGTCGGCAAGGATCAACCGCATCCGCCGCAAGAGCTTTATTCAGCCGATTGGCCATATGGCGACATTGTCATGGTTGAGCATTATGTGGCCGAACGCGAGCTGACCTGCGCTGCGATGGGCGACAGGGCGCTCGATATCATCGATATCGTTTCCAACAATAATAGCTTCTATGACTATGACGCAAAATATGCACCGGGCGGCTCGACGCATATTTTACCGGCGGATCTTAAACCGAATATTTACCAATATATTCAATCGTTAACCATAAAGGCTCATCAGGCACTCGGCTGCAAGGGAATATCCCGCGCCGATTTTCGCTATGACGAGAGCGTTGGAGAGAATGGCGAATTGATTTGTCTGGAGGTGAATACCCAGCCGGGCATGACGCCGACCTCCTTGGTGCCTGACATGGCAAGACATGCGGGCATGGAATTCGAGCAATTGGTTAGTTGGATGGTGGAGGACGCTTCGTGCGACCGATAAAGGGCAAAATGAATCAGGGCAAAAGGGCCGCTCCGGGCAAGCGCAGGAAAAGCGCGCCGCTGGATCCGCGCGCCTATGCCTATGAGCAGCGTCGCCTGCCGCTTTACCGTCGGATCATTCCGCTCGCAGAAGCCTGGATCCCGCGCGGGTTCGGCTGGGGGCTGTCTGTCGGTTTTCTCGGCGTGACGATCCTTTATGGTGCCACGATCGGCGGTGAGAACCAGACCACGCTGGAGAAGGCATCCTCAGTCTTCGGGCTGAAGATCGAGGCTGTGCTGATTTCCGGCCAGAAGGAAGTTTCTGAATCCGACATCCTGCGGGTGATGGGCATTACCGAAGACAGCTCGCTGCTGACCTTCGATGCCTATGATGCCCGCAAGAAGCTGGAAAGCATGAGCTGGATCGAAGAGGCAACGGTTCAGAAGCTTTATCCGAACAAGCTGCAGGTGGTGGTGCGCGAGCAGAAGCCCTTTGCGCTTTGGCAGCGGGGCGAAATCGTTTCGGTCATCTCCTATGACGGTTCGGTTCTGACCGACCGCATTGCACCCGAATTTGCCAGATTGCCTCTGGTTGTCGGTCATGGTGCCCAGCGGCAGGCCGCTTCCATCTTTGAACTGCTGGCCCAGTTCCCCTCCATCGCACGCAAGACACGGGCTGTGGTCTATGTGTCCGAACGGCGTTGGGATCTTTATTTCAAAAATGGCGTTCAGGCCAAATTGCCCGAGATCGGCGTTGCCGATGCGCTTGAAAAGCTGCTGGCATTTGACGAGAAGGGCGCGCTTTCGCGCAAGGATATAACAACCGTGGACATGCGTCTTGCTGACAGGACTTTCGTGCGCATGAGCAAGGATGCCGCTGCCAAACGGCGGGCGACGTTAAGAACTCTGGGTGCAGACATACCTCAAGAGGTGGAGACATGATGAATGCTTCATGGGGTAAACGGGATGCTCGCGGGTTGATGCATAAACGGTCCCAGATCATTACTATTCTCGATGTTGGTTCGACCAAGCTCTGCTGCATGATTGCGCGTCTCGTGCCGCGGCCGCAGAGCGAGGCGCTGCCGCATCGCACCCATACCATTCAGGTGCTCGGTTTCGGATTGCATCAGGCGCGCGGGATCAAGTCCGGCGTGATTGTCGATCTGGATCAGGCAGAGAATTCGATCCGTCTTGCGGTTGCGGCTGCCGAGACACAGGCTGACATGACGGTGCAGTCGCTGATCGTCAACGTATCCTGTGGCCGTTTGAAGAGTGACACTCTGAGCGCGTCGGTTTCACTGAGTGGCCACAAGGTGGATGAGGTGGATATACGTCGCGTGTTGCAGGCCGGGGCCAGCCATTTGCTGACCATCGATCGCACCGTGGTGCATTCCATGCCCATCGGCTATTCGCTCGATGGGGGCAAGGGCATTCGCGATCCGCGCGGTATGGTGGGCGATGATTTGGCCGTGGACATGCATGTTGTTACCGCCCAGACGGCGCCACTCAAGAATCTGGAATTGTGCATCAATCGCTGCCATCTGGATGTGGCTGCGATGGTGGCGACGCCCTATGCCTCGGGGCTCGCCTGTCTGGTGGACGATGAATCCGAGCTTGGTGTTGCCTGCGTTGATCTTGGCGGTGGCACGACCTCGCTTTCCATTTTCGTCAATGGCCAGTTTGTGCATTCGGATGCCGTGGCCATGGGTGGCCATCATGTGACCATGGATCTGGCGCGCGGTCTTTCGACGCGACTGGCTGATGCCGAGCGGATCAAGACCCTTTATGGCAGCGCGCTGTTGTCGCTGTCCGATGATCAGGAGCTTGTTGCTGTTCCTCCCGTGGGGGATGACGACAGGGATCTGCTCAATCAGGTGCCCAAGGCGTCCCTGACAAGGATTATCAAGCCAAGGGTTGAAGAGATATTGGAAGTGGTTCGTGACCGGATCGAAGCCTCTGGCTTTGCCGGGCATGTGGGGCGGCGCGTGGTGCTGACCGGAGGGGGAAGCCAGCTGACAGGCATGGCTGAGACCGCAAGGCGCATTCTGGGGCGCAATGTCCGGTTGGGGCGGCCTCTCGGGGTGGCCGGATTGCCGGATATCGGTAAAGGGGCTGCCTTTGCCACTGCGGTGGGGCTGATGATCTATCCGCAGGTTGCCCAGATTGAGCAATTTGAGAAGGTGCCGGTTAAACCAAAGTTGACCGGTACGGATGGCTATCTGTCCCGAATGGGGCAGTGGCTGAAGGAGAGTTTCTGATTTCGACTGTATAGTGGCGTGAAACACTCGTGAATCGTTGATCGGAATCAAGGGGTTGAGGTATATTGTTCGGAATGATTCGTTCTACTGCCTCACTCGAAGTGAATTGAATAGAGTAACTGGAGCAAAATGAATATGTGTGGCTCCACAGTTAGGCGGATTGAGATCGGTAGCAATTCGATCCATGCAGTGAGATGAGGGTACTATGACCATCAATTTGAAGATGCCCGATATTACCGAATTGAAACCGAGAATTACGGTCTTCGGTGTCGGTGGTGCTGGCGGTAACGCAGTGAATAATATGATTGACACCGGCTTGATGGGCGTCGATTTTGTGGTTGCCAATACGGATGCCCAGGCGTTGAGCCTGTCGCGGGCAGAACGTCTTGTCCAGATGGGTGTCGCGGTCACCGAAGGGCTCGGTGCCGGATCTCAGCCTGAAGTCGGGCGTGCTGCTGCTGAAGAAGTGATCGATGAAATCAACGATCATCTCGATGGCTCCCATATGGTTTTCATCACCGCAGGTATGGGCGGTGGTACCGGTACGGGCGCTGCCCCCGTTATCGCTCGTGCAGCACGTGAGCAGGGTATCCTGACCGTTGGTGTCGTTACCAAGCCATTCCACTTCGAAGGACAGCGCCGCATGCGGCTGGCTGAAGCCGGGATCGAAGATCTGCAAAAGAATGTCGATACGCTGATCGTCATCCCGAACCAGAATCTGTTCCGCATCGCCAACGAGAAAACAACCTTCGCCGATGCCTTCTCGATGGCAGACGAAGTGCTCTACTCAGGTGTTGCCTGCATCACCGATCTGATGGTCAAGGAAGGTCTCATCAATCTGGACTTTGCTGATGTACGCTCGGTCATGCGTGCAATGGGCAAGGCGATGATGGGGACCGGCGAAGCATCCGGCGAAGGCCGTGCGCTTGCTGCTGCCGAAGCAGCCATTGCCAATCCGCTTCTGGACGATATCTCCATGAAGGGTGCTCAGGGGCTGCTCATTTCCATCACCGGCGGCAAGGATCTGACCCTGTTTGAAGTGGACGAAGCTGCGACCCGTATTCGCGAGGAAGTGGATGAGGATGCCAACATCATTCTCGGCGCCACATTCGATGAGAATATGGAAGGCATGATCCGAGTTTCCGTTGTTGCCACCGGCATCGACCAGATCATGTCCGAGACCGTTGTTCCTGCCGATCAGCGCATGAAGGAACTGTCTGACCGTCTGCGTGCCACGACCGCTCCTGCGGCCGCTCCGGTTCGTGAAGAGCCAAAGCAGATGGATATGGCTCAGCCTTCCGGCAAAAGCCCTGCACAGAAAGAGGCCGCTCCTGTTGCCAAGCAGCAGGAAAGCATTGCCTCCCAGTTTGAAGTGCGCGAGCCGGCTTATGCCCGTCCTTCCGAACAGGATCCTGCCGTTTCCATCGCTCCTTTCAAGCCGGAAGCTGCAAGCGACCCTGTCGTTGATGAGGAATTCGAAGCGCCAAAAGCCATCCATGAAGAAACTGTTGATGCTGCAACGCCTTTCATTCCGCCTGCAGCAGAGGTTCCGGAAAATCTGCATCGTCCGATGCCGTCCGTTGATGAGCTGCCTCCTATGATCCAGCGTGAGCTGGCCGCTCTGCGCAATCGCGAAGAGCTTACCGAGCATCATGATGATGAAAATCGTCCGATGAGCCTGCTCAAGCGCCTTGCTGCAGTTGGTCTTGGTCGCCGTGAAGATGAGCTGGATGGGGAGCATTATGATGCTCGTCATGCGCCTCAGGCTCAGCAGGCCCGTGCCCCTCAGCAGCATCACATGGGTGGTCATGACATGCCCGTCATGCCGCGCATGAGTGCTCCGGCTGCGCCTCAGGCTCCGATGTCCTCGGTCAATGGTATGCCTGCTTCCGGGTCGCCGCTCAATGAGTTCGCACCTCGCCCGCAGCAGCAGATGCAGCGCCCGATGCCAAATGCCGGTTATCAGCCGCAGCAGGGTCAGCTGGATGCGCAGGGTCGTACTATTACGAATGCTGGTCAGCAGGCTCCGAGAATCAGCGAAGAGGATCAGGTTGAAATTCCTGCATTTCTTCGTCGTCAGTCCCGGTAACAGTTTGTTACAAGGGCACACGAGCTGAAGTTATTAAAAGGCCGACGCAGTCTCTGCGTCGGCCTTAAGTGTTTATAAATAAAGAGAAATAGCCGCGCTCTTGATTGCTTCCTGCGGGTGTTGGATTTCGTAACATTGGGTAAGAAAGCGTGATTTGGTAAACGGAACCCTGCCAAGTTATGTTGACATCGAATTAAAGGCAAAGCGTACCGGTAGTTGCCAAGCGGTGGTCGCGCATGAAGCGCAGGTTGTCCGTGAAATCTGGCAAAATGATGGATACGATTAGGGGCGAAATAATGGCCAAACTGTTAAACGCCAAGCAAACCACATTGAAAGATCGTGTTGTGGTTTCCGGTGTCGGTGTACATAGCGGCAAACCTGTCGAAATGATTCTACACCCGGCCGATGCCAATTCCGGCGTTACCTTCCTGCGCGTGGATCGCGAGAAGAAGACAGAGCTTGAAATCAAGGGTGATTATTCTTCCGTTATCGACACGCGGCTGTGCACCATCATTGGCCATCCCGAGAAGGGCATGGTAGCAACGATAGAACATCTCATGGCTGCCTTTCGCGGTTATGGCGTGGATAATGTTCTGGTTGAAATCGATGGCGATGAAGTGCCGGTCATGGATGGCAGCGCCAGAGCCTATATCGATGCCATCGATCAGGTGGGCCTCAAGGAACTTCCCTATTCGCGCCGCTATATCCGAGTGTTGAAGCCGGTTCGCGTGCAGAATGGTGATTCCGTCGGTGAGCTGCTGCCTTATGAAGGTCAGCGTTTCGATGTGACCATCGATTTTGACAGCAAGGCAATCGGGGTACAGCATTTCGACGGTGAAATGACCCCGGACATTTTCAAGCGTGAAATCAGTCTGGCCCGCACCTTCGGCTTCATGTCCGATGTCGAGCGTCTCTGGGCTGCGGGTTATGCGCTTGGGTCTTCGCTGGAAAATTCCGTTGTCATTGATGACGAGCAGAAGATCGTCAATCCGGACGGGCTGCGCTATGGCGACGAGTTCGTGCGCCACAAGACACTGGATGCCGTTGGCGATCTGTCGCTGGCTGGTGCACCTTTGCTGGCGCATTACCGCTCCTTCAAGGGCGGGCACAAGCTCAACTTCAATATGCTCGAGGCGCTTTTTGCCGATGACAGCAATTGGGAGTGGGTGGAAGCCGAGCCTGTCTTTCGCAAATCTGCGCGTGTTGGCTCTGCTGTGGAAGCTGCCACCGTTCGCATCGCCTTGGGGCCGGAAACCAATTAAGGGCCGAAAGCCTGCCAAGGACAAGGGATAAGAGCTTAGAAAGGGTGACCATGGTCACCCTTTTTTGTGGTTTGCTGAGGGCTCAATTCTTGTCTGTTCGTCGTGTCAAATCATTCGATTTGTTGCGGATTTGCTTGCAATGGCCTGTTTGCTGTGTAGATTTGGGGCGGAGTTGGTCATTCAGACACATTTTTTCCCCAATTGTGATTTCTCTGATGGTAACTATACGCGCTTTCTTGTTAAGACAGGATGCTTAATGGGCAGGAGCTGTCTATGGATTTGTCGGGCCTTGTTCGTCTTCCGCGCCGATGCTTCCGAAAGGGGCTGGCAGGGGGTGGTGCTTGCTGCTCGAAGCAAATGGCCGCGGCGTCCCGTTCAGGACTTGTTCCAGTTAAAGGATAAATGTATCGATGGATTTTCTTTTCGCAAAACGGATCTGGTTCGGGCTGGCACTTATCGCAGTTTCCGGTTTGGGCGCCTGCGCTAGCAAGGATCCATCTGATCTTGCCTTTGAGGAAATTCCTGCCGAGAAGCTCTATGCTGAAGGGCTTGTCGCCATGGAGAGTGGCGATCGCAAGGAAGCCAACAAGAAGTTTGAGGAGCTGGATCGTCAGCATCCCTATTCAAACTATGCGCGTCGCTCCATGATCTTGACCGCTTATGCGCATTACAAGAGCGGGCAATATACCGAGTGCATTTCTGCTGCCCAGCGTTTCCTTACGCTGTTTCCCGGCGATGAAGATGTGCCCTATGCCTATTATCTGATCGGCCAGTCCTATTTCAATCAGATCCCTGATGTAACGCGCGATCAGGAAACCACTCAGAAAGCGCTGCAGGCGATGAATGAGCTGGTTCAGAATTATCCTGATTCCGAATATACCGAGGATGCAAGACGCAAGATCCGGGTGACGCAGGATCAGCTGGCAGGCAAGGAAATGCAGGTCGCGCGCTACTATCTGGAGCGCAAGGAATATATCGCGGCGATTAACCGCTTCAAGGTTGTCGTGACCGATTATCAGACCACACGTCAGGTTGAAGAAGCCCTGATGCGTCTGGCCGAGGCCTATCTCGCCCTTGGCATCACCCATGAAGCTCAGACCGCTGTTGCCGTTCTGGGGCATAACTATCCTGACAGCAAATGGTACAAGATGGCCTATAGCATGCTGAACAAGGGTGGCTATGAACCGGAAATCAACAAAGGCTCGTGGATGTCCCGCATTCTGAGCTAGGGCCTGTCTGGTTCTGGATCTCTGGCTCGGGATCGCTGGTTCAGTCTTTCTGGCCCGGTCTTTCTGGATCGGCCTTTCTGGATCAGTCTTTCTGGGTTCGGGGTTTGCTGGCGCGGGTTTTTCTGGTTAAGAGCTTGCTATTTCTAGGGCTTGGTTCACATTCCTGTTGAAATGATCATGTTTTGTTCCCTCGGAACATGCATTGCATGATTGCTTTTGGGGCGGCAGTTGGCATAGCATGACGCGCAAATCGAGTCAGCTTTTGCGGCCGTTGATTGCTGTCTGTTCTATGAGGAAACCATGCTCGCCTCGCTCTCAATTCGCGATATTGTATTGATTGACCGCCTCGATCTGGAATTCGGCGATGGCATGACTGTTTTGACCGGGGAAACCGGTGCCGGTAAGTCCATTCTGCTCGATTCCCTGTCGCTTGCTCTGGGTGGGCGGGGCGACGGTGGGCTGGTCCGTGCCGGAGAGAAGCAGGGGCAGGTGGTTGCGATGTTCGATATCGTGCCTTCCCACCCGGTTTTTGCGCTTCTGGCCGAGCAGGGGCTGGATCATGACGGAGATCTGGTTCTCAGGCGCGTGCAGAATGCCGACGGGCGTACCCGCGCCTATGTCAATGACCAGCCGGTGAGTGCCGGGATGCTGCGCCAGATTGGCGAAGGTCTGGTCGAAATTCACGGACAACATGACGACCGCGCCCTTGTGGATGCGTCCGAGCACAGGGTGCTGCTGGATGCCTTTGGTGGCTTGCAGGATGATCTGGAAGGCGTGCGCAGCCGCTACAAGGCATGGCGCAAGGCGGAGCGGGATCTGGCAACGCTGGAAAAGACCATTGAGGAAGCCCGCAAGGAAGCTGATTATCTGACGGCTTCGGTCGAGGAACTCGGTGCTTTCTCTCCCATTGCCGGGGAAGAGGAAGAGCTGGCGGCCCGCCGCACGGTGATGATGCAGTCTGAAAAGATTGCCACTGACCTTAACGAGGCCTTCGAAGTGCTGGACGGCAATGGTTCGCCGATACCGACACTGGCCAGCATGATGCGGCGGCTTGAACGCAAGACCGAGCAGATGCCGGGCTTGCTTGAACCCACTCTGGCCCATCTCAATAATGCCCTCAATGCATTGGAGGAAGCGCGCAGCAGTCTGGAGGATGCCCAGCGGCAAACGGATTTTGATCCGCGCGAGCTGGAAATGATCGAAGAGCGGCTGTTTGCCCTGCGGGCCTTGTCTCGCAAGCATAAGGTGTCCGGCGATGAGCTTGTCGGTCTGCTTGCGCGTATGCGCTCGGAGCTGGATGCGCTTGACCATGGCGAGGAGCGACTGGTTGCTCTTCATGCAGCGGCCGGCGAGACCAAGGTGGCCTATGACAAGGCGGCTTCGGCCCTCAGCAAGCGCCGCGCCAGCGTGGCCAAGGATCTGATCAAGAAGGTTATGGCCGAGCTGCCCTCGCTCAAACTGGAAGCGGCGCGGTTTCTGGTCAATCATGACAGCGACGCAGAAGGCCGGAGCGAAGAGGGGATCGACCAGATCGAATTCTGGGTGCAGACCAACCCGGGTACGCGCCCCGGCCCGATGATGAAGGTGGCCTCGGGTGGCGAGCTGTCGCGTTTCCTGTTGGCGCTGAAGGTTGCCATGGCCGACAAGGGCTCGGCTCCGACGCTGGTGTTTGATGAAATCGATACCGGGGTCGGTGGGGCCGTTGCCGATGCGATTGGTCGTCGTCTGGCGCGTCTGGCCGAGAATGTGCAGGTGCTGTCGGTCACCCATGCGCCGCAGGTGGCGTCCCGCGCCACTGCGCATATGAGGATTGCCAAAAATTCCGTCAAGGGCGAAGACCGCGTGGCGACGGGCGTCACGGTGATCGATGGCAATCATCGCGAAGAAGAGATTGCCCGCATGCTGGCTGGTGAAGTGATTTCGGATGAGGCTCGGGCAGCGGCTCGGCGACTTATCTCTGGCAAGACAACAGGAGCATGAGCCGTGGATCGGAGTAGCTTGCGCGAAAAGCCGGTTGATCAATTGGATGCCGACGAGGCGAAGGCTGAGCTGGCCTATCTGGCCGAAGAGATTGCCGAGGCGGACAGGCTCTATCACGGCCAGGATGCGCCAGATCTGACAGACGCCCAGTATGACGCCCTGCGGCGACGCAACAGCGTGCTCGAACTGCGCTTTCCCATGTTGCGGCGCGAGGATAGTCCCTCCCTGCTCGTCGGGGCGGCACCTTCTGAGAAATTTGCCAAGATAACCCATGCCGTGCCGATGCTGTCACTGGACAATGCTTTCAGTGATGAAGATGTGTCCGAATTCGGCGCGCGCGTCCGACGCTTTCTGGGCCTTGGGCGCAATGATGCCCTCGCCATCACCGCCGAGCCAAAGATCGACGGGCTTTCGGCTTCCATCCGCTATGAAAATGGTGCGCTGGTCTATGGCGTCACCCGCGGAGACGGCACCGTGGGAGAGGATATCACGGCCAATCTCAAGACCATCGCCTCGATTCCGCACACGCTTGCGGGCGAGGATGTGCCTGCTGTAGTGGAAGTGCGCGGCGAGGTCTATTTCCCGCGTTCGGAATTCATGGCGCTGAATGAGCGACAGGCAGAGAGTGGCGGCAAGACCTTTGCCAATCCGCGCAATGCTGCGGCCGGTTCGCTGCGACAGCTGGATGCCGAAATCACCCGCTCGCGCAATCTGGCCTTTTTCGCCTATGCCTGGGGCGAGGCCAGCGAGCCGCTGGCGGAAAGCCAGTTTGAAGCGGTGCAGAAATTCGCAACATGGGGCTTTACGGTCAATCCGCTGATGCGTCGCCATGACAGCATCGAGGGGCTGATCGCGCATTATCACGAGATCGAGGCGCTGCGCTCTTCGCTCGATTATGACATTGATGGCGTTGTCTACAAGGTGGACCGGCTGGAGCTGCAGGGGCGGCTTGGCTTCGTCTCACGGGCGCCGCGCTGGGCGATTGCCCATAAATTCCCCGCCGAGAAGGCCATTACGCGGCTGCTGGAAATCGATATTCAGGTGGGCCGCACCGGTGCGCTGACCCCGGTTGCCAAGCTGGAACCGGTCACGGTGGGGGGCGTGGTGGTTTCCAACGCGACCCTGCATAACGAGGACGAAATTGTCCGCAAGGATGTGCGCGTTGGCGATATGGTCACCGTGCAGCGGGCTGGCGACGTCATTCCGCAAATTATCGGTCCTGTGCTGGATAACAAAAACGAACGCGGGAAGGCATTTGTCTTTCCCACCATTTGCCCTGTCTGCGGCTCTCATGCGGTGCGCGAGAAGAAAGAGAATGGCGAGCTTGATGCCATCAGGCGCTGCACCGGCGGGCTTGTCTGTCGGGCGCAGGCGGTGGAGCAGCTCAAGCATTTCGTCTCGCGCAATGCCATGGATATTGATGGTCTGGGCGAGAGGCAGGTCAGTGCCTTTTTCGAGCAGGGCGTGATCCGCAATGCCGCCGATATTTTCCATTTGCGTGACATGGACGAAAAGAAAGGGCGGGGCGAACGGCTGCGTGATCAGGATGGCTGGGGGCCGACCTCGGCGCGCAATCTGTTTGCGGCCATTGACGAGCGCCGGTCCGTTGAGCTGCATCGCTTCATCTTTGCGCTTGGCATTCGCCATGTGGGGGAAACGACGGGCAAATTGCTCGCGCGCCACTATGGCAGTTTTGCCGCTCTCAGGGAGGCCATGAAAGCGGCTGGCAGTGCGGATAGCGACGCCTGGCAGGAATTGCTGGGGATCGATGGCATCGGCGCCACCGTGGCGCGTAGCATCGTTGAATTCTTCAATGAGGCCCATAACGAGGAAGTGCTAGACGCGCTTTTACTGGAGGTTACGCCACAGGAGGCTGAGGCGGTGAAAACCGACAGTTCCGTTTCCGGCAAGACGGTTGTCTTCACCGGCAGTCTTGAGCGGCTTTCCCGGACGGAAGCGAAAAATCAGGCCGAGAGTCTGGGGGCCAAGGTTTCCGGCTCCGTATCCAAGAAGACTGACATATTGGTGGCAGGACCCGGGGCAGGGTCCAAGCTGAAGAAGGCGCAGGAGCTGGAGATTACCATCATGACCGAAGATGAGTGGATTGCGCTCATTGACGGCTGATGGCGGCAGCTCGCTGTTCTTCCCTCAATAGAAAAGCCAGCGCCTTTCGGGGCGCTGGCTTTTGTTTTTCCGGCGGCTTTTGTTGTCTGGCTGTGTTGCCTCAAGCGGCGCGTAGCGGCTTTGTTGCTTCTGCAAGCCAGGTGCGCACATCGTCGGGCAGATCGGCAGACAATTCGGCAAAGACCTGCTCGTGATAATCATTGAGCCAGTTGATTTCATCGCTCGTGAGCAGAGACACATCAATCAGGCGCTGATCAATCGGGCAGAGGGTCAGGGTTTCAAAGGCATGCATGGGCAATTCACCGCCTGCTATCGGTTCTGGCTTGGTTACCGTGATCAAATTCTCGATCCTGATGCCCCATGCGCCGGTCTTGTAATAGCCCGGCTCGTTGGACAGAACATTGCCGGTTTCCAGTTCGGCTCCGCCACGCTTGGAAATGCTTTGCGGTCCTTCATGGCAGCACAGATAGGAGCCGACGCCATGACCGGTGCCGTGGGCATAGTCAAGGCCAACCTCCCAGAGCGGCTGACGGGCCAGCGTGTCGAGCTGGATACCCTTGGTCTTCTGGGGAAAACGGGCCAGCGTCAGGGCGATCATGCCCTTTAATACGCGCGTGAAGCGGTCTTTCATTTCCCTGTCGGGCACTCCGATTGCGACCGTGCGGGTGATATCCGTCGTGCCATCAGGATATTGACCGCCGGAATCGACCAGAAACAGCGAATTCTGGTCAAACTTGCGGTTGGTGTCTTCCGTCACCCGATAATGCACGATTGCCCCGTTGGGGCCAGCACCGGATATGGTGTCAAAGGAGAGATCCTTAAGGCAGCCGGTGGATGCCCGGAATTCTTCCAAAGCCTTGACAGCGGAAATCTCGTCCAGCGTATCGGTAGGAGCCATAGCGTCGATCCAGTGCAGAAACTGGCACATGGCCAGACCATCCCGGTGGTGGGCCTTGCGCATGCCTGCCAATTCGGCCTCATTCTTTACCGCCTTGGGCTTGAGGCAAGGGTCTGGTGCCTTCTCGATGGAAGCCCCCGTTGCCTCGATCATGGATTTGACCGCATAGGGCACGATGGTTTCATCGAGCATCCATCTCTTGTCCGGACCGGACAGGGCCGTGATGATCTGTGACAGCTCCTCAAAGGATGCGAGCGTGACAGTGGCGGGCAGATGGGCGCGGGTCTCTTCAGGCAGTTTGGCCAGATCGGTCAGCAGATAGGCCGAGCCATTCGACAGGAGGATGGCAAAAGCAAGCGGCAGGGGCGCGCGGGCAACATCGCTGCCGCGAATATTGAAGAGCCATGCAATGCTGTCCCCTTGAGTGATGAAGCTGGCATCTGCCTTGCTGGCAAAGGATTGAGCTATTCTGGCGAGCTTGTCGGCGGATTCTTCGCCCGCCAATGTGAGCGGATGGGGAATAATCGGATTTTGCGGGCGGGTGGGGTGATCGGACCAGATTGCGTCAACCGGATTGGAGGCGCAGGGAACGAGCGTTGCGCCTGTCTCATCGCAGGCCTTGCGGAATTTCTCGACCGCGCTCTGGGTATAGAGCCAGGGATCAAAGCCGATGATTTGGCCTGCTTGCAGATTTTCCTTCAACCATTCAGCGACGGATTGCTCCAGAATTGCGACTGGTGTGAGCAAATCGCGATCAACCTGATCCTGAACTTGCAGCGTGTAACGGCCATCAACAAAGATCGCGGCCTTGTCTTGCAGGACAACGACACTGGCTGCCGAGCCGGTGAAACCGGTCAGCCATTCAACACGTTCTGCATAGGGGGCGATATCTTCACCACCAAATTCGTCGGCACGAGACATGATAAAGCCATCGAGCTTTTCTGCCTTCAATTGGTCCCTCAGGAGGGGGAGGCGCTGGCGCCCCTGTTCGGGATTCGCCGCATTGCTAAAATCTTGAAACATTTGACTTTTCCTGCCAGATTTTCGGGGGCTGAATGGTTTATCTGTGCATGTTTTTGTGAGGAGAGGCCCAGAGCGCTACAGTGCCAAATTTAGTCACGCCGAGCAAGGGCGGGCCTTGAAAATCTGGCTGATGAATGATGTAGGCAATCTCTATCTTTGCGAAAATTGGATAGCTGAAAATTCCGATATGCACTAGATGCATTGCTGTCTTGAGTTATTGGGTCTTTTTGAATCGGAGAGGTTAGCCCATATTCCATGATGTAAGTCAAACATGACAATCACCCAATGAAGAAGAAAGGACATCATTATGAACTTCTTTAACCGCGCTCTTGAAAAAGTGATCAACGCTCGTGAAGCTCAGGCTCAGCGTTTTGTCGACGAATATATGTCTGATCGTGGCCTCGACTCCATCATCGACATGACCAACGATCCTCGCGGCTAATCACCGTGATGCTGCTCGGATGACGCCAAGGTGAATAGCATTCTGCCGATCAGGCAGACATCCGCAGAAGCAACGGACGGGAGGAGATAAGCCGTCCAAAATAAAACTCCACTAAAACAAGCGGGCTCAGGCCCGCTTTTTTTATGCGCAGATCAGCCTCTTTCCATAAAGAGGTCGAGACCTGCGCCAAGATGAAGCTGGCTTGCCGGGATTTTGGCTAGGATGTCGGCGGGGATGTTGGAAAGGATGTTGGTTAAGAATTGGGTGACATAGCTACGCGCATTGCTATGCAGTTTTGGGGCGGCTGACTTGAGAATCTGTCTATTTTTGTGGTAACGGACTTTTGCTATATAACTTTGGTATAAGAAAGAGGTCGAAAAACCGGCCTGATCCAAAAGGAAAAATAAGATGTCTATCTTTGGTAACGCTTTTGAACGTCTGATCGCAGCCCGTGAAGCTGAAGCCCGCAACTATATCGAACTCTATGCTCCAGCATCTGCTGAGATCATTGCTGCTCGCGACAACAACGACAAATAAGCCCTTGAACTTCCCGTTACAGGGAAGCTCAAGGAAATCCTGCATATCGGCGGCAGATGGCCCCATATGCATTTCCCTTTGGGGGAATAACCGGGCTTGGCCCGGACAGCTTTTGAGCTAAATACAAGCAGCATTTCTGGTCGATCCATTGGGATCTTTGCCTGCTTATTATTTTTCAAGGACCAGAACGAGCCACCCGTTTTCTTCAAATGTACTGATATGACGGAAGTCCTGCTGGCGATAAGCGGCGAGGACACGGGCGCGTTGATGTGGCAAAAGCCCGGAGAGAATGACTCGGCCGCCAAGAGCGATATTCTTGGCCAGATCCGGAGCCATTTTGCATAGCGGGCCAGCCAGAATATTGGCCACGATCAGATCAAAGGGGCCTTTTTCCTTGAAAATCGGATGACCGAAGCCGGATGCGACGGCGGTCGTGACGAAAGGGTGAACCTCGTTGATCCTGATATTGTCGTTGGCGGTTTCAATGGAAATCGGGTCGATGTCGGTTGCCACGATCTCCTGTTTGAGCATTTTGGCAAGCCCAATGGCCAGGACCGCCGAGCCGGTACCCAGATCCAGCACCCGAAGCGGGTGATAGCGGCGCAGCTCCTTGCTCAGCACCTTGAGGCAGCCCGCCGTGGTGCCATGATGACCGGTGCCGAAGGCCTGTCCGGCATTGATCTGCACCGGAATGCGGCCCTTGGTATCCATGCCCTTGTCGTGGGAGCCATGAATGATGAAACGCCCGGCTTCAACCGGGACCAGCCCCTCCAGACTTTTCGATACCCAGTCAACTTCGTCCAGATCCACTGTTTTAAAGAAGAAGCTGATCGATATGGCGTCGAGAGCCGCCACGGTTCTTGCGAGAATATCGGCCAATGCCTCATCCGACGGATAAAGAGAAATAGCCCATATGCCAATCTTTTCATCAATTTCGTAATTCGAAATGGCAAAGCCTTCCTCTTCAAAGACTATTTCCAGATGCCTGGCAGCAGCCTGAATGTCTTTCGCAGAGCCTTCGGCATAAAGATACTGGGCCATGATTTCCTCATATATTGATGATTTGGACCGTCGATAGACCTTCGCAGCCTCAAAGGCAAGCGCGAAGGGCTAATGTTTCTCCACGAAGCTGTCGAGCACGCGCTTTTGTCCGGTCTGGAACTGGATGGTCAGCTTGTTGCCTTCGATGGACTTGATCTCGCCATAGCCGAACTTGAGATGAAAGACCCGTTCGCCGAGCGAGTATTTCGAAGGGCTGTCAGAAATGCTCTTGGCGACCAGTTCGCCCTCGATGGTGGTGCTGGCGCGCTTTGCCTTGGGCGTTGCTGTCTTGGCGCGGCTGGCCTTGTTGGCCTGAGCGCGTTTCCAGCCGGGCGTATCATAATTGGTCTCGAAAGGATCGGATGTGTCGAAACGGCTCTTGCCATAGATCGAGCCGCCGACGCCGGAGGCGCCATAGCCGCCGTAGGTCGATTGGCTTTCCTCTATTTCGACATGCTTGGAAGGCAGTTCGTCCAGAAAGCGTGAGGGAATGGAATTCTGCCACAGGCCATGAATGCGCCGGTTAGAGGCGACATAGATCTTGGCCCGTTTCTTGGCGCGGGTGATGCCGACATAGGCGAGGCGGCGCTCTTCCTCCAGCCCCTTGGTGCCCGCTTCGTCAAGAGCACGCTGATGGGGGAACAGGCCTTCTTCCCAGCCGGGCAGAAAGACGGTGTCGAATTCCAGCCCCTTGGCCGAATGCAGCGTCATGATGGACACGGCGTCATTGGTCTCGCCGGCATCGCGATCCATGACCAGCGCGATATGCTCGAGAAAACTGGGCAGGGAATCAAATTCTTCCATCGAGCGGATCAGTTCCTTGAGGTTCTCAAGGCGACCGGGCGCATCGGGGGATTTGTCCTTCTGCCACATTTCCGTATAGCCGGATTCATCAAGGATGATTTCGGCCAGTTCGGTATGCTTCATCGTGCCCATCATGGTGCGCCAATGGTTGAACTGGCTCAACAGGCTCTTCAGCGCATTGCGTGGCTTGGGTTTGAGTTCCTCGGTATCGACAATTTCGGTTGCCGCTTCGGTCAGCGGGATTTCCTCGGCGCGGGCCAGATTGTGAATCTGCTGGATCGTTGCATTGCCCAGACCGCGGCGCGGGGTGTTGACGATGCGTTCGAAGGCGAGATCGTCGGCGGGTTGCACCATGGTGCGGAAATAGGCCAGAGCATCGCGGATTTCTGCGCGTTCGTAAAAGCGCGGGCCGCCGATGACGCGGTAATTGAGGCCCATGGTGATGAAGCGGTCTTCAAATTCGCGCATCTGGAAGGAGGCGCGAACCAGAATTGCCATGTCGTTAAGCTCATGGCCGCCGCGCTGATAGGCTTCGATCTGGTCGCCAATGGTGCGGGCCTCTTCCTCTGAGTCCCAGATCGAGGTGACCGTGACCTTTTCGGCTTCGGTATCGATGATCTGGGGATGCAGGGTCTTGCCCAGACGCCCCTCGTTAAAGGTGATCAGATGAGATGCCGCAGCCAGAATATGGGCGGTGGAGCGATAGTTGCGTTCAAGGCGGATGACCTTGGCTCCGGGGAAATCTTCCTCGAAGCGCAGGATATTGTCCACTTCGGCACCACGCCAGCCATAGATCGACTGGTCGTCATCGCCCACGCAGCAGATATTGTGGCTGGACTGGGCCAGCAGCCGCAGCCAAAGATATTGCGCCACGTTGGTGTCCTGATACTCGTCCACCAGAATATAGCGGAATTTCTGGTGGTAACTGGCCAGCACATCCGGATTTTCGCGAAACAGGCGAATGCATTCGAGCAGCAGATCGCCGAAATCGCAGGCATTGAGGATTTTCAGGCGCTCCTGATAGGCCTTGTAGAGGTCAATGCCCTTGCCTTGGGCAAAGTGGAAGGCTTCATCCTGCGGCACCTGATCGGGGGACAGGCCACGGTTCTTCCAGCCATCAATCAGGGTTGCCAGCTGGCGGGCCGGCCAGCGCTTTTCCTCGATGGCATTGGCCTGAATAAGCTGTTTGAGCATGCGGATCTGGTCATCGGTATCAAGGATGGTGAAATTGGATTTAAGCCCGACCAGTTCGGCATGACGCCTCAGGATCTTGACGCCGATGGAATGGAAGGTGCCCAGCCATTGCATGCCCTCCACCGAACCGCCGATCAACTGGCCGATGCGGTCCTTCATTTCGCGTGCCGCCTTGTTGGTGAAGGTCACCGACAGGATCTGCCAGGGCGTGGCGCGGCGGGTGGCCAGAATATGGCCGATACGGGTGGTCAGCACCCGCGTCTTGCCGGTACCGGCTCCGGCGAGCACCAGCAGCGGGCCTTCAAGGCTTTCCACTGCGTCGCGCTGTTCGGGATTGAGGCCTTCCAGATAGGGCGTGGGGCGCATGCGGGCCAGTTTGGCGCGGATGCTCTCCTGATCTTCCTCCTGCATCTGGTTGGATGGGGAGTTTGGCGATGGTACGAAAAGATCAGGCATTGCGGCTATCGGGTCCAGCTTTTTCGTTTGGCAGCTTGCGTTTTCTCTCGCTCACTGCTTTTGCAATCGGTTTGGCCTATCCTCGGCAGAATGCTTTTCGGGGATGGCTCTGGGTGGATTGGTTCTATGACCTTGCTGTCGATTTGCAAAGGGCAAATTGCATCAGAGGCGATCCTGTTTACGAATCTGAATAAGAACATTATAGCAACAAATGTGGTTTGTCAGGGGCAAATTTGCTGTTGCGGTGATCTTTTCAGCGCCGATTTGCTAGCGATGTTCTTCTACCTGGGTGCTGATCAGGGCTTCGTTGAAGTGGCGAAGGGCGTCCACCTGCCTTGCCCAGCCCAGAATGCGGCCCGGACGGTCGGGGTCGAGAACGGCCAGATCACTGCCGCCATTGTCATCGAATTTCTTGAGTGCCAGTTCCAGACTGTCCTGTAGCCGGATCGGTTCCATATCATGTTCCAGCACGGTTTCCTCAATCGCAGCATCCATGCGCAGCGGGGTGTAAAAGTCTGATATCATGGTGTTCTTGACGATGTAGCGATGAGACCCTTCATGCAGGAAAATGCCGCGCATGCCGAGCAGGCGGTGAAAATAGGAGCGTCCCTGCAGCGCCACTGCAAGGCCATTTGAAATGGATACCGTGACCAGCAGGGCAATGGAGAGGGCATAGCCACCGGTCAGCTCAAACACGATCATGGTGGTTGAAACCGGTGCCCCCAGCACTGCGGCGGCAACTGCGCCCATGCCCAGAAGAGCGTAAAGGCCGTGGGTTGACGCGATTTCGGGCAACAGGGGCTGTGCCAGCAGGCCGAATGTGCCCCCCACCATGGCCCCGATATAGAGGGATGGCGAGAATATGCCGCCACCAAAGCGGGAGGCCAGTGTGATGGAGGTGGCCAGCGTCTTGACGAAAATGAGCGAGAAAAGCATCGTCAGCGGCAATTGCTGCTTGAGGGCCTGATCGGTTGCCTCATAGCCGACGCCGAGAATTTCCGGATAGGCGAGGGCGATGAGGCCGATGAGAAAGCCGCCCACCACCGGACGCAGCAGCAACGGCATCGAAATATGTCGGGCGATCCTGTCTGTTGCCAGAAGCGAGGTCTGGAACAGCACCGCCACGATGGCGCATACGATGCCAAGCAGGGCGAAAGAGGGCAGTTCCCAGTAGGATGTGATCTGATAGTCGGGGATGATGAAGGAGGCGACATCGCCGAAATAGAGCCTTGAAAAGGTGGTTCCCACGGCAGAGGCAAGCACGATGGGGACAAAGGCGGAAAAGGCATAATGGCCCAGAATGACTTCATGGGCGAAGAGAACACCCGCGATGGGGGCATTGAAGGAGGCCGATACGGCGCTGGCGACGCCGCAGGAAAGCAAAATCTTGCGGCCCGTCGGCTGGAGCGACAATTTCCGGCTGATGGAACTGGCCAATGTGGCACCCAGATGGACGATCGGTCCTTCGCGGCCTGCGCTGGCTCCCGAGCCGAGGGAAATGATGGTGATGGCTGCGCTGTCCAGCGCTTGCCAGAAGCGCAGGCCCCTGCCGCCGCGGGCACGAGCCTCGATGACATCAGCGACGCCTTCGGCGCGCTTGATGGGGTGGACATATTGCAGGAAGGCCCCGACAAACAGGCCGCCAATGGTCGGGGCGGCGACTACGATCCAGTCCGGCGTTGCTTGCACCCGGGCTATGATGGTCTCACCGCTGGTGCCCAGCCAGAACCATTGCACACCGCCGATACCGAGGCGGAACAGGATGGCGGCCAGAGACACCAGAAAGCCGACCAATATGGAAACAAGCCAAAGCTTGGGCTGCTGCGTCGAGAGAAAAATCGACCAGTTCGGTTCTATCCAGCTGCGTAGCACTTTGATCGGGTTGGTCCGGACCATGGTTGAAAGGTCTTGTCATCCTTCAAAAGTCAGTGGGCGGGATGGATGTCTCAGGCTGGTCCATCAATCCGAATGTCTTGCAAGAGTTGAGATTTTTATTCTCAAGGTCAAGCCTAACCTTAGACTGCGCTCAACGGCCAACAAAAAAGCCGCCTTGAGCGGCGGCTTCTGCGCAATATGGCATGATGGGCTGAAGGACCGATGGTCTTTATGCGCTCAGGCCTTGTCTTCCTTTTCGGCAGGCGGGGCGGTTTCCGAATCGCGCTGGCGGGCAAATTCGTAGAATTTACCAGACTGGAGATGGTAGACCCCTTCCTTGCAGAAGAGCTTGGAGGACGCATTTGCCACCAGTGCACAGGCCATGAGCGGCAGCATCATCTGGTGGTTGTCGGTCATTTCCATGACGATGACAAAAGACGTGATGGGGGCCTGAACAACGCCGGTGAAATAGGACACCATGCCGAGCAGGACGATGGCTCCGACCGGAACCTTGGGGAATAAGCCAGCAAGATCGGCTCCCAGTCCCGCGCCCACCGAAAGGGAGGGCGAGAAGATGCCGCCGGGCAGGCCACTGATGGAAGATGCAATGGTTGCCAGCAGTTTCAGGGGGGCATATTCAAGCCGAAGATCGGTTTCGCCATGCAGCACGTCGCGCGCCGCTTCATAGCCCGAACCGTTGACGGCGCCATCGGTATAGAGGCCAGCCAGAGCCACGAACAGGCCGCAGAGAATGGCAAAGGGGATCGGGTGTGCCTTGATCAGCGCGCCGATGCTGCCGGGCAATCCATAGGTGAAGAGCACAAGGATCTTGGAAAAGAGGCCGCCTGCAAGACCGCCGATAACCCCGACAATGGGGACTGCGATCCAGCCCCAGCCAAACTGCATGAGATCGTGGGATGTGCCGAAATAGGTATAGTTGCCGAACACGGCCATGGATGTCAGACCAGCCAGAATGACCGTGCCCAATATCATGCCGCTGGTGCGCATTTCAAAGGAACGGCTCATTTCCTCGATGGCAAAGACGATACCGGCCAGCGGCGTGTTGAAGGCACCGGCGATACCGGCTGCCGCGCCAGCGAGAATGAGGCCGACCTGTCTTTTGGGGGCGATGCGGCCCGTCAGGAACATGACGGCGGCCCCCACCTGTACAGTCGGGCCTTCTCGTCCGGTCGAGGCACCGATCATCATGCCGAGCAGGGTCAGGATCACCTTGCCGATTGCCGAGCGGATGCCGACCAGTTTTGCGCGGCTGGTGGGGCGCTTAAGACGTCGTGCGGCGATGGCCTGCGGAATGCCCGAGCCCTGTGTTCCGGGGAAATAACGATTGGTCACCCATACGATCGCGCCAAAACCGAGCGGTGTTACAAACAGACCGGCATAGGGATAGGCCGCGATCATCTGGCGGTAGAGATCCTGACTGGCATCGGCTCCCTTGGCCAGAACCACAGCGGCGAGGCCGACCATAATCCCGCCCAATCCGAAAATGATGCGCCTTTGCCAGATCATGCGTTGGGCTCTGACGATGCGCTTGCCATGCGGATGGTGCAGGTTAAATGGGTTATTCATTGGACTGGGCTGGCTTTTGAATTTCTGTTTGTGTCAAAGGGTTTGAACGGAATGCAACGAAGCTGATCATCCTGAATTTGCATGAAGGATGCCCGATCCCGAAGGAGGCGATCCCACAATGATAAGGCTCAACAATAACAAGGAGCTGAAACAGGTCAAGCGGGCTGACCGTGTCTCTATTCAGTTCCAGATTGTCTTTGCAAGGATAATTGCGTGCTGAGTGTCACAAAAAACCAGCGAAAACAGCTGTTTTTACTGGATTCTAGGTTTCATAACATTGCTCATATGCTGGCAGAAGAGCGGAATCGAAAGGGGAGCTATGCGCGTGAGGATGGGAGCGGCAGGCAGCTCGTCATCCGGTACAGGCAGGGCTTTTATCGCAGCTTTCAGGGCGCTGTTGTTTTCTGCGTCAGGCTGGCCGCAGGAAATTCCCCTAGTCTGTGCGAATTGGCTGGCCCGGTCTGGCAATTTGGCCGCGATTATGCGTAATTGGGTTCAAAAGCCATAAGCAAAAACAAAAAGACAATCAATTTTCGGAGTTCCCCATGTCTTCTGCTGTTCAGCCCCATTTCACGAAACAGACTGATGAGGACGCCGTCAAGGCGGTCTGCACAAAGCTTGCCGAGCAGTTTGGTGAACGCTTCACGACCGGCAAGGCCATGCGGGAACAGCATGCGCATACGACAACAGGGCTGCAAAATCAAAAGCCCGATGGTGTGGTTTTTGCGCGCACGAGTGAGGAAGTCTCGCAGATCGTTTCCCTGTGCAACGCCCATTGCGTGCCGGTGATCGCATTCGGTAGCGGCTCTTCGCTGGAAGGGCAACTGAATGCGCCCTATGGCGGTATTTCGCTGGATCTGTCGGGGATGGATGCCATTGTGGAGGTTTGTGCCGAAGATCTCAATTGTACGGTTCAGGCCGGGGTGACGCGCAAGCAGTTGAATGACTATCTGCGTGATACGGGGCTGTTTTTCCCGATTGATCCGGGGGCCGATGCCTCTCTGGGCGGTATGGCGGCAACCCGTGCTTCTGGCACCAACGCGGTGCGCTATGGCACCATGAAAGACAATGTTCTGGCTCTCAAGGCGGTGATGGCTGACGGTACCATCATCACCACTTCCAGCAAGGCCAAGAAAAGCTCTGCCGGGTATGATCTCACCCGGCTTCTGGTCGGCTCTGAGGGCACTTTGGGCATCATCACCGAAGTGTCGCTGAAGCTGTCCGGCATTCCGCAGGCCATTTCTGGCGGTATCTGCGGCTTTCCCGATCTGGAAAGCGCCTGCAATGCGGTCATCATGACCATTCAGTACGGCATTCCCGTCGCGCGGATCGAGTTGCTTGATACCCTGCAGGTCAAGGCGGTCAATCTGCATTCCAAGCTTGGTCTGGTTGAGCGGCCAACCCTTCTGGTGGAATTTCACGGCACCGACAGCGGCGTGGCCGAGCAGGCGGACCTGTTCGCCGATATCATCGAGGAATTTGGTGGTTCCGACTTTGAATGGGCGACCAAGCCTGAAGACAGGACGCGGCTGTGGACCGCAAGGCATGAAAGCTATTGGGCGACCTTTGCCCTGCGGCCGGGAGCAAAGAGCGTTTCCAGCGATGCCTGCGTTCCCATTTCGCAATTGGCCGAATGCGTCCGGGAAACTCAGAAAGATATCGCGGAATCCGGCTTTCTGGCTCCGATCGTGGGACATGTCGGCGATGGCAACTTCCATGTTCAACTGCTGCTCGATCCGGAAAATCCAGAGGAACACGAAAAGGCAGACGCTTTTCTCGAGCGCCTTGCGCAACGGGCTATCGCCATGGGTGGCACCTGCACTGGCGAGCATGGTGTCGGGCAGGGCAAGATGAAATATATGAAACAGGAATTCGGTCCTGCTCTGGCCTATATGATCGCCATCAAGCAGGCCTTTGACCCCAAGAATATCCTCAATCCGGGCAAGATTCTGCCCCGGCATGACTAGATTGCAGCCAATCGCGCGGTCTGGACTGTTTTTCTTTTTCTTATCAATGCTTGTTCTGTCTGGTTTGTTCTTTTCAGATGGCGGCTCAAGTGTTATTTGGAAGTAAGAAATTTTTAAGACTTTTCGACTGAGTGGGGAATCGGGTCATAAAATCGGCGGTTCGGCCTGTTTATGTCCTGTCGCACAAATGCCCCTCGTGCCTTTGTGGCATGAGGCTTTGTTAGAGTTTTCCTTGGGGGCTCAGTTCGCAGAAGTCGGCTGGCTTGACCAGATTGCAGTCCGTTTTGTTTCCAGGGGGGCAGGGTCCTGAATAGTCTGTATTTTACGATTGGTGGGTCAATCTTGCTGGCGCTGGTCATTGCACTGGTTGGGCCGCTATTTGTCGACTGGACATCCTATCGCGCCGCTTTCGAGCGGGAGGCCATGCTGGCTCTGGGGCAGCCGGTGCATGTGCTGGGCAAGGCGGACATGCAGATCCTGCCGATGCCGCGCCTGCATTTTGAAACGGTGCATGTGGGGCCAGACGAGCAGAACCCGATATTGACGGTGGATGCATTTGACATCGGAGTGGAGCTTTTCCCGCTGGTGCAAGGCAAAATCGATGTCGTCGACATGACGCTCAAACATCCCTCGCTCAAGCTTGAGGTGGATGAAAAGGGGCGGTTTGACTGGCGGCAGGATGGCGGCAAGCTCTGGGATCTCGATATGGAAAAGATCCGCCTCAATGACGTGCGGATCGAAGATGGCCAGATTGATTTTCTCGATCGCAGCAGCGGCCGCAGCAAGCGCATAACCGGGCTGAATGGCGGGCTCGAAGCGCGCACGCTGATTGGCCCCTTCAAGATCGAGGCAGCCTTCCGGATGGATGGCGATCCCTATTCCCTGATGCTTTCAACCGGCACCGCCAGCGCGGACGGGATGCGGGTCAAGAGCCTTTTGACGCCTGCCAATTTCGCCGTTTCCCTCTCCATGGATGGCAATGTCAAGGAGGGCAGCGACGAGCGGCTTCACTATATTGGTACCACCCGCCTGACCAACGAGATAGAAGGCTTGGCGGCTTCGGTTGCGCCATGGACCCTGAGCGGAGAGAGCGATCTGACCGCCTCATCGATGGTGATGCCGAAATTCGAATTTTCCCATGGTCCGGTTGATCAGGCCTATCGCCTCAATGGGGCGGGTTCCATCGATTTTGGTGCCAAGCCGCGCTTTGATGTGGTGCTGTCTTCCCGCCAGCTGGATTTTGACCGGGCGCTGGGCGATGGACCCAATGCGCCGATCGATCTTCAGGATGGTGTTCAGAAGCTGGCGCAATCTCTTGCCGATATGCCCTTGCCGGACATGCCGGGTCATGTCGGTTTCGATGTGCCCGGGGTCATTCTCGGCGGCGGTGTCATTCGCAATTTGCAGCTGGATGCCGAATTGGTGGGGTCGGCCTGGAAAATTGATGAGCTGACGGCTGATCTTCCCGGCCAGACCATCGTCTCTCTGACCGGCATGTTCTCCCGCCTGCTGAATGGCACGCCCGGCGGCAAGAGCCAGCGCCATGGATTTGAGGGGCAGGCCCGTCTTCGATCCGATCAACCGGCTGCCTTTGCCAACTGGTGGCTCAAGGATGCGCCGACCAGCGGGCATTTGACACCCTTCGACCTCAGCGGCCAGTTGCTGGTCAAGGCCGATCACATCCAGATATCCGATCTTGATCTGTCGATGGAAGGGGACAGGGCAACCGGCTATATTGATTGGTATGGTGCCAAAGAGGGGCCGAAGGACAAGGCGAATGAGGGCAAGGAGAAGAAGGAAGGCAAGGGGGGAGACGCCCTTTCCATCCATCTCAATGCCGAGCGTATCGATCTCGATGCCGTTATGGGCGTTGGTTCGCTGCTGTTGCGCAATTCTTCCGGCAAGGCGGCCCCGCTTGATGATATCACTCTGGATGTAGAAACCAATCGTCTCGTTTCTGGCAATTTCGAGGGCAACAGTCTGAGCGCCAAGCTGCATCTTTCCGATGGTGGGGTTGAAATCGACCGGCTCAATGTCGATGACTTTGCCGGGGCCACCATTTCGGCCCATGGTGTGCTCAAGGATCTGTCGGGCGCACCGAATGGCCAGATCGAGGGTAAGATCAGTGCGGAGGATCTGGAAGGGCTTTCGTCCCTCGTTTCCCGTTTGCTACCCGGTGAGCCTATCGCTGACTGGTTCGTCAATCATCAGCCGGTGATGTCGCCCTCCGAGCTTTCCTTTGCCATTGCTGGCGGCCATGAAGGGCGCGGGCTGACAGCCCATCTTGACGGCTCCATGGGGGGCGGTCAGGCCAGCCTTGAAGCTGCCCTTGATGGTGCGCTTGCCGACTGGACCGATGGCGATCTTTCGCTTGCACTGGCCATCGACAATCCCGATGGGCAAAAGCTGTTGTCGCTGCTCGGGCTGGGGGATGGTCTGATTGATCTGCCTGCGCTCTCGCTCTCTGCCTCGCTTGATGGCAAGCTTGACGAAGGGGCCGATTTCGAAGGCTCGATCAAGGCCGAAGATGGTTCGCTTGATTACAAGGGATCGGTCAGATTGCCTTCCGGCAATAGCGACAGACTGGAGACAACAGGTAAGCTGCGTTTCGACAGCGCTGATCTGGCTCCCTATCTGATGTCTGCCGGTATCTCTCTTTCCAATCCCGGTGAGGCGCTGCCGACCCAATTGCAGGCTTCGCTCAATCTGGAAAATGGCACTCTGGCCATGAATGCGCTGAAGGGGCAGTGGAATGAGCAACCTGTTTCGGGTGATCTGACCCTTGCAAGGCAAGGCAATATTCTCTCTCTCAAGGGCAATATGGAACTGGGCGACATGGACGGCGTCTGGCTGGGGGAGACGATTGTGGGGGGCGGGCATCTGACTTCGGTTGATGGCAGCTGGCCCGATATTGCCTTCATCGCGCCGCTTGCATTGGGTGATGATGGGACACTGAAGCTGGATGTCTCGGTCAAGGCCCGCTCTCTGGAACTGGCCGCACCCTATATTTTCCAGCAGCCCAGCTTCTCCCTGCTCTGGCAGGACAAGGGCCTGTCCGTGCGTGATTTCAAGGCATTGCTGCAGGGCGGTCAGGTCAGCGGCGGGCTCGATCTGGACAATGTCGAGGGCGAGGCCGTGCTGAAATCCCATGTGCGGGTGGAGGGGACTTCGCTGGCTCCGTTCATTTGGCAACGGGATGGACGGTCCGTGGCCAACGGCCTTGCCGATGTCAATCTGGATCTGGAAAGTCAGGGGCGCTCAATGGCCGGGCTGGTGTCCGGTCTGTCCGGAACCGGCACCTTTGTCTTGAGGGATGCGGTTCTCAATTATATCAATCCAACCGCCTTCGCGCAGGTTATCCGCGCTGTCGATGCGGGGCTGGAGCTGAAAGAGAAAGATATCAAGCAGGCCTTCATCTCTCACATGGATGCTGGCTCGACAGAGGTTTCCCGCATGGAGGGGACCTTCGTGATCGCTGGTGGGGCCTTGCGCGCCAGTAATATCGAAGCCGATGCTGACATTCTGAAATCGCGGGGCAATCTGGTGATTGATCTTTCCAATCAGACATTGGACGGGGATTGGTCCATCAAGGTCGTGCCGGGCAAGGCAGATTCCGTCACCGGGGCGCAGCCTGAGGTGGGGCTTGCCTTTTCCGGACCGTTGGATGCACCAAGCCGTGTGGTCGATGTTGCGCCCTTTACCGGTTATCTGACCATCCGCGCCTTCGAGAAGGAAGTGGCTCGCGTCGAACGTTTGCAGGCCGATATTCTGGAAAAGGATCGCATGCATCGATTGCTGCGTCTTTATCGCGAGAAGGCAAGACATCGCGAAGAAGCGCTTGTGGCCGAACAGCAGGCGGAAAAGGCGCGCGCCGAAGAAGAAGCTCGCCAGAAGGCTGAAGCAGCCGAAGCGGCTGAACGTGCACGCAAGGCAGATGAAGAGGCAAGGCGCAAGGAGGAAGCTCAAAGGCAGGCTGCCGAACAGCAGGCCCGTGACGCCGAGGAGGCCCGCCTTCGGGCACTTCAGCAACGGGAAGCTGTTCCTTCCAGCACACCTCAGGTTAACGCGCCTCAGATCAATGCACCTCTGGCCAATGAGCCTCTGGACATTCGCCCCGGCGATATCATCGTGCGGCCTCTGGAAGATTTGAGCAATTCAGGCGTTCAACCCCAGTCTCAACCTCAGTCGCAGCCGCTGTTGCCTCAAACGGAAGAGATCGTGCCTGAGGAAATTTATATCCAGCTGCCCCAACGCTTGCCGATATTGCCAAGGGATCGGGTTGTTCCGACCATGGGGCAGGGATTTTCTTTCACCTTCTCAGACGAAGATCTGTCGTCAGACTATATCATTCAGAGATAGGGTGATCATCCAGAGGGTGTGCAAGCCCGCTTCAGGCGCTGTCCGGAATGAGGGATTTGTAATAGTCGAGCACGGCAATGCGTATTGCCGAGGAGAGGTTGTTTCTGCCGCGCTCCTTGTCTATCTGGCGGATGATATCGGCCAGAGACTTGTTGCGGCTTTCCGCCAGAGCCTTCAGCCCCTGCCAGAATTCATCTTCCAGAGAGATGGAGGTGCGATGGCCTGCGATGGTGACAGAGTGCTTTTTCATCGCAATACCAATCAGTCGCTCTCTTTGTCCGTCCGGGCGCTGTCAGTCTGGCCGTCATTGGACTGATCTGCTTGTATCCCGGTCTCTCGCTTGTGGCCATCGAGATGACGTCGCAGCTTGTCCGCTTCAAAGCGAAGCTTGGTCTTTTGCTCTTTGGTCTGGCCAAAACGGGCACGGTTTGCCTCGGCTTGCTTTTCCTTCTGCGAGCGTGCTTTCGCCTTGCGAGCCTGCCTTAGATTGATGACGCTGCCCATATCGACCTCAAGCCATTTTGTTATCCAAAATGGTGCCCTTATTTTTTCCTGAATGCGTCCAGAGAAACGACTTCTGCGCCTTCCTTGGCTTTGTCTGCCGCATCGGCCTTGTCTGATGCCTTGGCCTTTTCACTTTTCGATGCGCTTTTCTTCTCTTTTGGCGCGTCGTCAGAAGCCTCTTCGGGCATGGAGAAAGGTTCCTCGCTCGGAGGCAGAACTGTCAGAATATCCTCATCCAGACCATCCTCTGCCGCGCCATGCTCATCTTCTTCTTCCATCTCGATTTCGAACTGGAGTGAGAAATGAACGCTCGGGTCGATGAAGGTAATGATCGCGGTATAGGGGATATAGAGCTTTTCGGGAATGCCATCAAAAGACAGGCCGATTTCAATCGCCTGATCATTGGCTTGCAGGTCCCAGAACTGGTGCTGCAGGACAATGGTCATGTCATCGGGATATTTCTCGAGAAGCCTTGGCGAAATGCGAACGCCGGGTGCCTGGGTGTTGAAGGTGATATAAAAATGGTGCTCGCCGGGCAGGCCTGTGCGTGCCACTTCCGTGAGGACGGTTTTAACCACGCCGCGCAACGCATCCTGTGCAAGGATGTCATACCGGATCAGGTCTTCGCTCATGAGGCCTCCAAAAACTGGATCTTGATTTGACGCCACAATGTCCGAGGCTGACAATGAAAGTCAAGCAGACGACAGGGAAAACCCTGTAGCGATGTCAGATATCAACCGTTGCCATTATAGTTTTGACTGGTGTCTAAATGCCTAAAGCTGAAGTCCGGTGAGGGCTTCTGTTGCCAGGTGCCCCCGAACCCCGCCTAACCGAGCATACCGGCTAGGGCTTTAGTGGCTAGTCGCACTGCTTAAGCAGCAGCGAGACGAGAGCCTGCATAGTTGTCATTTGCAACTACTCGATTAGCCCGATAACGGTGGTACAATGCCGAGCAAAAGCACGATCTTTACACCCTCGTCGATCCTAGTTCGCCCCCAGCAAAAACACCATTCTTGCTTCAATCCTGCAAAAGGGATGCTTTTGGTGGAGGCGCCGGGTACCGCCCCCGGGTCCGATAGGCTTATTACAAAGGCCATTTATTGCCATAGTCACTTGCGTGACAGGGCGAATATAGGGTGGCTCTTGGTAAATTTAAAGTGGGAAATCAGAACTATGCGCATATTGTCCAATTTGTTGGACGAACGGGGAGCGGCAGGCGCGCAAAGCTGGCCATATTCCAACGCGGGAGAATCGTGTAACACCGGGGGAAAAGTCTGAACTGGCAGAAAGGATCGACATGCAGACCTATCTCGATTTGCTGACGCACATTCTTGAGAATGGTGCCGATAAGGGCGATCGTACCGGAACGGGTACGCGTTCGGTTTTTGGCTACCAGATGCGGTTCGACCTGTCTGAAGGTTTTCCGCTGCTGACCACCAAGAAGCTGCATCTGCGCTCGATCATTCACGAGCTTTTGTGGTTTCTGGCCGGTGATACCAATATCGCCTATCTGAAGGCCAACAAGGTGCGGATCTGGGATGAATGGGCCGACGAGAATGGCGATCTGGGGCCTGTCTATGGCCATCAATGGCGCTCGTGGCCGGCGCGGGACGGCGGTACGATTGACCAGATCAGCCAGCTTGTTGAGCAGATCAAGCGCAATCCGGACAGTCGTCGTCTGATCGTAACCGCGTGGAATCCGGCCGATGTGGACCGCATGGCGCTGCCGCCCTGCCATTGTCTGTTCCAGTTCTATGTCGCCAATGGCCGTCTTTCCTGCCAGCTTTATCAGCGTTCGGCGGATGTTTTCCTCGGGGTGCCTTTCAATATCGCGTCCTATGCATTGCTCACCATGATGATTGCCCAGGTTTGCGATTTGCAGCCGGGGGATTTCGTTCACAGTCTTGGCGATGCCCATCTCTATTCCAACCATTTCGAGCAGGCCCGGCTGCAATTGACGCGCGCGCCACGATCCTTACCAGCAATGAAGATCAATCCGGACAGGCGCGATCTCTTCGACTTTGTCTTTGAGGATTTCGAATTGACCGATTATGACCCGCATCCGCATATTGCCGCTGCGGTGGCCGTTTGAGGGGGGGGCTGGCATGACGGGATCCTCCGAGCCAATTGTCGTTTTTCATTATGCCGTTGCCGATAATGGCGTGATCGGCAAGGATAATGACATGCCATGGCATGTGTCCTCCGATCTCAAACGCTTCAAGGCCATGACGATGGGCAAGCCTCTTGTCATGGGACGGCGCACCTTTCAGTCAATCGGGCGGCCATTGCCGGGGCGGACCAATATCGTGGTGTCGAAAGATCCCGACTTCAAGGCTGAAGGGATCATCCATGTCGCTTCCATTGATGAGGCACTGGACAAGGCGCGGGCCATTGCGCTTGCCGATGGCGTGGATGAGGTCGCGGTTATCGGTGGCGGTTCCATCTATAATGCCCTTTGGGGGCGCGCCGGGCGGCTCTATGTGACCCATGTTCACAGCGAGCCGGAGGGCGACACCTTCTTGCCGCCGATCGATTTGCAGGTCTGGACATGTGTTTCCAGAGAGCCGACCATACAGAATGAGAAAGACAGTGCGGCGATGACATTTGCCATTTATGACAGGGTGCTTTCTCCAGAAAGCTGACCGCTCCGGGGCTGTGCCGGGCTCAGGGGCGGGCTCAGGGGCGGGGGCTGGGCCGCGATATGGCGAGGAGCGAGGCTGGAAAAGGTCCATCAAAGCGGCATCTTGTATCCAAAAGTCCATTTTGGTCTTGATTTTACCTTCAGGGGTAACCACCTTGTCTCAAAAGTCGCATTTGCAACCTGTTCGTTTCCTCTCCTATAAGAGGGTAGGTGAGCGCGCTTCAGGGGAAAGGCGGTGCGGGTTGGCTCACACTGTCCTTGGCAGATGTGGAAATGCGTCAATATTTTAAAAAGGGTCAACTTTTCTGTCATAGGCTGCGCGCGGCCCGACAGTGGGTAGGTCGAGAGATAGACAACGGGTTCCTAACGTAAGGATTGATTATGCCTTGGAACAATCAGAATGGTGGTAATGGTGGCCCTTGGGGGGGCGGCGGCGGTGGTCGCAATGGCGGTCCTTGGGGGCAAGGCCCTCAAAATCAGGGACCAAATCCGCCAGATCTAGAGGAAATGATCCGTAAGGGACAGGAACGCCTCAAGCAGGTCTTCCCCGGCGGCGGTGGCGGCTCGGGCGGTGGCTCCCTTGGTCTCAAGGGGATCGGTCTGCTAGGGCTTGGCGCTGTGGCGATCTGGATGGCTACCGGCTTCTATACGGTCAAGGAAGGTGAGCTTGGCGTGGAATTGCTGCTCGGCCAGCCGATTGCCGTTTCGACTTCCGGTCTGAACTATAATCTGCCCTATCCGATCGGGCGCGCCGAGACGGTCAATGTGGACCAGATCCGTGACGTGACCATCGGCTCGCGCGAATTCTCCAACCAGCGCGGATCCGTCAGCAAGCGGGATGTTCCCGAGGAAAGCCTGATGCTGACCGGTGACGAGAATATCATCGACGTGGATTTCAAGGTCCAGTGGAATATCAAGGATCCTCAGGCCTATCTGTTCAATGTCGACAGTCCCGAAATTGCGGTTAAGCAGGTTGTTGAATCGGCAATGCGCGAGATTGTCGGCCGCAATACCATGGATGAAGTGCAGACCGGTGACCGTGTCGCGATCCAGCTGGCCGCCAAGGAACTGACCCAGAAGATGCTGGACAAGTATAATGCCGGCATCAATATCGTTCAGGTTCAGTTGCAGGGTGTGGAACCGCCCGAGCAGGTGATCGACGCCTTCCGCGATGTGCAGACGGCCAAGGCCGACAAGGTGCGCATGCAGAACGAAGCTCAGGCTTACGCAAACAAGGTTGTTCCGGAAGCGGAAGGTCAGGCTGCCAAGGTTCTGGAAGCGGCCAATGCCTATCGTGAGCAGACTGTTGCCGATGCCCGCGGTCAGGCCCAGCGCTTCACTGAAATTCTCGGCGAATATGAAAAGGCGCCCGATATCACGCGCAAGCGTCTCTATCTGGAGACCATGGAGCAGGTTTTGAGCAATTCCGACAAGATCATTCTTGATAACAAGGCTGAAGGCGGTTCGGGGGTCGTGCCCTATTTGCCGCTCAATGAACTGACCAAGAAAGCGGGGAACTGATCATGTCTGTAAAATCCGTCTTTGCTCTGGTTGTTGCCGCTGTCATTGCCGTTCTGCTCTATGGTTCGGTCTTTCTTGTCTATCCGCATGAGCAGGCTGTGGTAACCCAGTTTGGCCGTATCGAACGCGCGGTGCGTGACCCCGGGCTCTATTTCAAGACCCCGTTCATCCAGAGCGTGGAATATCTTGATAAACGCGCCCGTTATCTGGAACAGTCCGAGCGGGAAGTCATCGACTCGGGCAAGAAGCGCCTGCTGATCGATTCCTTTGCCCGCTATCGCATCACCGATCCGATCATCTTCAAGCGTCAGGCCAAGTTCCTCTCCAACTTCGAGAGCCAGTTGAACGGCTTCATGGAAGCGTCCCTGCGTGACGTTGTTGCCGAATTCACCTTTAAGGACATCGTGCGCGACAGACGCGATGAACTGGTCGAACTGATCCGCAAGAGTGTGGATGAAAAGACCCAGCGTCTTGGTGTGGCTCTGGTCGATTACCGCATTCGCCGCGCTGACCTGCCCAAGGAAAACTCCGAGGCTGTCTACCGTCAGATGCAGACCGAACGTCAGCAGGAAGCCAATGGTATTCGCGCCGATGGTGAGAAGCTTTCCCAGCAAATTCGCTCGGTGGCTGATCGTAATGCGACGGTTATCATTGCCAATGCCAAGCGCGATGCCGAAATCCAGCGCGGTGTCGGCGATGCACTGAGAAACAATATCTTTGCCGAGGCCTATGGCAAGAATCCGGACTTCTTCGAATTCTATCGTTCGATGAAGGCCTATGAAACCAGTCTGGCCAATGGGGATACGCGCATGGTGCTGTCGCCGGATAGTGAATTCTTCCACTATTTCAACGATGCCGGGAAGTCACCTGCTCCGCTGTTGCCCAAGGCTGAAGAAACGCCCGAAGCTGAAGCTGCTCCGAGCGCCGATGATGCTGCCGTTTCCTCGGTAACAACGCAAGAGACTGCGGTTTCCAACTGAATAGAATAATAACGACATATGCTTGCGCGGCTTGATGAGAGCCGCGCAAGCATTGCCAGTTCAAGGCATCAAGAGGAACAAATGTCAGACTTTCTAGCCGCTTTCGGTCTTGTCTTCGTGATAGAAGGCTTTTTGTGGGCGGCGATGCCGCGCAGTATGAAGCGGATGATGCTGGAAGTGGCGACGATTCCCGGAAGCAATCTCAGAATCGGTGGCCTTGTGGCCATGGTGCTCGGGGTGCTGCTGGTCTGGATGGTGCGCGGCTGAGCGCTTTCTCTGGCTTTGTAAAGGCCTGTTCTGTTCCTTGTCTCGCTACAGTCTTGCGCCCTTGCCATTCTTCTTCTAAGGCTAATCAGTCAAAGGCTTTTCAGTGCATGGATATTGCTCATGCGCAACGGAGGAGATTGTTCATGTTTCGCTATTTGTTTGCTGCCTGCATAATGCTGGCCGGACCTGCCTTGGCCGAGGATTGCCCGAATGGGGCTGTCTATGAGGCTACCGACAGTGAGGGAAATCTTCATCTGTTGCAAACGGCAAGTCTCGCCGATCCCTTCACTTTTGAAATGCATTCACAGGGGCAACTCGTCTGGTCCATGCAGGCGGAATATTTGTGTTCGAACGGTATTTCGGCTTGTTGGCTGAGTGTTCAGACCAATGACGAGGAACCTGTCGATGTTCCGGTTGAAACGGTTTCTCAAGGTGAAAGCGTTCAATATTATGTTTTTGCCCATTTGCGCCAGACGCTGGCCAGCATGAAGATGGATGACGAGCAATTTGACACCGTGGCTCAATGGAGCATGGAGCGCCCGGATGATCTGATGGCAAGTCTGGCCATGCCGGTTAATGTCTATGCTTTCAAAAGCTGCAAATAGGGGGGAGGCGCAGCTTCTCCTTTCTATGCAGGCTTATTGATATCCACTTTTGAGTGACGGTGGTTTGATGCTGTCGTCTCTCTTTTTGGCTCTGCAACTGATGGTGGTTGACTGGCGGCGAGATTTTATTTGCGTTGCGATGAAGCTTTATTCATTCCTGATTGATATTGTATGATGTCGATAAAAAGAACGGGCAATTGTGGCGGCCGGGGTCGCCGGGTAGGGATCGGAAAGAACAGGTTATGACGCTTTTGCTGCATATCTTGAAATTGCAATTGACTGGTCGCCGGTCATGGCGTGGTCTGCTCTGCCTTGTTGCGCTGTCTTACGTCGGAATGTTCGTGCTGTCTGCTGCTCTGAGTGATGGTTCTGCAGTAGCTCAGGAGCATGAAACCAGACACGAAACCAAACATGGCCCCACCAGTGTCGCCGATCTTGCCGAACGGTTGACTCCCGCCGTGGTCAATATTTCCACCATTTCTCTGGTTGCTGCCGAAGGTGCAATCCCGATTCCGGAAGTGCCGGAGGGCTCGCCTTTCAAGAAGTTTTTTGACGATTATTTCGATGAGGACATGGCCGAGATGGAGCGCAAGCAGAGCCTGCAATCTCTGGGCTCGGGTTTCATTGTCGATGCCAAGGGCTTCATCGTCACCAATTATCATGTCATTTCAGAAGCCGACCGGATCAATGTGAAATTTCACGATGGCAGCAATCATCGCGCCGAACTGATCGGTTATGACAACAAGACCGATCTGGCTCTGCTCAAGGTGGAAGCAGACAAGCCCTTGCCGACTGTCTCCTTTGGCGGGGCGAGTGAATTGCGCGTTGGCGACTGGGTGATGGCGATCGGCAATCCCTTCGGGCTTGGCGGGTCTGTTTCCATCGGGATCGTCTCGGCGCGCAATCGCATCATCAATAATGGTCCCTATGATGATTTCATTCAGACGGATGCGGCAATCAACAGAGGCAATTCGGGAGGGCCACTGTTTGATATGTTTGGTAATGTCGTGGGGGTTAATACCGCAATCATTTCTCCCACAGGTTCATCGATCGGGCTTGGCTTTGCCATTCCATCCGATATCACCGAGCGGGTGGTGCAGCAGCTTCGGGATTATGGTGAAGCGCGGCGTGGCTGGCTTGGCGTGCGTATTCAGGAGCTTTCCGTCGATCTCGCCGAAGGGCTCGGGGTGAGCGAAGTGCGTGGTGCCTTGATCACATGGGTTGATCAGGAAGGCCCTGCCTTCAAGGCGGGGCTCAAGTCCGGTGATGTCATTTTGGCCTATGGCGGGCACCGCATAAACCGAGTGCGTGACCTGACCCGTCTTGTTGCGGATACGGCTGCCGGGCAGATGGTGGAGATACAGCTTGCCCGCAAGGGGCAGATCCTGTCGCAAAAGGTTGTTGTTGCCCAGCTTGCCGAGCGTGAACAGAGCCGCGAGAAGCCGCAAATGCTGCAAGCTGAAGAGCCCGCCGTGTTTGGCATGAGCCTGTCGCGGCTCAGCGTACAACAGCGCAGAAAGCATCGGCTGGATGGAGATGTCGAGGGCGTTTTTGTCGCCAGCGTCGTACCGGACAGCCTTGCGGATCGCAAGGGGATCGTGGCTGGCATGATCATTCTTGAAGTCAATCAGGAAATCGTTGCTTCTCCGGAGCGCCTTGTCAAAAGGCTGGCGGAACTGCAAGCCGCTGGCAAATCGACCTTCCTGTTTCTGGTTGCCAAGCCCGATGGGGGCGAGCTTGAATTTGTTTCCATCAAGGAAGCGGGTGACGGCAGCACCACCAAATGATGATCGGGCGTGATTTTCCGAACTGATCCTTCTATCTGATCCATTGATTGAAAAAGGGGCCAATTGGCCCCTCCGATCTTGTCTGCGATGGGCGTTATCAGCCACCACCTGTTGCCGTTGATATGGCGCATGGATCACGCCAGAACAAATTCTTCCGCCTTGTAGCCTTGCAGGAAGAGCAGGCCGGTCAGATCGCCATGATTGATGACGAATTCGGCCTGTGCTGCCACTCGGGGCTTGGCATGCAGAGCGACGCCTGCGCCTGCGGCCATGATCATCGGCAGATCGTTGGCGCCATCGCCCACGGCCATGGTCTGGGCCGGGAGCAGCTTATGCTCCTTTACCAGCTCGTTGAGGCGCGCCAGCTTGGCATCCTTGCCCAGTATCGGCATGCCGACATCGCCGGTCAGAAGACCATTTTTCTCGATCAGCAGATTGGCCCGGTTTTCGTCAAAGCCGAGCATTTCCGCCACCCGTGAGGTGAAATGGGTAAATCCGCCGGAGACGAGTGCGCAATAGGCTCCGTTGGCCTTCATCGTCTGCACCAGCGCCTTGCCGCCGGGGGTGAAGGTGATGCGCTCAGCAAAGAGCTTGTCGACGATATCAAGGCTCAGACCCTTGAGCAGGCCGACGCGCTCTTTCAGCGCCGGTTCAAATTCGATCTCGCCGCGCATCGCGCGTGCGGTGATATCGGACACCTTTTCCTTGAGGCCAACCTCGTCGGCCAGCTCGTCGATGCATTCCTGCTCGATCATGGTGGAATCCATGTCGGCCAGCAGCAGCTTCTTCTTGCGCCCCTTGCTGGGCTGGAAAATCACATCGACCGGTGCATGGGCCAGTCCGGCATGGAGTTCGGCACGCAAGTTGGCATAGTCGCGGTGATGAGGAATGACAAAATCACACGCGACCCCTTCCATCAGCCACGCAAACTCTGTATCGACAGAGATGATAGATTGAACTTCGGCCACAAGATCGGCGCTGACGGCTGGGTCAGCAGGCGCGCTGATGAGGGTCAGGGTGAAGGACATGACAGCTCCAGATATGGGAACCTCTTCAAGAGGCTACAGACTCGCGTGATTGATAGCGGAACACAGATTGCTTCGGCCCCGTCAGCGGTGTTGATAGCCGGGCCAACAGCCAGCGGCAAGTCTTCTCTTGCACTAAGACTTGCACAAATGGTTGATGGCGTCATTATCAACGCCGATTCAATGCAGATTTATGACCAGTTGTCCATTCTCTCCGCCCGTCCGACGGCTGAGGAGATGGGAGATGTCGAGCATCGGCTCTATGGCTATGTCGATCCATCCGAGCGCTATTCTGTCGGTCGCTGGCTGGATGATGCCGTCGAGGCCATCAGAGACGTGAGAGCTGGCGGACAATGTCCCATACTGGTTGGTGGTACAGGCCTTTACTTCAAGGCCTTGCTGGAAGGGCTCAACATGGTGCCTGAGGTGCCCGACACCATTCGCACCTTCTGGGAAGGCGAGCTTGACCGGTTGGCCAGCCCGGAGGCACTGCATGCCATTCTGGCCGAGCGCGATCCTGCCATGGCGGCCAGTCTGAAGCCTGCTGACGGGCAGCGTGTTCTGAGGGCGCTGGAAATTCTCGATGCGACCGGTAAATCCCTGCTGGAATGGCAAAAGAGCGACGCCTTGCGGCAGGATCCGGCAATTGCCGCAGGAGCGATCCGGCTGGCCCTCTGTCCGCCAAGGGAACTGGTCTATGAAAAGATCGAGAAGCGCTTTGACCAGATGGTTGAGCTGGGGGGCATCAGGGAGGCCGTGCATGTGACCAGCCTCGGGCTTGCGCCAGAGTTGCCAGCCATGAAAGCGATCGGGGTTTCCTATCTGGCAGACTTTGCGGAGGACCGCATTGGCTATGACGAGGCCATTGCTCTGTGCAAGCGTGATACCCGTCGCTATGCCAAAAGGCAGATGACATGGATCCGCAATCAGATGTCTGATTGGCCTCAATTTGATAGCGCAGAGGCTGCTATTGCCCATTTTTTGATAGAAATGAAAAAATAGAAGGTGGGAAACTAGTCTAATATTGCTGGCTTTTTGGAAAATTATGTTTAAAGCGGGTTGACCTCACTGGCGCGACGGACTAACGTGCCTCGCGAAACGAACGGAAAGTCTATAACGATTATGCGAAATATTCTTGTGATTCTAGTGGGTAGGCGCACTGCTGTGATGATTGGGTAATCATCGCAAATGGTGGTGCGCGTCCGGGGCCTTTAAGGGCCCTTTTTTATTGCTCGATTGACTATCACGTTGAGGATTTTGTTTCGGTTACAGGGTTTGCGGGCGGAAGGGCCAATGCTGTCGGGGGATCGGGGGATTAGCTGATCGCTGTTCGGCAGATGACTGATAAATGGAGCCACGTGCTGTGCGATGGCTCGGGTTTAAGGAATGGATGAATGACACGGCAGATGACGGGTGCTGAGATGGTTATTCGCGCTTTGAAGGATCAGGGCGTAGACCATATTTTTGGCTATCCTGGGGGCGCGGTTCTCCCGATCTATGATGAAATCTTTCAGCAGGAAGATATTCGTCACATTCTCGTGCGCCATGAACAGGGCGCTGGCCATGCAGCAGAGGGCTATGCCCGATCAACCGGCAAGGTGGGCGTATTGCTCGTGACCTCCGGTCCGGGTGCCACCAATGCGGTGACCGCGCTGGCCGATGCCCTGATGGACTCCATTCCCATGGTTTGCATTACCGGTCAGGTTCCGACCAGCCTGATCGGCTCGGATGCCTTCCAGGAATGCGATACATCCGGCATCACTCGCCCCTGCACCAAGCATAATTATCTGGTTCGCTCGGTTGATGATCTGCCGCGCATTCTGCATGAGGCCTTCTATGTTGCCCGCTCCGGACGGCCAGGTCCGGTTGTCGTCGATATCCCCAAGGATGTGCAGTTTGCCAGCGGCATCTATCATGGTCCGAGCAATGTCAGCCACAAGACCTATCACCCGCAGGTCAAGGGCGATCTCGACGCCATCCGCAAGGCCGTTGACATGCTGGTCAATGCTGAAAGGCCCATCCTCTATACCGGTGGCGGCGTCATCAATTCGGGCACCGAAGCCTGTCAGATGCTGCGTGAGCTGGTCGGGCTGACCGGTTTCCCGATCACATCGACGCTGATGGGGTTGGGCGCCTATCCGGCTTCCGGCAAGGAATGGCTCGGCATGCTGGGCATGCACGGCACTTATGAAGCCAACATGGCAATGCATGAATGCGATGTCATGCTGTGCGTTGGCGCTCGCTTTGATGACCGCATCACGGGCCGTCTTGATGCCTTCTCGCCCAACTCCAAGAAGATCCATATCGACATCGATCCTTCCTCGATCAACAAGATCGTTCGGGTTGATCTGGGGATCATTGGCGATGTCGGTTATGTTCTGGAAGATATGGTGCGCATCTGGCGGGCCAGCGGCAAGCAGAATGACAAGCAGGCGATGGCCACTTGGTGGGAACAGATCAAGATCTGGCGCAAGCGTGATTGCCTTGCCTATCGCCCCAATGAAGATGTCATCATGCCGCAATATGCCTTGCAGCGCCTGCAGGAAAAGCTCAAGGGCAGGGATTATTATATCACCACCGAAGTGGGGCAGCATCAGATGTGGGCCGCCCAGTTTCTGGGGTTTGAAGAGCCTCACCGCTGGATGACGTCTGGTGGTCTGGGCACCATGGGCTATGGTTTTCCCGCAGCTCTCGGTGTGCAGACTGCACATCCGGAAAGTCTGGTGATCGATATCGCTGGCGACGGTTCGGTACAGATGAATATCCAGGAACTCTCAACGGCCATGCAGCATAATCTGCCGGTCAAGATCATGATCCTGAATAACGAGCATCTGGGCATGGTGCGTCAGTGGCAGCAGCTGCTGCATGGCAACCGGCTCTCCAACTCCTATGTCGAAGCGATGCCTGATTTCGTCAAGCTGGCCGAAGCCTATGGCGCCAAGGGGATTGTCTGTGACAAGCCCGATCAGCTGGATGCTGCCATCGACGAGATGATCGCCTATGACGGCCCCGTCATCTTCGACTGTCGCGTTGCCAAGCTGGCAAACTGCTTCCCGATGATCCCATCGGGGCGGGCGCATAACGACATGCTCTTCTCCGACGAGGCAGAGGATGCAGACAAGATTGCCACCGCCATCGGAGATGCAGGCAAGAAGCTTGTCTGACCGGTAACGCAAAACGCATTTCAAGAGAAGGAACGGCAAGATGCAACAGGGATCTGCCTATTTCATTGAAGAAGTCTCGACCGTTGAAGAAACCCATACCTTGTCTGTCCTGGTGGACAACGAGCCGGGGGTGCTGGCGCGCGTGATCGGCCTTTTTTCCGGACGGGGATATAACATCGACTCGCTCACCGTGTCTGAAACCTCGCATGAGGAGCATATTTCCCGCATTACCATCGTGACCACCGCAACGCCTCAGGTGTTGCAGCAGATCCGCTCGCAATTGGGGCGACTGGTGCCGGTGCATGAGGTGGCGGACCTGTCCACTTTCGAGAATACGCCGCTTGAGCGGGAACTTGCCCTGATCAAGGTCGCTGGCAAGGGTGACAAAAGAGTGGAAGCCCTCAGATTGGCTGATGCATTTCGTGCTACGGTGATTGATGCTACGGCAGAGCATTTCGTGTTCGAGATTACTGGTCGCAAGCACAAGATCGAGCAGTTTATCACGATCATGCAGCCGCTCGGGCTGGTCGAGGTATGCCGCACCGGTGTGGTTGCCTTGCGGCGCGGACAAGAAAAGACCTGAGGATCATTTCGGACGAGTGATCAGAGAAGCGGTTGATTGGGCTTTGGCGAGCGGCTTTAGCCGTTGGCAAGGCCCGGCTGGCCCGACCTTCTCCCGCCGGGATGGCTATCGTCGGGTTATCGTTGGAAGGATTTGAATTCTATGAAAACACGATTGAGCGTGAATGTGAATGCGGTGGCGGTTTTGCGCAACAGGCGCGATCTGCCATGGCCCAGCGTTACAGGTCTGGCCCGGATTGCCATGGAAAGTGGAGCCAAGGGCATCACGGTGCATCCGCGCCCCGATGAACGCCATATCCGGCGCAAGGATGTCTGGGATCTGGCTGACATGATCCGGAGTGATTTTTCGGGTAAGGAATTGTGCCTTGAAGGCTATCCCGACAATCGCTTTCTTGCCCTGTGTGAGGAAGCAAGGCCCGATCAGGTTCTTTTCGTGCCCGATGATCCCTCCCAGCAGACTTCCGATCATGGCTGGGATTTCGAGGCAAATGAAGACTTGCTGCGCAAATCTATCAATGTGATCAAGAATTCCGGCATCAAGGTTTCGCTGTTTGTCGATCCCGATCCGGCACAACCGGCAAAGGCCGCTGCCGTCGGGGCGGATCGCATTGAAATCTATACCGGCCCCTATGGCGGTTGCCATTCGGATGCGGCTCAGGCCGAGCAGAGGCTGGCTGAAGTCGTGGCTGCGGCAAATGCTGCAAAGGAAGCCGGGCTTGATGTGAATGCCGGTCACGATCTTACCCCTGACAATCTGCCCGCCCTGATCAAGGCGGTGCCGTTCATCAGGGAAGTATCCATTGGTCATGGCTTCATCGCCGAGGCTCTGATCTATGGATTTGAGGAAACAGTTCACCGGTTCCAGCGGGCAATGGGTGAATTGTAAAATTTCTACGGGCATCCCGCTTCTTTTAGGGAGCGATCTGTTCAAATTTGGGCTTGACCTTCACCGTGACTTCTTTTAGGCCGGGGTCAAATCTTTCGGTTTCGATCAAAAATCAGGCTGCTGGAGCAATTTTGTGATTCCGCAGCGAGAAAAAAGGAAGAAATAATGCGCGTATATTATGACCGCGATGCAGATATCAATCTGATCAAAGGCAAGAATGTTGCCATTATCGGTTATGGCTCCCAGGGCCATGCCCATGCTCTGAACATGCGCGATTCCGGCGTGGCCAATCTTGCTATCGGCCTGCGTGAAGGGTCCGCTTCTGTCAAGAAGGCCGAAGGACAGGGCCTGAAGGTGATGGCTGTTGCCGAGGCTTGCAAATGGGCCGACGTTGTCATGATGCTCACCCCTGATGAGCTGCAGTCCGACATCTATTACACTCACATGCATGGCAATCTTAAAGAAAATGCCATGCTGCTGTTTGCTCATGGCCTCAATGTTCATTTCAACCTGATCGAACCACGTGCGGATCTCGATGTTGCCATGGTTGCTCCCAAGGGCCCGGGCCATACGGTTCGCGGTGAATATGTTCGCGGTGCTGGCGTTCCTACCCTGATCGCTGTTGCTCAGGATGCGACCGGCAATGCCCATGATCTGGCGCTGTCCTATGCTTCTGCCATCGGTGGCGGTCGTGCAGGCGTTATCGGAACCACCTTCAAGGAAGAATGTGAAACCGACCTGTTCGGCGAGCAGTCCGTTCTGTGTGGTGGTGTTGTCGAGCTGATGCGTGCTGGTTTCGAAACCCTTGTTGAAGGCGGCTATGCCCCTGAAATGGCCTATTTCGAATGCGTTCATGAAATGAAGCTGATCGTCGACCTGATCTATGAAGGCGGCATTGCCAACATGAACTATTCCATTTCCAACACGGCGGAATATGGCGAATATGTCACCGGTCCGCGCCTGATCACCAAAGAGACCAAGGCGGAAATGAAGAATGTTCTGACCGACATTCAGGATGGCACTTTCGTGCGCAACTGGATGCTGGAGAACAAGGTCAACCAGACCTCCTTCAAGGCGATCCGCGCACGCAACGACGCCCATCAGGTCGAGGAAGTCGGTGCGAAACTGCGCGCCATGATGCCTTGGATCAAAGAAAAAGCAATGGTCGACAAAGACAAGAACTAAGCGTTTGCGCCATTGTTGAATTAGACAAGAATCCCGGTCCACGTGACCGGGATTTTTCTTTATGCTTTATTTAGGTTTGCCGCTGTTTGATGTTGGTCTCAATGGCGGGTTAAGCCTATACTGTAAAACCTGTTTCCTTTTGTCTCAGAATTCGGAACAAGATCTCATGTCCCAAAACGAACACCGTTACTTCATCCTTGATGTGTTCACCAAGGAGCTTTTCGCAGGCAATCAGCTGGCGGTGGTGCTCGATAGCGACGATCTTTCCGATGAGCAGATGCAGAAGATTGCCAGAGAGTTCAATTTCTCCGAAACAGTGTTTGTGTGCCAGCCGGAAAACAAGGCGCATAACGCCTCTTTGCGCATCTTTACGCCAGCTTATGAGTTGCCGTTTGCCGGTCATCCCACTGTTGGTACGGCGGTCTTGCTCGGTTTTCTGCGCTTTCCGGATCTGGAAGGCGAGCAGAATTGCGTGATGCTGCTGGAAGAGAAGGTGGGGCGCATTCGTGCCAAGGTGAAGCTCTCGGCAGAGGGGCTTGGCAAGGCGGTGTTTGAAGTGCCGCAATTGTCCAAACCGCTTTCGTCGGTCAAGCTGGGGTCAAAGGATGAAATAGCCGCCGCGCTCGGTCTTCACATCAAGGATATCGGCTTTGAAAATCATGTGCCGACCGCCTATACGGCTGGCGTGCCCTTTGCCATGGTTCCGATTCGCAATCTGGAAGCGATCAAGCGGGCGCATCCGGTCATGCCGAGCTGGAGCACAGCCTTCGGTGCGCATGAGCATAATGATGCCTATCTCTATACCCGTGAGACCGTTTGCCATTCATCCAATTTCCATACCCGCATGTTTGCGCCGGGCATGGGCATTACCGAGGATCCTGCAACAGGATCTGCTGCTGCGGCCTTCGCCGGTGTCATCTGTCAATTTGATAAGCCCGGACAGGGCAGCCATCGCTACAGCATAGAACAGGGTTTTGAAATGGGGCGCCCATCGATCATCGATCTGGGGCTGGAAGTGTCCGAAGGCCGCCTGTCAAGTGAAACTGTCGGTGGACGGGTCGTCCTTGTTTCTGAAGGTAAATTGTATATTTAATACTGGCATTGGATAAAATTTGGTCCTATTGTGCGTCCAACAGGCCATTCGCTGACCTTTTTGTTTCATCCAAGTTTGTGCCAGGCGACCCTAATGTCTTTTTCTTTCCTACATAGTATCGAGAGTAACATCCCGCTTTTTTCCGAAGCATTAGAAGGTACCAATCTGGTGCCGGAACAGCATTTTGTGCGGAATGATCTGCTGCAGAAAGTCACAGAGCTGGGTTATATCGATGCGGATATCGGGGCTGAAATCGAGAGGGCGATCCTGGAATGCGCCCGCGGTGTCGATTTGCTGCTGGTTACCTGTTCAACTCTCAGCCCGATTGCTGATCGGCTGATGGTGGAAGGCGCACCGGTTTTGCGCACTGACCGCCTGCTGGCGGATGATGTTTTCAAAAAGGCCATGTCCAATCCGGGACGCAGCGATATCGCCATTCTGGTAACCGCGCCATCGACGATGGAGGCAACCGGAGGCTTGTTCAAGACTTGCCGCGATGTTCTGGGGGCGGAGTCGATTGGTGTCGAAACCATTCTGCTGCCCGAGGTCTGGGATATTTTTCTGGCTGGTGATCTGGAAGGCTACAAGAAGGCCTGCGTGACTGCGCTGGACAATTTTCTGGAAAATGATGACAAGTTCACCCATGTCGGTGTCGGGCAGGTGTCCATTGCTCCGTCTCTGGCCGATTGCAAATCTCTACGCGCCGAGAAGGTCATGTCTGCCCTGAGTGCGACGCGGGCTTATCTGCTGTCCCATTACCGCTGAGCGGATGGATTGGTGATCGGGAATTGTGATTGTTCCCGGCTTCTTTCAATCAAAAGGCACGGTGCTGACTGATCGGCACCGTGCCTTTTTTATTTGGGATTGACCCCTGTCTTCAGGCTGCCTGAATGTCTTTCAGGAAGCTTTCGATGCGGGCGCGCAGCTGAAGCGCCTGCTGGGCTGAATTGCGCGATGCTTCCAGCACATTCTCTGCGGACTGATGCGTGTCTGTAACCGAACTGCTGACCGAGGACATGCGTTCGCTGACAGCGCTGGTGCCTTGCGAGGCCTGCTGCACGTTGGCGCTGATCTCCTGGGTGGCCGAGCCCTGTTGTTCGACGGCGGCGGCGATGGAATTGGTATATTCATTCACCTCAGCCATGGTTTCGGAAATCTTGGAAATGGCGGTGACCGCTTCCTGAGACGATGTCTGGATACCGGAAATCTGGCTGGAGATCTCTTCTGTCGCCTTTGAGGTCTGATTTGCCAGTTCCTTTACCTCTGCGGCCACGACTGCAAAGCCCCGACCCATTTCACCGGCACGCGCCGCCTCAATGGTCGCGTTGAGGGCAAGAAGGTTGGTTTGTTCGGCGATATCCTGAATGAGATTGACGACCTCGCCGATCTTTTGGGCTGCCATGTCGAGGCTCTCGACCTTTTCGTTGGTGGAGACAGATTCTTCCGATGCCAGCGAAACAACGGCGCGCGTCTTGCTCAATTGCTGCGAAATTTCGCTGATTGAGGCCGACAATTCTTCCGAAGCGGAGGCTACCGTCTGAACATTGCGTGCTGCTTCACTGGATACAGAAGAGGCGCTGGAAGATTGCTCTGCGGTTTCTTCGGCGATTTCGGTGAGGCGCTGGGCGGTGCCTTCCATGGTTCTGGAATTGTCAGAGAGCGCCTGCAGAATGGTCTGAATGTCATGGTCGAAGGAGGTTACCGTTTGCAGCATCCGGCTTTCGCGCAACTCTCTTTCCTTGTCGGTTTCTGCCTTGTTCTTCTCCAGCTCGAGGCGGTGCTCATTCTTCTCGTTCAGGACGGCAACGGCGGCTGCCATGTTGCCAATCTCGTCTCTGCGATCGCGATAGGGGACTTGCGCTATTTTTTCGTCTCGGGCAATCGCTGCAAGCACGTCTGTCATGACTGGCAGTGGCTTCATCATGCGTCTGCCCGCAAAGAAGGCGAAGCTGACGATAAGAATGCCAACCACTGCGGACGAAAGGATCAGGCTGCTGGTGACTTCGCCCATGATGGCCTGTACACGCTCCTTCTGGATGCCGACATAAAGAATGCCGACGACATCATTCGTTTCCGAGAAGATGGGCTGATAGAGCGTGTAATAGGGGGTGCCGAGAATGACCGCTTCCCCCATGAAGCTCTTGCCTTGGGTGATCACAGGATAAACAGCACCATTTTTGCCAAGTGGCGTGCCGATTGCGCGCGAGCCATCCGGCTTCTTTATGTTGGTGGTCTTGCGCCAGAAATCCTTGCTTTCCTCGTCCCAGGCAAACACTGTTGCTGTTTCACCCGTGATGGAGCCGACGCGGTCGATCATGGCGTGGTCCGTGAATGCGGGGATATCCTTCATTACAATACGCGAAATGGCGCCGGAGCCGTCTCGCGTTACCTGCATGCCGGGAATGGAATTTTCAAAGGTCTGAGCAGCAACGCGGATGCTGATCGATTGTTGCTCCTGCACGTCAGCGGTTATCCTGTTGCTGATGGTGGACCAGGTGGCTGCGGCCAGAGAGATCATGCAGATCATCACGGAGCCAACAGTAAGGAGCGTTACTTTCTGCGTGAGCTTCAGTTTCGAAAGCAGTTTCATGTCTTTCGCCTTTCGAATTTATAATTATTCCCAACAAGCCATGGCATCAAAGTAATGATGACTTTCGAGATTTTTTTATATTTTCGAATAAAGATATTTATAAATAATTTAAATATGTAAATATGAAGCAAACTAAAGATGGTATCTGGTTTTTTAATGTTGTTCTCGATTTTTACATTGATGATTTAGGTATTTTTAACAGTAGTTTATGATTAATATTTAAAATCACTAGTTGTAATATGCGTGTTGCTACTTTTGGCCGAAAGGCCAATTCAGATCGCATTTCACGAAAATTGCTCTTGTTTCAGGGCGTTTAATCGGTTAGACATTCCAGTGGTGACAGACAGGGTTGCAATGACCGATCCTGTGAACGAGCGAGAGAGATTTCAATGACCGCTCCAGAGAGCAAATTTGGTCAGATTGAATTGGTTGAGCCGCAGGCTCCCAACGCTCTTGCTCGCCTAGATTCCGAACTACTCCTCCTTATGTGCCCCTGAACATCGGCAGGCGCTGAACGCGTTCGGCGGCGGATCTTCAGGGGGTTACAAATATCAAGGCAGCAGGATATTTCCAGCCGCTTACAGCCTTGCACGGGATTGAAAGCGTGCGCTGAAGTGGCCAAGAGCAGGACGAGTTCCAATGAATAACGACATTATTATTTTCGATACGACCTTGCGTGATGGTGAACAGTCTCCCGGTGCGTCCATGACGCTGGAAGAAAAGTTGCAAGTGGCTCATATTCTGGACGAATTGGGCGTGGACGTGATCGAGGCCGGTTTTCCGATTGCTTCCAATGGAGATTTCGAAGCCGTCAGCGAGATTGCCAAGATCGTCAAGAATGCAACGGTTTGCGGCTTGGCGCGGGCCGGGGCTAAGGATATCGACCGGGCAGGGGAGGCGATCAAACATGCGGAGAAGCGCCGCATTCACACCTTCATTTCCACCAGCCCGGTGCATATGAAGTATAAATTGCAGATGGAGCCGGACCGGGTCTATGAGAAGGTGATCGAGTCTGTTACGCGGGCGCGCAACTGGACCGATGACGTGGAATGGTCTGCCGAGGATGGTACCCGCACCGAATTCGACTTCCTGTGCAAATGCGTCGAAGCGGCGATCAATGCCGGTGCCACCACGATCAATATTCCCGACACGGTCGGCTATACTTCGCCGCTCGAAATCGCCGACATGTTCAAACGGGTAATCGAGGCCGTTCCAAATTCGGACAAGGCGATTTTCTCTGCCCATTGCCATAATGATCTGGGCATGGCGGTGGCCAATTCGCTGGCTGCGGTTCGCGGTGGGGCGCGGCAGATCGAATGCACGATCAACGGCTTGGGCGAGCGCGCGGGTAACGCGGCGCTGGAAGAGGTGGTGATGGCCATCCGCACCCGTAATGACGTGTTCCCTTACAGCACTGGCATCAACACCAAATTGCTGACCCGCGCTTCCAAGCTGGTGTCTGCGGTGTCTGCTTTCCCGGTGCAGTATAACAAGGCTATTGTCGGCAAGAATGCCTTTGCCCATGAGTCCGGCATTCATCAGGACGGCATGCTGAAAAATGCCGAAACCTACGAGATCATGAAGCCGGAAGATGTCGGCGTTGGCGGTACCGATCTGGTGATGGGCAAGCATTCGGGGCGCCATGCCTTCAAGCAGAAGCTGGATCAGTTGGGTTATAATCTGGGCGAGAATGCCTTTCAGGATGCCTTCAACCGCTTCAAGGATCTGGCGGACAAGAAGAAGAATATCTTCGATGAGGATATCGAGGCGCTGGTCGATGATGAGGTCGGCGCAGCATCAGACAAGATCAAGGTCATTGCCATGACCGTCATCGCGGGCACCAGTGGCGTGCAGAAGGCTATCGTGACGCTGGACATGGATGGCACCCATGTTACCAAGGAAGCCACGGGCGATGGGCCGGTTGACGCGATCTTCAACGCCATCAAGCAGATGATCCCGCACAAGGCCCGCCTGATGCTGTATCAGGTCAGTGCCGTGACTGCAGGTACCGACGCGCAGGCCGAGGTGTCCTGTCGTCTGCGTGAGGGCGATCACACGGTCACCGGTCGTTCCGCCGATACCGACACCATGGTGTCTTCTGCCAAGGCCTATGTTTCGGCGCTCAACAAGCTGATGATGCGGCGGGAGAAGGAAGTGCATAACGCACAAGCCGCTTCGGCCGACTAACAGAGCGTCAATGTGGCGACATATCAGGAGGGTAGGCTTGATCCACCCTCCTTTTTCATGTGATGATCTGTGTGATCCGACTTTGGCGAGGTGCAAATTGACCGAGACTGAATCCGAAGCCGCTGTTGTTGCTGTCTGTCTTGATGACAAGCATGCCTTTTCCAAAAAGCTGAAAGCGTCAATTCGCCTGCTGGAAGGACTGGGCGTGGAGGGAGACGCCCATATGGGGCGCACGGTGCAGCATCGGTCCCGCGTCAAAGCAAACCCGGATCAACCCAATTTACGGCAAGTGCATCTCATTCCGCGCGAGATGTTTGAGGAGATGGGAGCCAAGGGCTTTCTCATCAGGCCGGGAGATATGGGCGAGAATATCACCACAAGCGGAATAGACCTTCTCTCTTTGCCGGGTGGCACTGTGCTTCATATCGGAGGGCAGGCCGAGGTGGAAATCACCGGCCTCAGAAATCCATGCGGCCAGATTGAAGAATGGCAAAAAGGGCTGCTCAAGGAGATGGTCTATAAGGACGAGCATGGCGAACTGGTGCGCAAGGCCGGGGTCATGGGCATCGTCCGCAAGGGCGGAGAGGTGAAGCCGGGTGACCGCATTCATTGCACTCTGCCGCCAAAGCCATGGAACAAGCTTGAACGGGTTTAAAGACCGCAGCAGCGCTGCTCAACACAGTCAGTCGAGCGGACTCATGAAGAGGTGGCTTTCGCAGTCCTTGCAGTCGGAGCTGCCAAAGCCGGGGAGGGGCGCGCTGAATGCGTCTTGAGCCCTGAGATGGCTGGCAAGGCCGCACTCGGACCCCTCAAGCCATGCCCAGACATGCAGTGAGCTGGCGCGGAGCGTCAGCTGATCCACATGCCAGCGAACGGATTTCTCCTTGGCCAGATGACGGGCCAGCCGCGCATGCAGGCCGCCAGCACCGTGAGCGCTGCCAACATAACAATAAAGGCCGGCAGGCAGGATCTTTTCTTCTGGCCGCAGGATTTTGGTCCGGCGCGGCAATGCCATCGCTACAAGATACACGCCACCCTTTGCCGGGCATCTGGAGAGCGCCCGCCTATTGCCCGTAAAGACGGGAGGCGGCAATTGGGCAATGGCCGCTGCCAGTGGCTTGTGGGCGAGGATGTGGCTATGTGGCATGAAGTCCTGCGATAAGGCTAGTGGGTTGGTGGTTGCAGCTTGCGTTCCTTGCCCAGTTTAGCTTCGCGGCGCATGATATAAAAGGTGGATGCGAAAATGATGATGGCACCAAGCCATGTATAGGCGTCTGGCCATTCATTGAACATATACCAGCCCAGCGCGGCGGACAGCACGAGACGGAGATAATCGAAGGGCGCCAGTGCCGTTGCCTCGGCGCGCTTGAAGGAATGCAGCGTCAGCCACTGGGCATAGCTTGCCAGAACTCCGATCAGCGCCATCAGGCCGAACTGGGACAGCGTCATCGGCTTCCAGTTTATCCAGGCCAGCGGAATGAGCGCCAGCCCGATGACAATGGCCTGATAGGTGACAATGATCGTGGGCCGGTCAAAGCGCAGGTGAATGCGGACAATTGTCTGGTTGCCGGCAACAAGGGCAGCTCCTACCAGCGCCAGCAGCAAATTCTGATCGATACCATCAAGCCCCGCTGCGAAAAGCTCGGTCGGGCGGGCAATGATCAGGACGCCGATAAAGCCGGTCACGAGCGCGCCGATACGGCGCATGCCAACCGCTTCCTTGAGGAACAACACCGCGAAGATGGTCAGGAAGAAGGTGCGTGTGAAACTGATGGTCGTCGAGGTTGCCAGAGGCAATTGAATGATGGCGGTAAAGCCTGCCAATATGCTCACATAGGTGAAGAGCGCGCGCCAGAGAAACAGATCCTTGCGATGAATTTTCAGGTCGCCATGGGCAGATTTGAGCATCGGCGGCAGCAGAAAAAGGATCATCCATGCCTGCCTGATGACGATGATCTGGCTGACATGCAGGCTCTGTCCCAGCTCCTTGACGATGCCCGCCTGAAGTGTGAAGCCGATCATGGCGATAAACATCACCAGAACCGCCTGCAAAAAATCCGGCATGGCGTCGAAGACTGAGAAGGCCTTGAGGAAAGTATTTCGTATGGACGTCATGAACGAGAATTTCTGTCTGTCTGGTCAGGCTGGACTTGTTGAAGCTGTTGGTCTGGCCGGTTTGGTACAGTCGAGATGTACCTTGCATATGTCTTGACGGGATGAGTGCTGAAGGAACTTGTTGGTTAGCACAACATTTCAATTTTGTAAATCTTCGCGCAATATATGTTCAATTATATTGATCAGAGAAGATTGAGGTTTTTCTTTCCTTTTCATCGCGTGCCCCATGAGCTGGTTATTGTGGCTGATTGTTGGGGCTGGCGGGACAAAAGACCCGGATATGCCTTGATCTTTTCGGTAAAGCATGCCGACAATGTTCATCTCACCTTGCGCAGTGCTTTAGCCACTGTTTTTTCTCGCAAAATGATCGGCCTTTTGGCTCCAAGAGGGGCGTTGATCGACTTTTAAGGCGAGGGGCTGAAATTCGGGGACAGCAGCTATGAATGCCCTTTATGGCATAGGATTGAAAATCGCTTCGACGATGTTTTTTGCGGTCATGCTCGGCCTGATCAAATATACATCCGAAACCATGCCGATCGGCGAGGTGATCTTTGCTCGCTGCTTCTTTGCGCTGCCGCCGCTGTTTCTTGTGACAGCCTTGCAAGGTGACTGGCGCGACTGTATCCGCACAAAGAATCCATGGGCTCATGTGCGTCGCTCCGTTGTCGGTACGACATCGATGTTCTGCTGGTTTACCTCCGTTTCGCTTTTGCCTCTGCCTGAAGCGACTGCGATTTCCTTTCTCAACCCTCTGATGATCGTCGCCATGGCGGCGCTGTTTCTCAAGGAAGTGGTCAAGGCCTATCGCTGGAGCGCGGTTGGGGTCAGCCTTGTCGGCGTGCTGATCATTCTCTCGCCCAGACTGGCCGGGTCTACCGGTGATGTCGGTCTTCTGGGGGCGATCCTCTGCCTCGGGTCGACCGTGTTGACCGGGCTGGCCGGTATTCTCATTCGGCAGATGACCAAAACGGAGAATAATTCTGCGATCATCTTCTATTTCTTTGTCACGGCCTCCTGTTTCTCTTTCATGACCATTTACTGGGGTTGGGTGATGCCAGACTTGCAGACCTTCTTGCTGATGGTCGTTGCCGGCATGTTGGGTGGATTTGGGCAAATTCTGATGACCAAGTCCTACAGCGTTGCCGAGGCTTCTCTGGTGGCGCCGTTCGACTATGTCAATGTGGTCTGGAATGTGGTGATCGGCATCGTGATCTTCGGGGAATATCCCAGCCACGCCGTCATCATCGGGGGAGGGATTGTGGTGCTTGCCGGTATGTTCGTGGTGTATCGCGAGCACCAACTTGGCGTTTCCCGCAAGGCGGAGCGGCAGGCAAAGCCGCTGTGAATGTCTGGCTGGTGGCTGGAAAATAGCCCGCCTATTGGCGTGATCCGACCCATTTGATGCATCTTTGAGGGAAAATTACGGATCTTTTCATGGCAATTGCTCGACTGTCACAAAAGTGAGACAGCACCTTCTTAAAAGTGGCGAAAACTTTTACGGAATGTGAATCAGAGCAGATATATGAATAAGTCCAGTGATGAAGGGCTCTATAAGCATCGGACCATGTTCATTTCCGATGTTCATTTGGGAAGCCGCGGCTGTCAGGCAGAGATGCTGCTTGATTTTCTGAAATTTCATGATGCAGAGGTCATCTATCTGGTCGGCGATATTGTCGACGGCTGGCGCCTGCAATCGAGATGGCATTGGCCCCAGCTTCACAATGACGTTGTGCAGAAGCTGCTCCGCAAGGCCCGAAAGGGCGCGCGCATCATTTATGTTCCCGGCAATCATGACGAGTTTCTGCGCAGCTATTATGGTGCGCATTTCGGCGGGGTCGAGGTCAAGGAACATCATATCCATGAAACGGCAGATGGCCGCCGCCTGCTGGTGATCCATGGTGACCAGTATGACATGGTGGTGCGCCATGCCAAATGGCTCGCCCATCTTGGTGACTGGGCCTACAGCTTTGCACTTGGCGTCAATACGGTTCTCAACATGCTCCGGCGTCGTCTGGGCTTCAGCTACTGGTCCCTTTCTGCATGGGCCAAGATGAAGGTCAAGAATGCGGTCAATTTCATCGGCACCTTTGAAGAGACCCTGTCGCAGGAAGCGCGCAAGTTCAACGTTGATGGCGTTATTTGCGGGCATATTCATCATGCCGAAATGCATGAGAAATTTGGCATTTCCTATCTCAATACCGGAGACTGGGTCGAGAGCTGCACGGCGATTGTCGAGCATCATGACGGACGCTTCGAGCTGATCCGCTGGAGCGAAGAGGCAAAGACCGTACCTCAACTGGAACATCACACCCCAACCAAGGCGCTTGCATGAGTGGACTTTTGATCGTAACGGATGCCTGGCATCCACAAGTGAATGGCGTTGTTCGCTCTCTAGACCGTCTGGGTCAGGAATTGAGACAAAAGGGAATGGAGGTGCATTATCTGACACCTCTCGATTTCAAGACGGTTCCATGCCCCACCTATCCCGAAATTCGCCTGTCTCTGACGATGGGGCGAGGGGTGGCCAAGAAAATCAATGAAATCAATCCCGATTATGTCCATATTTCAACCGAGGGGCCGCTTGGCTTCTGGGCCCGGCGCTATTGCCGACAAAGGGGCAAGGCTTTCACCACTTCCTATCACACGCGCTTTCCTGAATATCTGGCGGCGCGCTTTCCTGTTCCGCTTTCGCTGTCCTATGCAGCCTTGCGCTGGTTTCACAATCCGGGAAGCTGCTGCATGGTGGCAACGCCCAGCCTGAAGCGAGATCTGGACGCCCGCGGCTTCTTCAATCTGCGCTATTGGGGGCGGGGCGTTGATCTGGAGCTGTTCTATCCGCGCGCAGAAAAGAAACTCGACTATCCCGGCCCCTTGATGCTCTATGTCGGGCGTGTGGCCGTGGAGAAGAATATCGAGGCCTTCCTCGAGATGAATGTTGAGGGCACCAAGATCGTGGTTGGTGATGGCCCGCAAAGGGCGGAGCTGGAAGGGCGCTATCCAGACGTCAAGTTCCTTGGCCTCAAGGAAGGGCAGGATCTGGCCGAGATTTATGCATCCTGCGATGTCTTCGTCTTTCCATCCAAGACCGACACTTTCGGGATCGTGCTGCTGGAAGCGCTGGCGTCCGGTCTGCCGGTGGCTGCCTATCCGGTGATGGGGCCGCTTGATGTGATCGGAGATAGCGGTGTCGGGTGCCTAAAGGAAGATCTGGCGGAAGCGGTGACCGAGGCGCTGAAAATCGACCCGCAGACATGCCTTGCCTATGCCCAAGGCTATAGCTGGGAGGCAAGTGCCAATCAGTTCCTGTCCAATATCGCCAAATTCAACCATGATTGAGGGCAGGGCAGGGGCCTCTGAGGCAGCAGAGGCCGCAATGGTCTTTTTCTGTTTTAGATATGAGTGGGTGGCGACGGGCTAGACCGTCTTGAGCAGCCAGACCAGAATGTCTTTAAGCACTTGATCAAGCGCCCGGTTCATGGCGTCTACGGCTTTTGCGGGCGTGGCTGCTCCGGCCGGAGCGCTCGCCTTGAAGAGGCGCGAGGAAACCACGCGACCGCTGCGGTCATTGATGATCTTTACCGACAGGGCAATGGTCGCGGTAGGCTGGGCAGCATCATTGAGCTCGAATGCACGGATGGCGGTTGCGATCTTATAGTCGATCACCACGCCATCGCCGGGTTTGACAATCGAGCGGATGCGGCCTGAATTTTCAAATGTCTGGATCAGCTTGTCCTGCAGCACATAGGGCAGCTTGTCGCTCCATTGTGCATCACCGAAATAGGTGATTTCGGAACTGTCCGGCCGGACCACGATCATTTCGCTATCAAGCGACTTGAGGGCGGTGGGAACCGAGACAAGGATCTGGGCGTTGCTCTGTCCGCTGAGATTGTCGAAGCTTGCCGGTGCTTTCAGGTCATAGGTTGTCAATTCCTTGCCGCCGCCGACCACCGAACAGGAGGCTAGCCACAGGCTCAGACAAACAGTAATCATGATGCGCGCAAAACGGGTCGCAGAAGACAAGGGTCGCACCTCGGCAATCAACTCAAGAATTTTGGCCCTACCTTACCCCAGATTTACCAAGTGCCAACCGATTTTTGATGAAATTGACGTTTTTCATCGGCATTTATCGGTTGGAAGCAGAGTTCCGGGCCGTTGGCAGAGCATAGGCTTTGCCGTTTCCACAAGCGCGGCTCCGGCGGCCCTTGCAAAAAAGGCATATTGGTCAATTCTGTTTCTAATCAATGGCTTCCAAACCGGCGGTTGTCGGGCGGCGCGACTCACTTCAATAGCGCTGGTTGAAGGTCTTGACCTTGGTGCCGCCGAAAATGACGCTTGAGGGGTCTTTTTCGAGCTTGTCGACGGCGCCTTCCACGCGCTTGATCGTGCGTCTGGCATCGGAGACCATGGCTTCAACATTGCGCAGGCCCGGACCGGAGAAACGGGCCAGCCCGTTGGATATTTCATCTGCCCGGTTGCCGAACTTGTCGGCGACATTGCGGATCGAACGGGCTGCAAGGGTCACCTCTTCGATCACGCCTTTGCCTCCCTCTTCATCCGAGAGAATACCGTCCACCTTGCCAAGTATGCCATCAATCCGCTCCGAGGCCTTGTTGAGCCGGGAAGCGAGTTGTTTGGCATCATCAACAATGGCGTTGAAATCATCCGTGCGGGCAGACATGGACTGAGAGAATGTGCCGATGTCCGCAGAGGCCTGACGGGCATTGTCCAGAATGACGTCGATATCCTCGGAGGATTGATCAAGCGAGGTGGCAAAGGACTGCAGCGATGTGACAGCTGCGGAAATCGTCGCCGGATCGATGCTGTCGACCAGACTGTTCACCTTGCCAAGGGAGGCATTGAGATTGCTCGAGAATTCGTTGATGCCCTTGGCGGCCTGCGATGCATCGTCAACGATGGCATCAAAGCGCTCAGATGTGCCGACCAGATTCTCGCTGATTGTCTCTACATTGGATATGCTGGTCTTGATGCTTTCGGGGTCAACGGCGGCCAGCAGCGTGTCTGCCCGCTGGCTCAGGCCTTCAAGCCGCGCAGAAAGCGAGGTGAGGCCCTTGGCCGCATCGGACGCATCGCTCAGGAAACTGTCGATCTTGCCGGAATTGTTGTTGAGCGCGGTGGTAAAATTCTCGATATTCTTGATCGATGTATTGATGCCTTGCTGATTGGCATCGACCACATCTTCCACTTTCGAGAGCACCTTGTCGGCGCGGGACATCAACTGTCTGGCGCCATTCATCAGGTCTTCAAAGGAGGAACTCTTGGCAATCAGCTCCGGTATGGCCTGCTGGTCGAGAAGATCCGGAAGCTCGGGGCTGCCGCCCTTGATTTCAACCGTACCAACGCCAGTCAGCCCCTGAAAGGACAGGCTGATATCGCTATCCTGTTTCAAGGGAATGGCGGCATCCACCTGCAGGTCGGCCTTTACATATCTGGGATTGTTCGGGTCATATTGCAGGCTTGCCACTTCACCGACCTTGATGCCGTTGAACATCACCGCGCCGCCGCGCATCAGACCGGCAACGGAGCCTTCGAAGCGGACGATGACATCTTTCGTCGGGCGGGTTTCGTCATATCTGGCAATCCAGTAGATGAAGCCGAATCCGATTGCGGTCAGAATCAAGGTGAACAGGCCGATGGCCACATAATTGGCTTTTGTTTCCATGTTTCAGCTCTTGTCCCATTGTCTGATGGCGCGTTTGCCAGTGAAATAGCTCTTGATCCAGGGGTGCGGGTTGTCTTGCAATTCGCTCATGCTGCCGATGGCGAGAACGCGCCGCTCCGCCAGCACGGCGATGCGATCGCAAGCCTGACTGAGACTATCCAGATCATGGGTTACCATAAAAACCGTGAGACCCAAAGTGTCTCGCAAGGTTGAAATCAAATCATCGAACTCTTCGGCGCTGATCGGGTCAAGGCCGGAGGTTGGCTCGTCAAGAAAAAGCAGTTGCGGGTCCAGAGCCAGCGCGCGGGCAAGGGCTGCGCGCTTGATCATGCCGCCGGAAAGCTCGGAGGGGAATTTGTGCGCAGCCTCCGGAGACAGGCCGACCAGTTCTAGCTTGGATATGGCCAGCTCATCCATCAGCCGCTGGGGCAGCGAATAATATTCCCGCATGGGAACCTGTATATTCTGCAGCACCGTGAGCGAGGAGAAGAGGGCGCCATGCTGGAACAGAACTCCGAGCCGGCGCTCGATTGCCATATGTTCGGCGCGTGACAGTTTGGCGGTATCCTGTCCGAACAGGATGAAGCGGCCAGCCTGTCGCTGCAGCAGGCCGAGAATGGAGCGCAACAGCACGCTCTTTCCTGTGCCTGAGGCGCCCACGATGCCGAGAATTTCGCCGCGTGTGACATCCAGATCCAGATTTTCCAGGATCAGGCGGTCGTCAAAGGCAACCGTCAGTCCGCGTACAGACAGAAGCGGTGCGTCGCTTTGCAGGGACTGCATTCCATTTCGCTCCGACTGGTTGGTTGCTGGCATGATCGACGTTCCTTAATAGCCCACTGCGGCAAAGAAAATGGCAAAGAGGCCATCGACCATGACCATGAGGAAAATCGACTTGACCACGGCAGCGGTCGTCCTGCGACCGAGACTTTCCGCGCTGCCGCCAACCTGAAGGCCTTCGCTGCAAGAAATGAGAGCAATGATCAGGGCCATGAAGGGGGCCTTGATGACACCCACCATGAAGGTGTTGATGGCCACGGCATCGCGCAGCCAGTTGATATAGGTGGTGGGCGAAATGTCCGAATAGGCCCAGAGCAGCACACCGCCGCCAACAAGACCGGAGAGATTGGCAACAAGGCCCAGCAAGGGCAGGGAAATGATCAGGGCAATGACGCGCGGTGCGATCAGAACCTCGATGATATTGAGCCCCATGACGCGCATGGCGTCGATCTCTTCGCGCATCTTCATTGAGCCGATTTCTGCGGTGAAGGCGCTGCCGGACCTGCCCGCGACCAGAATGGCCGTCAACAGAATGCCGACCTCGCGCAAGACCAGAATGCCGACCAGATCGATGACAAAGGGTTCGGCGCCGAACTGGCGCAACTGAAAGGCACCCTGCTGGGCAACGATGGCTCCGACGAGAAAGGACATCAACGCCACGATGGGAACCGCCTTCAGCCCCGTATGATCCATGTGATGGACAATGGAGGTGAAGCGCAGACTGCGCGGCTTTAAAATGCCTTTGAGCAGGCAGGTCACGATTTCGCCCGTGAGATAGGCCAGAATCCTGATGTCTTTATATATCTCGACGACATCCTTGCCGGTTTTCTCAAAGGTGGAGATGAAGAAACCCTGCTCAGGCAGAGACTGGGGCACTGTCTGATTGGTTTCGGCCACCGCTTCAAAAAGAGAAACATGATCCGGGTTGATGGGCGTGGCATCGCTTAATTGCAGCTTCAGGCCACGCAACAGGCGAATGATGATCCAGGCACCGGACGTGTCCAGTGAGTTCAGGCCGGACAGATCTAGTTGGCGATAGCTGGCCGGGCTTTTCAGGATTTCGTCGACCTGATGGTCGGCTTCCTTCAGTGTCTCGATGGTCCAGCTGCCGGAAAGGCACAGAATGTCAGACGGCTTCAGCTGATCGGCCCTCAGGAGGGGAGGTCGCCCTTCGGCGACAAAGTCTGATCCCTGTGGAGCCATATTGCGCATTTGCCTTGTTTGATTGCCTGTTACTTCTGAATGGAGGCCTGACGAAAAGGGCCTGCCGCAAAAAGAATCGAGCAAATAATAATAAATCCGGAATCCCTTGATCCAGACGCAAGCCTGATTTCACGCTCTTTATACAGAAAAAACATGGATTTGGTGAGAGGGAAATTTAGCTTTTTCTTTTCCGTTTGTGGTCTCGCTAGATATTTACACGGATGCGTGGCGTGGGGAGCCATCGGCTGGCGAGGAGAAGCATGACGGCGAGAAGGCCAATGATGCTCATGGACAGGAAGGCTGCGCCTTCCAGTTCGGCATAAAGAAAACCGGAGGCCATGGTGGCCAGAGCCGAAAGCAAACCGGTCAGCATGGTGTAGATGCCCTGCGCCGTGCCGGAAAGTTCATCATCGACAATTTCATTGATGAAAAACATGGTGCCAAGATGGGCGCAGCCGAAGCTGCCTGCATGCAGAAACTGCAGCAGCAAATATCCATAGGTTGGCAATTCGAGTGGGAAGGTGGCCCAGCGAATGATTGCGACCAGTGCGGCAATCATCAACAGGGCCTTCCAGTCGACCCTTGCCGAGATCTTTTTGGAATAGCGAAACAGGATGATCTCGGCGACGGAAGCCATGGACCAGAGGATGCCTGTCATATTGGCAGAAATACCTATCTTTTCCCAGTAAATTGCCGAGAAGGAATAAAGCATGCTGTGCGAGGTCTGAAGCAGGGAGGCGGCGATCAGGATGACCCAGAAGCAGCTTTGACCGAATTGTTTGAGCTGGTCCCAGTCCAGTCTCGTCCCGCTGGTCAGAGCCTTGTTGTCTATCCGGCGCGGATCGATCGGCAGGGAGATGGAAAACAGGATATGCAGCATATTGCCCAGCACCAGAAGCCAGATCAGCTTGTTGGCTCCGAATTCCTGCATGAACAGGCCTCCTGCCAGATTGGCAGCGAGGAAGGCAAGGGTTCCCGAGCTGCGCATCCGGCCATAATCGAGCCCGAAGCGACGGGTGCCGGCCAGTGCCAGAGAGTCTCCGACCGGGACAATAGCACTTTGCGCGACATGTGATAGCGCCATAACTAAAGCGATCCAGATCAAGCTGTCGTTAAGCATAATCAGTGCAAAGCTGAAGCCATAGAAACTGCAATAGAGGCGCAAGGCGAGCCTGCGGTCGCCGATCCGGTCGGATATGGCAGCCATGAAGGGGGTAAACAGCACGCGAGCAATCATCGGTATGGTTAACACCAATCCGATTTCTTCCGGTCCGAAGTCGAGACTCTTCAGCCATATCCCGAAAAATGGCACATAAATGCCGAAAGGAAAGAAGAATCCGGCATAAAAAAGGGACATTCTGATCGCGTAATTTTGCTGGTATGGAGCCTGCATCACCGATTTGCCTGCTAAAAAGTAAAATTGCGTTAAGATTTGGCCTGTAGCATCAGCCAGTGAGAATGCGTATATCGAGCGTGATTCGCGCCAAAGAAGATAGGAATTTGGTCTGGACCATGAGCAGCAAACCAATGCCACCTACACCACTGCGACAAGAGGACTATCTGGCGATTGAAGCCGCCGTGATGGAAACTGCGAGAGGTCGCTGGTTTCTGGCTGAATATGCCCGTAGAAATCGTAATGCAGATACAGATACTCTATTGACGGCGATCGATAAACTGGAAAAAACGATCGTACGCGAACGCGCGCCCTCTTCCCTGATGCATCAGGTGCGGATGGATCTGGCCGATATGGCCAATGCCATCGAGCGCACCAAGACCGAGATCGCCCAGATCAAGCATGAGGACAATGAGGGAGCCGAGCGCTTCGAACGCGCGACAGTCGAGCTGGATGCCATTGTTTCCCAAACCGAAAGTGCGACCGGAGATATTCTGGGCGCTGCGGAGAAGATTCAGGAATTCGCCTGGACATTGCGTGAGATGGGCGCTGACAGCGACAAATGCGATGAACTGGATATGGAAGCCACCAACATCTATATGGCTTGCTCCTTCCAGGATCTCACCGGTCAGCGGATCAGAAAAATTGTGGACGCGATGCGCTATGTGGAAAGCCGCATCAATTCCATGATCGATATCTGGGGATTCGAATCCGAGAGTGTCGAAGTGGATCAGCATGACCACAGACGCCATGATACGCGCCCGGATGCGCATCTGCTCAATGGTCCTCAGCTTGAAGGCGAGGGCGTCGGGCAGGATGACGTTGATGACTTGTTCAACGCACCGGATCTCTATGAGCAGGCCGACCAGAATGATGTGGATGCCCTGTTCGACAATAATGACCAGTCCGACCAGAGCGATGTTGATGCGCTGTTCGACAATGCTGCTGATGCAGCCGAAACCGTCGAGGAGCCTGCCGAGGCGGACTGTGATCTCTCTGCCGAAATGAGCCAGGACGATGCCGATGCGCTGTTTGATACAGCTGCAGATGTCATGGATGCCGAGGTGATCGAAGCCGAGGCTGAAGACGCCGATATTATGGACATCGAGGCTGAAGAGGTAGAAGAAGCCGCACAAGAAGCCGTGGCTTCGGATGATGACATGATGGACATGTCTGGCGAAGCGGACGATCTTGGCGAAATTGACATGTCCGGCGAAATTGACATGTCCGGCGAAGAAGATATGGCCGGCGAAATGGACATGGCTGGCGAAATGGAAGCCCCTGCTGAAGAGGCCGCGGCTGAAATGGTTGCTGAAGCGGATGTGGACGTCGTTGATGTCGAATCCGATGTCATGGATATGCAGGATCTGGATTGGGCCAGCGAAGCCGAAGCGGAAACTGAAGCAGAAGCGGAGAGCGATAGCGATGCCGCAGACTATCTGGTGACTGTCGATGCGGACGCCGTGATGGATGCTGGCTTTGGTGAAGCTGCTCAGGGCGATATTTTCGACAGTCTGGATAAGGAAGAGACGCCTGTTCTGGAAGAAGCATCCAGTGAAGAAGAGGATGAACTGGCGCTTTCCGCCATGGTTGAAGATGACGAAGATCTCTTCAATGAGGCTGATGTTTTCAAAAAAGCGCTCAATGATGACGACATGGATGAGGAAGAGCCGCTTGATCTGCGTGACCGTGTCGCCCAGTTCAGCTAAGGGCCTCTCCTTCTCTGAAGGTGGTATGCGAGATTAAGAGACGAGGGTGGCTTTACCCGCGTCTGGAATTGAAAAAGGGTGCTCCCTAGTGGGGCACCCTTTTTTTGTTTGTTGTGGCTGAGATTGCGACAATCTCAAAACCAATTTTTCAGCGTTTTCAAGCCACAACTCTTTAAGTCAGTATGCTTCAAGTCAGGCTTTTCAAATGTTGGCGGGGAGGGCGCAGACGCCCATTCTCCCCGTCGTTTGATTCCACTCTTAGCCGAGACGGCCGCTGGCATGGGCAAGCATGGTATAGATCTTGCCGGTATCAGAGGTCAGGTAGCTCATCGTCGTTGAGCCGTCGCGGTCCTTTCTGGAAATGTCATCAAGGATGCGTTCGAAATCACCGACATAACGATTGACCGTGTTGCGGAAATCCGTGTCGCGCTGGTAGCGCATGCGGACATCCTCAAAGGTCTGCTGACCCTTCAAGGTGTAGAGGCGGCGGGTGAAGCTTCCGCCTTCGCCGCGACGATAGCTTTCCCATGCGTCGGCCTGATTGTTGGCGTCGATACCGCGGATGATATCCTTGGAAATCGGAGCCAGAGCTTCGGCATCGCCGGGCTGAGGAATATTGTCCTCTGGCTGGGAAGCGCGGCGCAGCAGATCGGAGACCCAGCCGCCGGAACGACCTTCTTGCTCATCTCTGGCGCTTTGTGGCGCATAGTTGCTTGCCTGCTGCTTGGGTTGCGGCTCCGGCTGGCGTGCAGGCTGCTGGACCGGTGCAGCTGCGCGCTGCTGTCCACCACCCTGAGCGGAGGCTGCCCGCTGCTGGCTGGAGCGCTCGGAAGCGGGAACGGTATCGAACATGTTGCCATGGCGCTGTACCACGCGGGACAGTTCCTTGAGAGCATCGATTTGTTCGGATACCACGCGCCGCATGGCTCCGGTTGCCTCGCGGGTTTCGGTCGGCAGTTCGGTCAGACCCTGCTTGAGTTCGGCACGGGTGACATCCAGATCGCGCTTGATCTCCTGCGTGATGGAGCGGATATCCTGCGTCGCCTTCTCGAAGCGGGCATTGGCGTCGGACATCGACTGGGCCATTTCCTCGCTCATCTCGCGCTGAACGGCGCGGATGGATTCGGCGGCTCTGCGTCCTTCGGAGGCTGCATTGATGCGCAGCTGCTCCAACTGGTCCATGACTTCCTTGGACACCCCTTCGGTGCTCTGGCTGAGCAGCATGCCGACATCGCGGGCGCGGCCTTCGGCAGTGCTCAGGGTGCTGGCAATGATCGAGGTGAAGTTGTTGAGGACATTCTCGATGGCCTCTGTCCGCTGGGCGAGA